>PLSK01000305.1:5286-63505 GCA_003165155.1 Mycobacterium sp. | reverse complement strand
TCATGGCCATCTGGCGAGCGTCCAAGCCGGTGATCGCACAAGTGCACGGCTGGTGCGTGGGCGGGGCCAGCGACTACGCGCTGTGCGCCGACATAGTCATCGCCAGCAACGACGCCGTGATCGGCACCCCTTACAGCCGGATGTGGGGGACCTATCTGACCGGCATGTGGCTGTACCGGCTGAGTCTGGCCAAGGTGAAATGGCACGCATTGACCGGCCGGCCGTTGAGCGGTGTCCAAGCCGCCGAGGTCGAACTGATCAACGAGGCGGTTCCGTTCGAGCGCCTTGAAGCCCGCGTCGCCGAGATCGCTGCCGAGCTGGCGCAAATCCCGTTGTCGCAGCTGCAGGCGCAGAAGCTGATCGTCAACCAGGCTTACGAAAATATGGGCCTGGCGTCCACGCAGACGCTGGGTGGAATTCTCGACGGCCTGATGCGCAACACCCCGGACGCGCGCGACTTCATCCGGACCGCCGAAACTCAGGGCGTGCGGGCCGCCGTCGAACGCCGTGACGGCCCATTCGGCGACTACAGCCAGGCGCCGCCAGAGCTGCGGCCTGATCCCACCCACATCATCGTGCCTGATCGCGATGCATAGTGAGCTGCACTACGAATATCCCCCCGGCGGCACATCCGGTGCCTCGCAAGTGCTACGGTGACTAATATGTTTCGGCCAAGCTCCAGCCTGCGCGCAGGCGCCGTTTTCCTCGCTTTAAGCATCGCCGCTGTGACCTTCCCGAAGGCCGCGGTAGCCGACTCTACGGACGACTTTCCGATACCCCGCAGGCAGATCGCCACGACATGCGACGCGGAACAGTATTTGGCGGCCGCCAGGGACACCAGCCCGATCTATTACCAGCGGTACATGATCGACTTCCACAACAGGCCGCTCCCCATCGAGCAGTCCGCGATCGACCGCATCCACTGGTTCTACTCTTTGGACTCTGCCGGCCGCCGGCAGTACTCCGAGGACACCGCGACGGACATCTATTACGAGCAGGTGGCGACGCACTGGAGCAACTGGGCGAAGATCTTCTTCAACAACAAGGGTGTCGTCGCCAAGGCCACCGACGTGTGCGAGGGCTATCCAAAGGGCGACATGTCAGTTTGGGACTGGACCGCTTAGTCCCCGAAGACGGTCGTCCAAGAGTTGCGGATGCTGATGACCGACCAGCCGCTCGCGTTCGCTTCCTCGATCGACTTTTCCGCGCCCGCGACGTAGTCGAATTCACGGCCGGCGTCGTCGTGCAGCAGCAGCAAGCACAGCGACGGGTTGCCAGAATGGGTGTACTGAAGCATCTGGATATCGCCGTTTGAGTTGCCCGCCGCCAGGATCGGCCGCCGCCCCGTGCGTCCCCAGATCCGCACCGGCTTGATCGGGCCGTCGTCCAGGAACTCCGGCCGCGAGGTGGTCAGCAACTGACCGTCCTTGAAGTCGAGGCCCACCGAACTACCGATGACCCGCTCGGGCGATAGGCCGTACATCTGGGTGGTGATGGGCCGCATGAAGTCGCGGCCGCCGCCTGACGCGATGTAGTTGGTGAACCCGTTGGCCTCCAAGTAGCGCAATAACTCGACCATCGGCAGGTATCCGCAGGCCGTGTACGGGCGGTTCAAGGTCGGGTGGGTGGCCTCGGCGAAAAACTCCTTGACCCGCTGGGCATGTTGTTCGACGGTGAGCCCTTGATAGGCCGAAAGAATGGCCCCGGCAAGGACTTTGATTGCGGAGTCATCGCCGTTGTAGTGCTTGGTGACGGCGTCACCGAACCAAGACAGATCCCCCAGCGCGGCGGCTCGGTATGGCTGCTTGTCCTTCAGTGAGATGTCCGCCGCGGCTTGCTCAGCCAGCCGGCGCACCAGGAAATCCAGCTGAATGTAGGCCGGTTTCTCACACCAGAGCGTGCCATCGTTGTCGAATACCGCGACCCGTTCCGCGGGCGCCACGAAGTCCGGGCCGCCCGGTGCCGTGACCGTGTCGACGAAGTCGACAATGGCCGACTTCGCTGGTCCGTCACGCCACGAGTCGAGCATCTAGTCTGTGTATCAGTAGTGCGCCGGGAACCGCTCGGTATGCGCAGCCTCGCCGTTAAGCGATTCGCTTTCCCTGGGCCCCCTGGGGTCCGTGGGATCCTTGGGCAACATGTAGGCACGAACCGCCGACCGAGGCCCATACGGCCGAAGCATCTGACTGGCGGGGCGAGTGCGGACGGGTTGAGGCCACCAGAACCAGCGCCCCATCAACGAAGCAACCGACGGCATCATGAACGAGCGCACGATCAAGGTGTCGAACAAAAGCCCCAGACCGATGGTGGTACCGACCTGCCCCATGATCCGCAGCGGGCTGAACATGAAGGACCCCATGGTGGCGGCAAACACCAGACCCGCAGACGTCACCACCGAGCCTGTGCCGGCCATAGACCGGATGATCCCGGTCTTGATTCCTGCGTGGATTTCCTCTTTGAATCGGGATACCAGCAACAGGTTGTAGTCAGATCCGACCGCCAACAGCAGAATGACCGACATCGCCAGAACCATCCAGTGCAATTCGAAGCCCATGATGTCCTGCCACACCAGCACAGAAAGACCGAACGAGGCGCCCAACGAAAGCAGCACTGTACCGACAATGGTGACGGCGGCAACGAGACTTCGGGTGATGATCAGCATGATGATCAAAATGAGGCAGGCCGCCGATATTCCGGCGATCATCAGGTCATATTTGGACCCGTCGCGCATATCCCGATAGGTCGCGGCTGTCCCGCCAAGCCAGATCTTGGCACCCTCCAGCGGAGTCCCCTTGATGGCTTCCTTGGCGGCGAGCTTGATCGGGTCGACATGCGAGATGCCTTCGGGGGTGGCCGGAGGCCCGTCATGGGAGATAATGAAGCGGGCCGCGTGCCCGTCCGGTGAAAGGAACATCTTCTCGCCCCGCTTGAAATCGGGGTTGTCGAAGACCTCCGGCGGGATATAGAAAGAGTCGTCGTTCTTCGACGCGTCGAAAGCCTGACCCATGGCGGTCGCGTTTTGGCTCATCACGTCCATCTGGTCGTACAGCGAGGCTTGTGAGCTGTGCATCGTCAGCATCATCGACTTCATTGTCGTCATGGTCTCGATCATCGACGGAAACGTCGCCAGCATCTCCGGCATCAACGCATCCAACTTAGCTATGTCGTCGGTCAAGAACGTGAACTTCTCGGTGATCTGATCCAGGCCATCGAGCGCGTCGAAAATGGATCTCAGCGCGTAGCAGCTGGGAACGTCGAAGCAGTGCTTCTCCCAGTACAAATAGCTACGAAGCGGTCGAAAGAAGTCATCAAAATTGGCGATGTTGTCCCGCAATAGATTTGTCACGTCCAGCATTTCATGCGTGAGGCCGTCCATGTGGTGAGTGACGGCGGCCAACCTCTGCATGATGGAGTACATGTGATTCATCGTGTCGATCGTGTTCTGCATCGCGTCGGCCTGGTGAAGCATGTCCGCCATACGCTTCTTCATGTACTGCGAGTTTTCGACCTGTGTCGTGTTCTGCATGCTGATCTGAAACGGGATCGAGGTGTGCTCGATCGGCGCGCCCAACGGTCTGGTTATCGTCTGGACCCGCGCGATGCCCGGGATGTGAAAGACGCTCCTCGCTATCCTGTCCAGCACCAGCATGTTCGCCGGATTGCGCATATCGTGGTCGGTCTCGACCAACAGCAGTTCCGGATTCATCCGGGCATTGGAAAAATGTCGCTCCGCGGCGTCATATCCGATATTCGCCTTGGTGTCGGGCGGCAGGTACTTGCGATTGTCGTAATTGGTCTTATACCCGGGTAGCGCGAGCAGCCCGATGAGGGCGATCGCGATCGACACGGCCAGGATCGGCCCGGGCCACCGGACGATCGCGGTGCCCACCCGTCGCCACCCGCGAGTCTGCATCTTGCGTTTGGGGTCGAAGAGATGGAAGAAGCCACCGATGGTGATGACGGCCGGCCCCAGTGTGATCGCAGCCAAAACGGCGACGAGCATTCCTACGGCGCAGGGCACGCCGAGCGTCTGAAAATAGGGCAGCCGGGTGAAGCTGAGGCAGTACATCGCACCGGCAATGGTCAGACCGGAGCCGATAACCACGTGCGTGGTGCCGTGGAACATGGTGTAGAAAGCCTTTTCCCGGTCCTCGCCGAGCCCACGTGCCTCTTGATATCGCCCGAGGAAAAATATCGCGTAGTCAGTGCCGGCAGCGATGGCCATCATTACCAGCAGATTCACCGCGAAGGTGGACAGTCCAATGATGTTGCTATTAGCCAGGATAGCGACAACTCCCCGGGCCGCCATCAGCTCGACTCCCACCATCAGCAGGGTCACGAGCACGGTGACAATTGATCGGTAGACCCAGAGCAACATCACGATGATCACCAGGAAGGTCATCATGGTGACCTTTTTGACGCCTTTTTCGCCGGCTCCCGACTGATCGGCCGTCAGCGCCGCCGCACCGGTGACATACGCCTTGACCCCCGGCGGCGCGGGCGTAGAGTCCACGATCTTTCGGACCGAGCGCACGGACTCGTTGGCCAGGCTCTCGCCCTGGTTGCCGGCGAGATACACCTGAACGTAGGCAGCCTTGCCGTCGGAGCTCTGCGACCCGGCCGCGGTCAGCGGATCACCCCAGAAGTCCTGGATGTGCTGAACGTGTTTCGTGTCGGCCGAGAGCTTCTGGATCAGCTGGTCGTAGAAATGATGGGCGCTGTCGCCTAGGGGCTGATCGCCTTCCAACACGATCATGACCTGGCTGTCGGTAGAGAATTCGTTGAACACCTGGCCGACGCGTTTTGTCGCCTGCATCGACGCCGCACTGCTGGGGCTCATCGACACGGTGTGTTCTTTTCCGACTTGTTCCAGGTCGGGCACGAACATCGTGAGAACGACGACAAATCCGATCCACAACAGGACGATCGGCACGGCGAGCTTGTGGATCGTCCGCGCAAATCGGGGCATCTGCGGGAGCTGCTCGTGCGGGGTAACGATGGGGGTGGTCATGCGGACTTCACTATGCAGAAGGTCTGAGCATTCAATTCGTCCACGGACCTTTCGTCTTTGACCACATCGTTCACAGTGATCCGGCAGCCGATCTGGTGAGTGTCGCCCTGCGCGACAACGTTGACGCTCACCGAGGGAAGTGTCGTGGTGACCGAGAGCGTCCACGGCAGTGGCGCATTGCTGACTTGCTGGAGCGTGGCATTGACGTCCAGGTAGTTGATGTCGGCGATGGTCCCGGCCGGGCCCCAAACCTGGTAGAGCACGTGCTTGGGATTGAACGGCTTGATGTCATCGGCGCCGGCGCTGGTAATCGGGCGATTGTCGTGATTGCCAAAGATGCCGCGGAGCCGATCGACAACGAACCCCGCGATCAAAATCACGATCACGATCACGAGTGGAACCCATATCTTTTTCACCGTGTTGGCGACTGGAATCTTCCTCACCCAATCACCTTCCGTTCGATGGCCCGGCCCAACATTTTCCCGCAGATGCTTTGGTGCACTAAGTATCTTAAACACACCACCGACCCTGGGCGTGGCGCGGCGCGGAAGGCCGAATCCGCGAGACTCCAAGCCTGATTCACTTCGCGCTCCCGATCTCTCGTGCTGGCTGCGATTCGGACACGAGGCCAATACACGTAGCGGTGAGCAGTCGATTGAGCGCGGACGCGAAATCGATGTTCCACTCCGGCGGGAGGGCCTCGGGCTCCTTGGCATAGACGTCGGTGAGCCGCTTCGGCGGGTTGGCGATCTGCCAAAATGCGGCGGCCAACGAGTAAGCGGCGATCAACATGTCAAACGCGCCGGAACGGCCGAGCGCGGGCAACGCACGCTCGATGGCATCCGCTAGCGCAATCGCGGCCGCGGCAATGGTCCGTCTGATCTCGACAACCCGGTCGATGTGCACCTCATGCTCTAGGTGCAGGTGCAGGTTGGCAAGGAGGTCACAAAACAGCGGGTCGTCGGCCAGGCCGTTGGCCAATACCTCGGCCACCCGCGATGGCGACGCCGGACCGGACTCGGCCAATTTTTCGCACACCGTGGTCGACCACCGCACCCAGCCTTCGGCGGCGAGATGCAGAAGGACCTCTTTGTGGGAGGTGAAGTAGCGGCGCACCGCGGAGTAGTGGATTCCGGCCCGGCTGGCGACAGCGGTCAACGTGACCGACGCAACACCGGTCTCGAGCGCAAGTGAACGCGCGGCCTCGACCAGCGCCTCCGCACGTTGGCGCTTGTTCTCCTCGGTGCGGGCGCGCTGGAAAGTCACCGGCGCCATCGGCAGAGGGTAACGCACATCATGTGATTTGTATAACGCACGTGATGTGATTTGTATAACGCACATCATGTGATTTGAGTAACACGTGCTGTGATTTGTGCCTGTCTACGAAAAGTCCACCGAGGCGATAGTCTGCCGTTACGCACGTGATATGCGTTACACTTCAGAACGTGAGGGGAAGGAGTTGAGCAGTTCCGGCCTAGGCTGGACGCGCCTGATTCACTTAGGTAAGGCTTGGTTACGCTGTCACCCAGGCGTCACTAGCTCGGGATGGCCGCGAAGATCTGTAGTTGACGTGTCAGAGCGGACCTGAGGCAAACCGAGCACCCTCTGCCAGCGGAAATGCCAACCGGCGAAAGGGATTCCAATTTTCAGGCTTCTGTCGCGGTTTTGGATTCCGATGGTGATCCTGGCGGTCGTCACCGTCAGTGCCTTCGCCGTCAACCGAGTCCACGGCTACTTCGGCTCGCAGAGACGGGAGTCCTACGCGGACGGCAACTTGGAGACCGCCAAACCCTTCAATCCCAAACGGATTATTTACCAGGTCTTCGGCCCGGCCGGAACCGTCGCGGACATCAGCTACTTCGACGTGAATTCAGACCCTCAGCGAGTTAACGGAGCCGCGTTGCCGTGGACGTTGGATATCTCGACGAGCAAGCCGGCAGTGATGGGAAACCTTGTGGCGCAGGGCGATACCGACAGCATTGGCTGCCGGATAACGGTGGACGGCGAGGTTAAGGCTGAGCGGGTTTCCAACGGAGTCGACGCTTATACCTTCTGCGTGGTGAAGTCCGCGTGACGACAAAATTCGCCAACGACGCCCCCATCCGCGCCCACAACGAACGGCCATTCATCGCCCGGGTGATCCACCGGCTTGCGGTGCCGATCATCCTGGGTTGGCTGGGAATCATCGTCCTGCTGAGTGTCGCCGTCCCGTCGCTGGAGCAGATCGGGCAAGAACGTTCGGTCGCCCTGAGTCCCAAGGACGCACCCTCGATCGAGGCGATGACACGCATCGCCGCAGATTTCAAAGAAGGAAATTCCGACAGTCCCGCGATGCTCATCTTGGAGGGTACTGCGCCCCTCGGCGATGATGCCCACAAGTATTACGACGCCCTGATTCGCAAGTTGCGCGCCGATCCACATGTGCTCAGCGTCCAGGACTTCTGGGGCGATCCCCTGACGGCATCGGGCGCGCAAAGCAACGACGGCAAAGCCGCATATGTTCAGGTGATCCTCGCCGGGAACCAAGGCGAGCCGCTGGCCACCGAATCCATTGAAGCGGTCCGCAAGCTCGTCAGCAGCCTGCCGGCCCCGCCCGGGGTCACCACGTGGGTCACCGGGGCATCGGCGATGGCTGCGGACATGCACCACGCCGGCGACAGCTCGATGATGAAGATCACCATCACCTCGGTCGCGGTGATCGTGCTCATGTTGCTACTCGTCTACCGCTCGATCATCACCGTGATCGTGTTGCTGATCACGGTCGGGATCGAACTGCTCGCAGCACGCGGAGCCGTCGCGGTTCTCGGGCATAGCGGTCTCATCGGGCTCTCCACTTTCGCCGTCAGTCTGCTCACGTCGCTGGCGATGGCGGCCGGAACCGATTACGGAATATTCATTTTCGGGCGGTACCAGGAAGCCCGGCAGGCCGGCGAGGATAGGGAAGCGGCCTTCTACACGATGTACCGCGGAACGGCCCACGTCATCTTGGGCTCCGGATTGACGATCGCCGGCGCCACTTTCTGCCTCCACTTCGCCCGGATGCCGTACTTCAAAACCCTGGGCATCCCGTGCGCGGCGGGGATGCTGACCGCGGTGGCGGTTGCGCTCACTTTGGTGCCGGCGGTCCTCACCGTCGGCAGCCGTTTCGGCCTGTTCGACCCCAAGCGAAAGATCCTGGTTCGGGGATGGCGGCGGATAGGCACCGTGGTGGTTCGCTGGCCACTACCGGTACTCGCCACCACGCTGGCCGTCGCCCTCGTCGGCTTGATCACGCTGCCCGGATACAAGGCCAGTTACGACGACCGGTCCTATCTGCCGGCATCCATCCCCGCCAATCAGGGATTCGCGGCCGCGGACCGCCATTTCTCCCAGGCCCGGATGAAGCCTGAAATTCTCATGATCGAATCAGATCACGATATGCGTAATCCCACGGACTTCCTGGTCTTGGACAGATTGGTCAAGGGCATTTTCCGCGTTCCAGGAATTTCTCGGGTGCAAGCAATAACCAGGCCCGACGGAACGACGATGGACCACACCTCTATCCCGTTCCAGATGAGCATGCAAAACGCCGGTCAGGTGCAGACCATGCAATACCAGCGCAGGCAGATGGACGACATCCTCAAACAGGCCGACGAGATGGCCAAGACCATCGCGACGATGCAGACGATGTACAGCCTGATGACGAAGCTGGTCGGTACTACGCATCACATGGTCGCCGACACCGTAGCGATGCAGCAAATCACCAATGAACTGCGCAATCACATCTCGGATTTTGAAGACTTCTTTCGACCGATCCGCTCTTACTTCTATTGGGAAAAGCACTGTTTCGACATTCCGGTCTGCTCGTCGCTCAGATCGATATTCGACGCACTGGACGGCGTGGACGAGATCGACGAGAAACTGACGGCGCTGGTAGCCGACATCAATGACCTCGATCGGCTGATGCCGCAGATGGTTGCCCAGTTCCCACCGATGATCGACACCATGGTGAACATGCGGACCATGATGCTGTCGATGCACAGCACCATGTCCGGAATATTCGCTCAGATGGACGAGATGAGCAAAAATTCGACGGCCATGGGTCACGCTTTCGACGGCGCTAAGAACGACGACTCGTTTTACCTTCCGCCCGAGGTCTTTGAGAACAAAGACTTCAAGCGGGCGATGAATAACTTCCTATCCGCAGATGGACACGCAGCCCGCTTCATCATTTTGCACCGGGGAGACCCCGCCTCTGCCACGGGTATCGCGAGTATTGACGCGATGCGCACGGCGGCCGAAGAGTCACTCAAGGGGACTCCGCTGGAGGACTCCAAGATTTACCTGGCCGGCACGGCCGCCATCTTCAAGGACATCGCGGAGGGCGCCCAATGGGATCTCATAATCGCGGGAATCTCCTCCCTCTGCCTCATATTCGTCATCATGCTGATCCTCACCCGAGCCCTTGTCGCGGCCGCTGTGATCGTGGGTACGGTAGCTCTATCTCTGGGTGCTTCTTTCGGGTTATCCGTGCTGGTCTGGCAACACATTCTCGGCGTCCAACTGCATTGGCTCGTGCTGGCGATGTCGGTCATCGTTCTGTTGGCCGTGGGCTCTGACTACAACCTGCTTCTGGTCTCTCGGTTCAAAGAGGAGATGCATGCCGGATTGAAGACCGGCATCATCCGGTCGATGGGCGGTACCGGAAAGGTCGTGACCAACGCGGGCCTGGTGTTCGCGTTCACGATGGCGTCCATGATCGTCAGCGATCTGACGGTGATCGGTCAGGTGGGCACCACCATTGGCCTGGGTCTGCTGTTCGACACGTTGATCGTGCGCTCGTTCATGACGCCGGCCATCGCCGCGCTGCTGGGGCGCTGGTTCTGGTGGCCGATGCGAGTGCGTACGCGGCCCGCCAGGACATCGACCGATAAGGTTGAACCCCATCCGCCGGACCGCTCGCTCGCTTACAGCGACTAGCCCGTCCACACCTCCGGTCGTTCCGAATAGCAGCCATGCTCACAGTCGCCCTGATCGGGTTCCTCGGTGGCCTGATCACCGGCATCTCGCCATGCATCTTGCCGGTGCTCCCCGTGGTGTTCTTTTCCGGCGTGAATGGAACCCGGGAAAGCACCCCGGCGGCGCGACCGTATCTGGTGATCGCGGGCCTGGTCTGCAGCTTCGGCGCAGTCACCTTGGCCGGTTCCGCGCTGCTGTCGGCGCTGCAGCTGCCGCAGGACGCGATCCGGTGGGCCGCCCTGGTGACGCTGACCGTCATCGGCCTCGGATTGATCTTCCCGCCGTTGCAGCATCTGATCGAGCGACCCTTCGCCCGCATCCCACAGCGCCAGATCGGCTCAGACAACTTCCGCAGGAATGGTTTCGGGCTGGGCCTGACGCTAGGTGCGCTGTATGTGCCGTGCGCGGGTCCGGTGCTGGCCGCGATCGTGGTTGCCGGTGGCACAACGTCTATCGGATCCATCGGACTGCCGACGCTCGTCCTGACCGCGACGTTCGCGATTGGTACCGCACTGCCGCTGCTGGTTTTCGCGCTGGCCGGGCGCCGTGTCGCGGAACGTGTCGGCGCATTCCGGCGCCGCCAGCGCGCAGTTCAGATCGCCGGCGGGATCACGATGATCGTGCTGGCCGTCGCACTGGTCTTCAACCTGCCGGCAATGCTGCAGCGTGCCGTCCCCGACTACACGGCAGCGATGCAGCGAGGACTCGGGGGTTCCGGCATCCAGGGCATCCGGCACAAGCTGAATCTGGGCGGCCCCGGCGGTCGCCTGGCCGACTGTGCCGAGGGTGCTGAGCAGCTGCAGCAGTGCGGCCCGGCGCCCGCCGTCAGCGGAATCACCCAGTGGCTCAACACCCCGGACGGAAAACCGATCGATCTGACGTCGTTGCGGGGCAAGGTGGTATTGATCGACTTCTGGGCGTACTCGTGCATCAACTGTCAACGCGCCATCCCGCACGTCGTCGATTGGTACAACCGGTACAAAGACGACGGATTCGTCGCCATCGGGGTGCACACCCCGGAGTACGCCTTCGAACGGGTTCCCGGCAACGTCGCCAGTGGCGCAGCCGCGCTGCACATCGCCTACCCCGTCGCGCTGGACAACGACTACACCACGTGGAACAACTACCAGAACCTGTACTGGCCGGCTGAATACCTGATCGACGCGGACGGAAACGTCCGGCACACCAAGTTCGGCGAAGGCGACTACGACGGCACCGAAAAACTCATCCGTGAATTGCTGGTCGACGCGAACCCCGACGTCCGGCTGCCCGGTGCGACGCACTCGGCCGACACCACACCCCAGACCAAGCTCACCCCCGAGACCTACCTGGGCGTTGGGAAGGCCGATTTCTACGGCGGCGGTGGCGACTACCACGCAGGCACCGCGACATTTGGCTACCCGGCGAATTTGGCCAACGACAGATTCGCCCTGCTCGGCAGCTGGACGCTGGACGACCAGGGGGCCACCGCCGCGAGCGACGATGCCGCCATTCGACTCAACTACAACGGGAAAGACGTCTACGCCGTCATCGGTGGAAGCGGGACCATCACCGTGACACGGGATCAGCAGACGACCACGACGCAGATCAGCGGGCCACCGACCTTGCATAAGATCGTTGGCCCGGACTCTGGGAACATCGCGCGCCGCGATCAACTCGACATGCGCGTCACCAAAGGCTTGCAAGTGTTTTCGTTCACATTCGGATAACCACGCTGCAGCCCGTCCGTCGGGTCGGCGGCTCCGAATAGGGGTTGTGCACCACTCACATGCGCGATCGGTAGCGGTCATCGGCAGCGGCGTCGCGGGCCTCACCGCCGCCTATGCATTGTCCGGGCGAGACCGGGTGACGTTGTATGAAGCCGACACGCGGCTCGGCGGCCACGCCCACACCCACATAGTCGACGATCCGGACGGCCCAGACGGCAAGACCGTTTCCGTCGATTCGGCGTTTTTGGTGCACAACGACCGGACCTACCCAACGTTGTGCCGAATGTTCGCCGAACTCGGTGTGGCCACCCAGGAGTCCGAGATGTCAATGTCGGTGCGTGCCGACGACATCGGACTCGAATATGCCGGAGCCCTGGGAATCCGGGGACTGTTTGCCTGCCGGCAATCGCTGCGGCCCCGCTACCTGCGGATGCTCGGCGAAATCATCCGCTTCCACCGCGCCGCGCTGCGACTGCTGCATGACGACTTCGCTGAAAGAGCCGACGAGGATCAGGAGACCCTGGATGCATTCCTCAAACGACACCGCTTCTCGTCGTACTTCGTCGACTACTTCATCACGCCCCTGGTGGCAGCCGTCTGGTCCTCCGCGGGCGACGACGCCCTGCGCTATCCGGCCCGCTACCTGTTCGTCTTTCTTGAACATCACGGCATGTTGTCGGTGTTCGGCTCGCCGACCTGGCGCACGGTAACCGGGGGTTCGGCCAACTACGTCCAGGCCGTCGCCGCCCGGCTCGGCGAGGTGCTGATCGGAACGCCGGTGCACTCATTGGAGCGGGTGCCCGACGGCGTGATCGTGCGGGCGGGCAGCAACGCGCCGCAATTGTTCGAGGCGGCCGTCGTCGCTGTCCATCCCGACCAGGCGCTGCTGTTGCTCGACGACGTGACCCCTTGGGAGCGGGCGGTTCTGGGTGCGATCCACTACACGACCAACCGGGCATTGCTGCACACCGACGAATCGGTGCTACCCCGCCACCGCGGCGCGCGCGCATCGTGGAACTACCTGGTGACACCCAACACCGACCGTGTGGTGGTCAGCTACGACGTCAGCAGGCTGATGCGCATCAAGGGCAACCGCCGGTACCTGGTCACCCTCGGCGGCCACGATCGGGTCGATCCTGCGTCGGTGATTGCCGAGATGAACTACAGCCATCCGCTTTACACGCCGGAATCCGTTGCAGCCCAGCGACTACTCCCGACACTGGACGACGATCGGGTGGTCTTCGCCGGCGCCTACTACGGCTGGGGATTCCACGAGGACGGAGCCGCATCGGGATTACGCGCGGCCCGCCGGCTCGGCGCCGACTGGCCGGCTGTAACCCGGCGGGAGTTGGTCACCCCGTGCTGACTCAAACGCTGACGCCGGCGATCTACCGCACCACGATCACCCACAGCCGAAGGGCCACGGTGCACCACTCGTTCGAATACCGAAGCTACAGCTGGTATGTCGACGTCGACGACCTACCCCGGCTGCCAAGGTGGCTGCGACCTTTCGCGCGATTCCAGGCCTCGGATCACTTTTCAGATACTCCGCGCAACCCGCCGGACGGCTCGCTGCGCGACCGGCTCGCCACCGTCTTCGCCGACCACGATCTGGCCCTGCCCGAGGGCCGCGTCACCGCGCTGCTGCAGGCGCGCGTCTTTGGTTATGTTTTCAACCCGCTGAGCATCTTTTGGTGCCACGACCGCGACGGCCGGCTGCGGCATGTGATCGCCGAGGTGCACAACACCTACGGCCAACGCCATGCCTACCTGTTGCCACCAGCCGACCTGCCGGTGGTGACGACCAAGAAGTTCTACGTGTCGCCGTTCTTCCAGGTGGACGGGCACTACCTGATTCAAGCGCCACGACCCGACAGCGAGGTCGATATCACCGTGGCGCTGCACCGTCACGAACGGTCGTCCGTCCCGGATTTCACAGCCAACCTGCGCGGACAGCGGCGTCCGGCAACCATCAAAGAAGTCGCGATCATGCAAATCATTTCGCCGTTGGCACCGCTGGTGGTGGCCGCGCGTATTCGGATACAGGGGATCAAGTTGTGGTTACGTCGAGTTCCAGTGGTGCCCCGATGAGCCTGCAAACCAGCCAAGAGACTATCCGAACTCCCTTGGCGGCAGTCGATTCCGGCCGTTGGCCAGCGGTCGCTAAGGTACCCTCGGGCCCCGTCTCCGCGATATCGGCGGTGGTCGCCGGTCGGCTGTTGCGCCGCGCGGCCGCCCGCCTCCCGCTGCGCTTGGTCTACCCCGACGGGACAGTGATCGGCGCCGCCGACCCGTCAGCGCCGACCCTGGTGATCCACCGACCCGACGCGCTGGCACGCCGAATCGGACGGTACGGGCTGATCGGGTTCGGCGAGTCCTACATGGCCGGCGAATGGTCTTGTACAGAATCACCGCAAGACCTCACGCAGGTGTTGACGGTCCTTGCTGCCTCGGTAGCCGACCTGGTGCCCGCCACGCTGCAATGGTTGCGGCCGATCGCCCCGGCCTTCCGGCCGCGCTGGCGAAGCGCCAGCCGCGATCAGGCGAGGCGCAACATCGCCGAGCACTACGACTTATCGAACGACCTCTTCGCCGAGTTCCTCGACGAAACCATGATGTACTCATGCGCTCTGTTCAGCGAGCTGCCGGCCCGGACACCCCAGTCGTCCGATTTGGCCGAGGCGCAGCGACGCAAGATCGATCGGCTGCTGGATATGGCCGGCGTCCGGCCGGGCAGCCGGGTTCTCGAAATCGGCACCGGGTGGGGCGAACTGTGCATTCGGGCGGCCGCCCGCGGAGCACACGTTCGCTCGGTGACCCTGTCGATCGAGCAGCAGCGCCTGGCCCGGCTCCGGGTGGCAGAGGCAGGACTGTCCGACTTGGTGCGGATCGAGTTGTGCGATTACCGCGACGTCGACGGGTGCTATGACGCCGTGCTGTCGGTAGAGATGATCGAGGCGGTGGGATACCACTCGTGGCCAGGGTATTTCGCCACGCTCGAACGGCTGGTGCGGCCGGGTGGACGGGTAGTCATCCAGACGATCACCATGCCGCACGACCGGATGCTGGCCAGCCGCAACACCCACACCTGGATCCAGAAGTACATCTTCCCCGGCGGACTGCTGCCCTCCACGCATGCGATCGCGGCCATCACCGAGCAACACACGGGTCTACGCACGGTCGACATGACCTCGCTGCGCCCGCATTATGCCGAGACCTTGCGGCTGTGGCGCAAGCGGTTTAATCAGCGGCGAGACGCGTTGGCGCAGTTAGGTTTCGACGAGGTGTTCGGACGAATGTGGGAACTCTACCTGGCCTATTCGGAGGCGGGCTTCCGGTCTGGCTATCTCAACGTCTATCAGTGGACGTTCGCGCGCGAGAACGCCTGGTGATATTCATGCACCTGGTCAACCTGGCCCAAGTATCCGGCGGCGCATTTCTGGCGCTCGCCGCGGTGCACTCGGTCACGTTCGCCGTCGGCAGGCGAATCGGTCGCTACAACGTCGTCGATGTCGCGTGGGGCATCGGATTTGTGGCGATCGCGGCCGTCGCCGCCATCGTCGGTCACGGCGACCCCACCCGGCGGTGGCTGCTGTTGGCGCTCGTGTCGGTCTGGGGTTTGCGATTGAGCTGGCACATTCAGCGCAAGACCGCCGGTAAGGGCGAAGATCCCCGCTACGCCGAGCTACTGGGCGACGCCACGGTAGGCCAGGTGCTGCGCAAGGTCTTTCTGCTGCAAGCCTCGATCACCTGGTTCGTCTCGCTCCCGCTGCAGCTGTCGGCGGTAACCGGCGCAACGCCGAAACCGCTGATCGCCCTCACAGCGGTGGGAATGGCTATCTGGTTGGTGGGGGTCACCTTCGAAGCGGTCGGCGACTGGCAGTTGAAGGCCTTCAAATCGGATCCGGCGAACCGAGGCGCGGTGATGGACCGCGGCTTGTGGGCCTGGACCCGCCACCCCAATTACTTCGGCGACGCCGCGGTCTGGTTCGGCTTGTGGCTGATCACCATTAACGGCGGGTGGGCGTTTGCCGCGGTGGGTTCGCCACTGCTGATGACATATTTCCTGGTCTATGTGACCGGCGCCCGGCTGACCGAGAAGGTGATGGCCGGGCGTCCCGGCTTCGATGGGTACCAAGCACGGACCGCATTTTTCTTCCCCCGGCCACCGAAATCGCCAGATCGATGACTATCGCAAGCATGGTCGTCAGAGCTGACGCTAGGCTACCGATCGATGACCGACCCATATCGGCAGAGCGGCGACCTCGACGCCTTACTGCGCCGCGTCGCCAACGGCGACCGCGATGCGTTCGCCGCGGTCTACGACCTGACCAGGGCCCGGGTATACGGACTAGTGACCCGGGTGCTGCGTGACGCGGGCTACAGCGAAGAGACTACCCAGGAGATTTACCTCGAGGTGTGGCGCACGGCGTCGGCCTACGACTCCGCCAGAGGTTCCGCCCTGGCCTGGCTGCTGACCATGGCACACCGGCGCGCCATCGACCGGGTGCGCAGCGAGCAAGCGGGCACCCAACGCGAATCGCGCTACGGCGCAACCAATGTCGAAACACCCTCCGACGTCGTGGCCGATTCGGCGATCGCCGGTGACGAGCGCCGCCGGGTGACGGAATGCCTCGGCGGGTTGACCGATACGCAGCGGGAGTGCATCGAGTTGGCTTACTACGGCGGGCTGACGTACGTCGAAGTGTCGCAGCGGTTGGCCGCCAATTTGTCGACGATCAAGTCCCGCATGCGCGATGCGCTGCGCGGCCTGCGTAATTGCCTGGACGTCGCATGACCGCGCCGAACGATTTCGAATTGCTCGAACTGGCGACTCCTTATGCCCTGGACGCCGTGACGGACTCGGAGCGGGCCGACATCGACCGCCGGCTCGCGGCCGCGCCGGCGGCGGTCGCAGCGGCCTTCGCCGACGAAGTTCGTGCCGTCCGCGAGACCATGGCGGTCGTGTCGGCGGCGACCGCAGCTGAACCGCCGGCGCAGCTGCGGTCCACCGTTCTGAACCTAGCCGAACCTGTTCAACTGGAGACTAGGCGCCAATCGAGTTGGCGCACAGCGGCTATCGCAGCGGCAGCGGCAGCCGTCGTGGTCGGGGCGGCCGCATTTGGCGTCGGGGTGCTATCGCGGCCGCCAGCGCCGTCGACGGTTGCCGAACAAGTACTGGCGGCCCCCGATGTGCGGACCGTTTCTGGTTCATTGGGCGGCGGGACGGCCACGGTGATGTTCTCCCGCGACCGTAATGCGGGTGTGCTGGTGATGAACAATGTGCCGCCGCCATCTCCTGGCACGGTCTACCAGATGTGGCTGATCGACGCCAAGGGCCCAACCTCGGCGGGCACGATGGACACCGCGGCGGTGGCGCCCTCGACGAAGGCGACCCTGGAACACCTCGGAGCCTCGACGACGCTGGCGTTCACCGTCGAACCCGGCACCGGTTCGCCGCAGCCGACCGGAAAGATATTGGCCGCGCTGCAGCTAACCTGACGCGCGCCTTTGCACCGAAGTCCTACTTCCGGACGCTGCCCACTATCGCGACGAGCACCCCGAACACGACTAGCGCGGCGCCCGCGATCAGGGTGACGTCGAGCCATTGATGCAGGCTGCCCTCGGCGCGGCTCACCATCGACTCCGCGATCTGGCGGATATCGCCGGTGGTCCCATTGAGCGCGGTGTTGACATACCGCCCGCCGAGCTCGATTCCTGCCCAGCCGGCTGCGCCGACAAGCAGTGCCGATACCCCGAGGCTGGTCAGCGCCTTGCCGCGGCTCCGCGCGGCGGCCACCGTCAGCAACGCGCAGACACCGCTCAGCGCGCCAGCGCCGATGCTCGCCCAGGGTCCCCAAGTGGCCAGTCGATTCAGCTGTCCCTGCCGCAACGACACCGAAGTCGTCGATACGGTTAGCGGAACGGTAAGCATCGCAGGCACTTTCACGTTGTGGCTGCTCAAAATTTGACGGATTGAGCTGTCGTTGAGCATTGGGGCCAGGTCGACCACCCACGAATCGGCGGACCCGGGGCCATCGAAAAACCCATTGAACAACCATTGATGCGCCGCCCTGTTCACCTGAGCGAAGAGCGGCGGAAACGACGGGCCGGCCGTGAAAGCGGTGGCGGCATCGCGCACCTGCGCGCTGTCGACGGGATGGCGACTCCCACTGTGTGCGGCGATGAGCGCCGTCGCCCGGGTGGTGAGTTCACCCGCCGCCGCGGACTGCAGCCCCGGATCGTCCGCCGCCTTCTGGGCCAGCGCGGCAAAGCCGCCTTCACTGACGATGTTCAGCTGCGCCCACGCCGCGGGCACCGCCAGCGCCAGGGCAACCGTGGTAAACAGCCAGAGCACCAGCGTCACAACGAACCGCATGCCTCAGACCCTACGGATCCCCTGCAGGTAGGCGGCCTGTCCGAGGTGCTGTGCGCAGTCGTCGATGATGCTCACCAGTCGGGCGCTGGCGGTCACCGGCGGGTCCCAGTTGGTATCCACGACGCGGGACAGGTCGTCCGCAGTCACGCTGGCGACGTATTCGAGGGTGAGCTTGTGCACCCCGTGGTAATAGCCGGACAGCAGGTCGGCGGGTGCACGCACCTTCGCGACTTGTTCGGCGTTGTGGCCGTAGCCGGTGTCGTTGCGCGGCAAGTCCAGCCCGAACCGGTCCACCCAGCCGTCGCGGATCCACACCTGCTCCACCCCGGCCACATCCGCCAACTGAAGGTCCTGCACCCGGGCGCTGTGCCAGATCAGCCAGGCGATGCTGTTGGCGTCCGGGGTAGGCCGGTAATTGGATGCCTCGTCGGTTAGCCCGTCGGTCAGTTCGTCGACGTGCTCGATCAGCCTGGTGAACGCGTCGCGCAGCAATTCCCGTGCGGCTCCCGCAGCGTCACTCGCAGCTCCCATACCGACGACACTACGGGCCACNNTTAGATGACCTACGACCTCATCATCCGCAATGGCACCATCGTCGACGGCCAGGGAGGTGAGCCGTACGTCGGCGACGTCGCGGTACGTGACGGCGTCATCGAAGCGGTGGGCTCCATAAACGGCGCCGCTGCCGAGCGGGAAATCGATGCGACCGGGCTGCTGGTCACCCCGGGGTTCGTTGACCTGCACACCCACTACGACGGCCAGGCCATCTGGTCGGAGCGGATGACTCCGTCGTCGGCGCACGGGGTGACCACGGTTGTGATGGGCAACTGCGGGGTCGGCTTCGCGCCGTGCCGCCAGGAAGACCACGACGTGCTCGTCGACGTGATGGCCGGGGTCGAGGACATTCCCGGCGTCGTGATGACCGACGGCCTGCCGTGGAACTGGGAGACCTTCCCCGAATACCTGAACGCACTCGAGGCCGGCAGGCGCGATATCGACGTGGCCGCCTACCTCCCCCATTCCCCGCTGCGGGTCTACGTGATGGGGCAGCGCGGCGCCGACCGCGAGCCGGCCAACGCCGATGACCTCGCCAAGATGCGGGCACTGGCCAAGGAAGCGATCGAGATCGGTGCTCTCGGTTTTGCGTCGTCGCGGCTGACCATCCACAAGACGGAAAGCGGTTCGCCGATCCCGAGCTACGACGCCGCCCGCGAGGAGATCGAAGAGATCGCCAGGGGTGTGGTCGACGGCGGCGGCGGCCTGCTCCAATTCGTGCCCGACATTCCGGCCGGCGGCTACCAGCACGTGCTGCAGACGGTGTTCGACGTCGCCGAGGACGTGAACCTGCCGGTCACCTTCACCATGGTCGTCGCCAATTCCGGCGACCCAACCTGGCCCGACGCCATCAATATGATCGAGAAGGCCAATGCTGCGGGCGGCGATGTCACCGCGCAGCTGTTGCCGCGGCCGATCGGCCTGATCATCGGGCTGCAGCTCACCGCCAACCCGTTCGTGCTGTACCCGAGCTATCAGGAGATCGCGCACCTGCCGCTGGCCGAGCGTGTTGCCGAAATGCGCAAGCCCGAGGTCCGGGCCCGCATCCTGGCCGACAAGCCCGGCCATGGTCATCCGATCCTGTACGTGGCGCAGATGTGGGACTGGATCTTCCCGCTGGACGACAACCCCAATTACGAGCCGAACCCCGCGGACAGCATCGGGGCCCGGGCGCGGGCTCGCGGGGTTAACCCGATGGAAGAGGCCTACGACCGGCTGCTCGACGACGACGGCCGGGCGATGCTGCTGGTCGCGACCAGCAATCTGGAGCACAACTCGCTGAACACTGTGGGTGAGCTGCTGCATCGCGACGACGTGATGCTGGGTCTCGGCGACGGCGGCGCGCATTACGGCATGATCTGCGACGCCAGCTACTCGACGTTCTTTCTGGCGCATTGGGCACGCGATCGCAAGTCAGGGCGGTTCACCGTGGCCGAGGCCGTTCGTGAACTCACCTCCGTGCCGGCCCGCGTAGCCGGCCTGGGCGACCGGGGTCGGATCGCGGTCGGATACAAGGCAGACTTCAACGTCATCGATCACGCCGCCCTGCGGCTGCACAAGCCGGTAATCGCCTACGACCTGCCTGCGGGCGGGCGTCGCCTCGACCAGACCGCCGAGGGGTACGTCGCCACCGTGGTCTCCGGCCAGGTGATCGCCGAGAATGGCGTTCCCACCGCGGCGCGCCCAGGCAAATTGGTCCGCGGTCGACAACCAGTACCAGTACCTTTGCGATAACGCCACGACGGCGATCTTCGCCCGTTAAGTTTAGTTAGTGGCGCATTTCGCGTGGCTACCCCCCGAGATCAACTCGGCACTCATATTCGCCGGTGCGGGAGCGGTGCCGCTTCTTGCTGCCGCGACGGCCTGGGACGGGCTGGCTCAGGACCTGGCTTCGTCGGCAACTTCGTTTAGTTCGGTGGCATCGGATCTGGTCTCCGATTCATGGCAGGGCGCCTCGTCGACGGCCATGATGGCCGTCGCGACGCAGTATGTCGGATGGCTCAGCGCGGCCGCGGCCCAGGCGGAGGGGGCGGCCGGACAGGCCAGGGCCACGGCGACCGCATTCGAGACGGCGCTGGTGGCCACCGTCCAGCCCGCCATGGTGGCTGCCAATCGGAACCTGGTGCAGATGTTGGCGTCCACGAACTGGTTCGGAATCAACGCCCCTGCGATCATGGATACCGAGGCCGCCTACGAGCAGATGTGGGCGTTGGATGTGTCGGCGATGTTCGGTTACTACACCGATGTGACTCAGGCCCTTGCGCAGTTGGCGCCCTGGCGGGAGATCCTGCAGGGTGCCGGTTTCCACATCAGCTCCAGCGGCCACGTCAGTGTGGGCACCACGCCCAGCACCCCCATCACCAGCTCGGGATCCGGTTTGAACCTGGGCGTCGGAAACGTCGGAAATCTGAATGTGGGGGCCGGCAATTCGGGTTTCGGCAATATCGGCTTGGGTAACTTAGGCTTTGGAAATATCGGCTTCGGCAATACCGGCAACAACGACTTCGGGATTGGGCTGACCGGCAATAACCAGTTCGGCTTCGGCGGCTTGAATTCCGGTAGCGGCAATATCGGCTTCGGGAACTCGGGCACCGGAAACGTCGGCTTCTTCAATTCCGGCAACGGAAACTTTGGCATCGGGAATTCGGGCTCGCTCAACAACGGCTTGGCGAATGCTGGCAGCGTCAATACGGGCTTCTTCAACAGCGGCGCCGCCAACAGTGGCTTCTTCGGAATCCAGGCCAGCCCAGAAGCGGCCATGCTCTCCGGCCAGTACGCGACGGGCGGCTTGAGCGCCGCAAACATGAGCTCGAGCTTCGTGAACTCCGCCGGCGCGGCCACCAGCGGCTTAACCCCAGGCATGGCAAGCCCGGGCGTGCTCAGCTCGGCTATGACCAACCCCTCTTTTACCGTCCCGACGGCGGGCACCGCCGTTGCCGCGGGCATCAACTCGGGCGCCGTGAACAGCATGGTCAGCACGGCGAGCGGCCCAACTCCCACCGCGGGGCTGCGCGGCGTCACCGACACCGCCTTCTTCGCCCAGGGGAATGCCGACTCGGGACTCCGTACGGCGGCCATGCGCGACTCAAGCATTCCTAATTCGAACTTCTTCAACAAGGGCGCGCGCGAAGCCCTGCCCGATTTCGACATAAGACAGCCGTCGTTAGCCGAGCAGATCGGGCTGCCCTTGTTGTCGGATTAGGAGACCATGCGCACGAACAACAAGGTAGACCTCAAGCGGCTAGTCACAGCGCTCGCCGACTATCCCTTCGCGTACCTGATCACCGTTGACGACGGCTACCGCATACACACCGTGACGGTCCAACCAGTTCTGCACGATCTTCCGGACGGCCCTGAAGGTGCCAGGGCGGTACTCGACATCGGGCTCATCGGCGGCCACACCCGCAAGAACCTCGCCCACCGCAGTGACGTCACTCTGCTGTGGCCGCCGCCGGAGCCCGGGGGCTACTCGCTGATCGTCGACGGCCGAGCCGAGGCTACCGAGTCCGATAGACACCCCGACCCCGAGACCGCCCGGTTCGGTGTCGTACCTACCCGCGCGCTGCTGCACCGCGACGCCGACCCCGAGTCCCCGGCGGCGGCCAACGGCTATCTGCACGACTGCGTGGTCTTTTCCGAACCCGCTTAGGCACGAAAAAGCCCGGCCCTCTGGAATTTCCCAGGGGCCGGGCTTTTCGTTAACTTGTGCCTATTGTCCTGCTTCTCCTCGGGCCGCTACACGGCCCGCATCGTCGCCGGACGTTAGAAGTCCATGCCGCCCATGCCACCGGTCGGGTCGCCCGCGGGAGCGGACGCCTTCTCCGGCTTGTCGGCGACAACGGCCTCAGTCGTCAGGAACAGGCCCGCGATGGACGCCGCGTTCTGCAGCGCCGAACGGGTGACCTTGACCGGGTCGGCAACGCCGGCCTTGAGCAGGTCCTCGTACTCGCCGGTCGCGGCGTTCAGGCCGTGACCCGCGGGAAGGTTGGCCACCTTCTCCGCGACGACACCCGGCTCCAGGCCGCCGTTGAAGGCGATCTGCTTGAGCGGGGCCGACAGTGCGACGCGCACGATGTTGACGCCAGTGGCCTCGTCACCCTTGAGCTTCAGCCCATCCAGGGACGGAGCCGCCTGCAGCAGGGCGACGCCGCCGCCGGCGACAATGCCCTCTTCAACGGCCGCCTTGGCGTTGCGGACTGCGTCCTCGATGCGGTGCTTGCGCTCCTTGAGCTCCACCTCGGTGGCTGCTCCGGCCTTGATCACCGCAACACCGCCAGCCAGCTTGGCCAGGCGCTCCTGCAGCTTCTCGCGGTCGTAGTCGGAATCGCTGTTCTCGATCTCGGCGCGGATCTGGGCCACCCGGCCGGCGATGGCGTCGGTGTCGCCGGCGCCCTCGACGATGGTGGTCTCGTCCTTGGTGATGACGACCTTGCGGGCCTTACCGAGCAGCGAGACGTCGGCGGTCTCCAGGGAGAGTCCGACCTCTTCGCTGACGACCTGGCCACCGGTGAGGATGGCCATGTCCTGCAGCATCGCCTTGCGCCGGTCACCGAAGCCGGGGGCCTTGACCGCCACCGACTTGAAGGTGCCACGGATCTTGTTGACGACCAGGGTAGACAGCGCCTCGCCCTCGACGTCCTCGGCGATGATCAGCAGCGGCTTACCGCCCTGGATGATCTTCTCGAGCAGCGGCAACAGGTCCTTGACCGTCGACACCTTGGAGCTGACCAGCAGGATGTAGGGGTCCTCCAGGACCGCTTCCTGACGCTCGGCGTCGGTGACGAAGTAGCCCGAGATGTAGCCCTTGTCGAACCGCATGCCCTCGGTGAGCTCGAGCTGCAGGCCGAAGGTGTTGGACTCCTCGACGGTGATGACGCCCTCGTTGCCGACCTTGTCCATCGCCTCGGCGATCAGGTCGCCGATCGACTTGTCGCCGGCGGAGATGGCCGCGGTGGCCGCGATCTGCTCCTTGGTCTCGACGTCCTTGGCAGACTTCAGCAGCGTCTCGGTGATCTTCTCGACGGCCTTCTCGATGCCGCGCTTGAGATCCAGCGGGTTGGCGCCGGCCGCAACGTTGCGCAGACCCTCTTTGACGAGAGCCTGTGCCAGCACTGTGGCCGTCGTCGTGCCGTCACCGGCGACGTCGTCGGTCTTCTTGGCAACTTCCTTGACCAGCTCGGCGCCGATCTTCTCGTACGGGTCCTCCAGCTCGATCTCCTTGGCGATGGACACGCCATCGTTGGTGATCGTGGGGGCACCCCACTTCTTCTCTAGGACGACGTTGCGACCCTTGGGGCCCAACGTCACCTTTACCGCGTCGGCGAGGGCGTTGAGGCCCCGCTCGAGGCCGCGACGGGCCTCTTCGTCGTACGCAATTGTCTTGGCCATTGCGAAGTGATTCCTCCGAATTTGGGGGTGACACCGGATGGCCGCGTGGTGGGCCACCAGGTTACTTACGCTGGCCGGGCGCAGTGCCCGCGACGGACGACCAGCAGTCACTGTCTGCTGGTCTCACCGTCCCGACCTAGCACTCGCCAGTCGCGAGTGCCAATATCATTCTTAGCACTCGGCCATGTCGAGTGCAAGAACGCCCGGTGACGATGCGGGCCGTGCAGCGGCCCGAGGAGGAGCTGGGCAATCAGAAATCGCCCGGTGACGATGCAGCTGCGGAAGCTAGCGGGCGGCGCGCAGACCATCAATGACGACGTCGGTCACCCGTTCGGCCAACGCCGAGTTGTAAGCCTCCATCGCCTGGCACCCGACCAGGATCACCTTCACGTCACGCACGCCGATGTCTTGTCGCACGGTGCCCGCTTCCTGAGCGGCGCGAAGCAACTCGCCGAGCACGGCCAAAAAGGCGTCCTCGGCCTCGGGCACGGCACTTTCGATGTCGATGCCGAACCCGGCCAGCGCATCAACCAGACCGCGGTCCGCCGCGCCCCACTGCAGCACCATCGAGCGCAGAAAGGTGAAGATCGCTTCGCCGGGTCCATCGGATTTCAACAGCGCGTACCCGTCGTCGATGAGGCGTCGCATCCGATCTTCGATGACCGCTTCAAAAAGCGCCTCTTTCGTCGGGAAGTGCCGGTAGACAGTGCCGGCCCCGACTCCGGCGCGCCGGGCGATCTCGTCGATCGGCACCGACAAGCCCTCGGCCGCAAAGGTTTCGTAGGCGACTTCGAGTACGCGCGCACGGTTGCGGGCTGCGTCGGCACGCAGCGGGCGCGCGGGCTGCGCCATCTCAGACACCACCTGACTTCAACTCACATTGACAAAACGGGGCGTACGTTCCGTATAGTGGAACCCAACCGGAGCGCCCGCCCCGTTTACCTTACAAGTCTAGGAGCTTTTCATGGCCAAGTGGACCAACGCGGACATTCCCGACCAGTCGCGTCGCGTCGCCGTCATCACCGGAGCCAACACCGGCCTCGGATACGCGACCGCCTTGGCACTCGCCGAGCACGGCGCCCACGTTGTGCTGGCGGTGCGCAATCTGGACAAGGGGAAGGACGCTATCGCGCGCATCGCCGCCAGCAGCCCACAGGCCGACGTCGCGTTGCAGGAGCTCGACCTGACCTCGCTGGAGTCCGTCCGCGCCGCAGCGGAGCAACTGCGCTCCGATTACGACCGCATCGACCTGCTGATCAACAACGCCGGCGTGATGTGGACGCCAAAGTCGACCACCAAGGATGGCTTCGAGCTGCAGTTCGGCACCAACCACCTGGGCCACTTTGCCTTCACCGGCCTGCTGCTGGACCGGCTCCTGCCGATCGCCGGCTCGCGGGTCGTGACGGTGAGCAGCATCGGCCACCGCATCCTCGGGGCCGACATGCATTTCGACGACCTGCAATGGGAGCGTCGCTACAGCAGGATTGGCGCATACGGGCAGTCCAAGCTCGCGAACCTGCTGTTCACCTACGAACTGCAGCGACGGCTCGCGCCGCGCGGGACGACGATCGCCGCGGCCGCCCACCCCGGCGGTTCGCGGTCCGAGCTGATCCGCAACCTGCCCAGACTGATCGCCCCCGTCGTTTCCGCCGTCGAGCCGCTCTTCCAGGACCCGGCCATGGGCGCGCTACCTACGTTGCGCGCCGCCACCGACCCGGCTGTCCTCGGTGGCCAGTACTTCGGACCCGACGGCTTCGCCGAGCAACGGGGCTACCCACGGATCGTGGCGTCCAGCCAAAAATCCCACGACATCGATCTGCAGCGCCGGCTGTGGGCGGTCTCCGAGGAACTCACCGGGGTCACCTACCCCAGTTGAACGGGCGGTCCAGTGTCAAGGCCTTCTCCGCCTTGTCGTACCAGCCCTGCGGTGCGTATTGGCCGGTGTGCAGATAACACTGAACCGTTACCTGGTCGCTGCCGGGCCGAAAGGTCAATAAGCGGCTGATCGGCAGGGTGGTGCGTGGCATATGGTGGCGGCTCAACGATGCGACGTTGAGAAACCACGTCCCCCAACGCTTCTCGATATGAGTCTTGTTGCCGAATGAGTCGTCGGGATGAGTGTGGGTATGTCCCGCCAGCCATAACGCCACCCTGCCTGGACGGGCCGCCAGAAAATTCTCGAAGGCGGCGGAATCAGGTTTGCTGTCAACCCAATACAGATAGGACGCTCCGTTCGGTGTGCCCTCTTCGAACGGCCGGTGGTAGTGCTCGACCAGTTCGTCAGTGGCGGACCTGCGAATGCCCTCCCACTCGCCGGAGGCCACGGTCGTGTCCTTGAGGACGTAGTGATGAACCGACACGATGATGGCATCGGGGTTGTCATCAACCATCGACGTCCACCAATCGAAGGTCTCACCGCTGACCACGCCGCCGGGATTGCCTCCCAACGTTCCCCGGCCGGTCGCCTGGCTGGGCTCGTTGCGGTCGCTCATCATCAAGAACAACAGGTTGCCTACCCGGAAGCTGTAGCGCGCCCAGGTTCCCTGGGTGCGATAGGGGCGGGCAGCGGCGTCGACACCGGAGAACTCGGTGTTCTGGCCGAGCGGGTCCACCCATTTCTGCCACCACCACGCCTCGGGTTCAGCCAACCCACTTCGGTCATGGTTACCGCAGACGCTATAGATGTCTTCGCGCCTATGAGCACGCAGCGCCGACAGCTGCTCGACTACTTCCCGGCCTTCGGCGTCGTCAGGAAGGCTGTGGTGGGCACCGGACATGTCGCCGACATCGACGGCGATGTCCCACTCGAAGGGTGGACCACCCTCGGTGCCACCGACTTCGGAGTGCGAGATCGCCTCGGCCAAACTTCTTCTGCCGAAGCTTTTGTCGGTGCCGACGTGGGCGTCGCCAAAAGCCCACAACCGCAACGGTCGTGATTTATTGGCGGTCACGATTCGGAAGCATCGACGAGACCCCAACGGCGGCGAACCACGTTGTCGAGGAGGGTGAAGAGCCCGTCGATGAGGATTCCGAGGGCCAGGATCACGATCATGATCGCGATGGCCGAGGGCATATCGGACATGTTCTGCGCATTTTCGAGGAGCACACCGATGGAAGCCGTATTGGTCACGATCACCACCAGCTCACCGGACATGAGGCTGCGCCACGCGAATGCCCAGCCCTGCTTGAGGCCGGTCACGAAGACCGGCAACGACGCAGGCAGGATCAGGTGTCGGTAGAGGGCGAAGCCCCTGAGCCCCAACGTCTTCGCCGCGCGTATCAGCAGCGGCGGGATGTGATCGGAACCGGCGATCACGGCGGTGGCGATCGCGGGTGCGGTGCCGATGACGATGACGAACACGATGGCCGAGGTGGTGAGGCCGAAGAAGATGATGGCGAAGGGGAACCAAGCGATCGCCGGCATGGTCTGCATGCCCGTGATGATCGGACCGAACGCCGCCCGCAGTACCCGATTCCGTGACACGACTACCCCTGCCACCAGCCCGATCACCAGCGCTAGGCCAAACCCGTACAGGGCCCTGCCCATCGTCGTCGCGATGGCCTGCCACAGCAGCGGCTGCTGCGCCTGCTCCCACAGGCTGGCTAGCGCGGTCGCCGGGCCGGGCAGCACGAACGAGGGTTTCCAGCCGCTCAGGTACACCGCCTGCCAGCCGGCCAAGACAACGAGGAGTCCAATGCCGGGGGCCCACAACGATCGCGCGACACGGCGGCCGGCAGAACGGCCGGGCGCGCGTGCTTCACCTGCCGCGCCGGACGGCGGCCCCTGTCCGGCATCCACATCGCTAAGCACCATTACGACCCCCTTTGCCCCTGAAGATCGGCCGTGATGGCCGCAGCCAGTTCCGCGAACTCCCCGGCGTCGGTGCGCCGCGGCCGTGGCACGTCGATGGCGTGTTCGGCGATGATCCGCCCGGGCCGCTCACTTAGCAAGATCACCCGGTCGCCCAACCGCACCGCCTCCGGCACGTTGTGGGTGACGAACAGCACCGTCAGTCCGGTTTCGTCGACGATGCGTTCGAGTTCGGTGTGCAGCAGGTCGCGGGTGATGGCGTCGAGGGCGCCGAACGGTTCATCCATCAGCAGCACATCGGCGTCTTGCGCGAGCGCGCGCGCGAGCGCCACGCGCTGACGCATTCCGCCCGACAGTTGGTGTGGGCGCGCGCCGGCGAAGGCGCTCAGCCCCACCACGTCAAGCAGTTCGGCCACTCGCGAGCGCCGTTGGGCCCTGGGAATCTTGCGGGCCCGCAGCGCCAAGTCGACGTTTCCGGAGGCCGTCAACCAGGGGAACAGAGCGGACTCCTGAAACATCATGGCCACCCGGAAACTTCCGGTGGAAACAGTGCCGGCCGTGGGTTCGTCCAACCCGGCAGTCAGCGACAGCAGGGTGCTCTTGCCGCAACCCGACGGCCCGACGATGCAGACGAACTCGCCCTGGCTTGCGCTGATCGACAGCTCAGCAAGGGCGGCGACCTCCGACCCGCCCTGACCGTAGCTCTTCGTTACAGACGAAAGCCGAACCGCCGGTGCGGCTGCGGCGATCGACTCGGGATTCGTCACGGCATGGCCCGTCACGCTGGTCATGCGCTGACTTGCGGCTTGCCGGACGCTTTCAAGAGGTCGTTGAGCAGGCCCAGATCAAGGAGTCCGCTCAGGTTGAGCGGATCGAGCAGACCGACCGACACGGCTTTACGCACTTGGTCGTTCAACGAAGAGGCATTCGGGTCGTTGGTGAAAGTGGTCTCCTGAAGAGAAGCGGTCAACACATCGGGATCCAAACCTTTGCCCAAATCCTTTGCGATGGTGTTATTGGCCGACTGCCCCGCCGCGTTGGGATCGCTGTGGAGAAGGTCGTTGGCTTCGATCTGCCCTCGTAACAGCCCGGATATTACATCCGGGTGCGCCTTCAAGAAGTCTTGGCGCACCACCAGGACGGTGATCGTTCCAGGATCCGGCCACAGCGTGACGCCGCCAGCCTTGACCAGTTCAACGTCGTAGGGAGCAGACTCCACCGCACCTGCTATCTGGTTCGTGACGAACTCCTGCACGATCGCCGACTCGGGCTTGGTCGGCTTGACGGACACATCACCGCCGCCTTGGGTATTGGTCTGTAAACCGTTGTCTTTCAGCCAGCTTCGCAAGCTGACGTCGTGGTTACCGCCCAGGCCCGGATCCGCTACCGTCTTGCCTCGCAGGTCTTGTGCGGTCGTGATGCCAGGCTTGACGACGAGCGATGTGCCGCCTTGGGCCGACCCGGAGATGATCTTGATCGCGGTGCCGCCGGACTTCTGCCAGGCGTTGAAGGCGGGGTTGGTCCCGATGTAGGCGGCATCGAGCTGGTCGGACAGGAGTGCCGTGACTTCGGCGATTCCCTGTTGAAAAGGTTGAGGGGCCAGAGTAACTCCCGAACCGAGATTCTTGGTGAACAGTCCTCGATCGAGCGCGGCTAGTGCCGAGGCGTGCGTGATGCGGGTTATATAACCCAGGCGCAGCGTGACTTTGGCGCCGGAGCCCGTTGTGGATGGTGAATGTCCGCAGCCACTCAGCAAGGCTGCGGCCAGCGCCACTGTCAAAGTCATTGCACTGCGGGCAAGCGTACGAGGCGGCATGGAATTCTCCTTGGCGAATATGGGGTCTGTCGGCAGCAATCGCGACGCAACGCCCTGCGCGGTGGTGAACGCGATGCAGCGCGTTCGATCAGCCGGCGAGGGCGTGCCGATCAGCTACAGGCGGCGGAGATGACGCGCTGCAGGTCGACGTGCAGTCGCCTCGTCAGGCGCAGAACGATACGAATCGCCATGATCAGGCTTCGTTCCGCGCGATGAACAACGGACTGGTCCACACCTGGTGCCCGTCGCGTTGACGAGCCCGCAAGTAGACCGCGCTATCGGCTCGCGGCAAGTCGACCGCCAGCTGCCCGTTTACCGTGATCGGAAGGGCGGCGGGGTCAGCGATGCGTTCTATGTTGAGTGTCAGATTCAGCCCCCCGACCCGGATCTCGCGATGCCCGGCCTCCAACAACTCGGCGCCGGTGACAGACAAATCGGCAACCAGGCCCTCCTCGAGGACGGTCGCATCGACCCGCAGGCGGGCGGCGGCCAGATCGGCCAGCCCTACTATGACGCCGATGTCGCTGCCGTAGGTCCTGGTGCCCCAGGTGATGTCGCCACCGCTGCTGTCGAAGATCTGCTCGGGGTGCGCGGCTGCCCACGGGGTCACCGAGTCGACCGCGCTGCCGTCGATCGAGAGGCGGCCCTCCCACGTCGCCCATCGGTAGCGGTCCTTGTGCCGCGCGCCACCCCACCGAATGCGCACCAACGAGTCGGACAGGCCGGTTTCGGCGTGCAGGTCCCGGCGCCACAGCCGACCCGTGCCGTCCCAAACCTCCAGCTCTTCCCATCCAGCCGTGCCGAAGAGCGCGTATTCAGCGGTTAATTCGGAAGCCGTGGTGTCGATTTCGTCACCCATCCAGTGATCGCCGGAGCGCAGCAGCGCCACCGCGCGAGCACCCGTCGTCGCCCAGGTACGCCGTCCCCGCAACGCCCGGCCGACGTCCGCGCGGGTGAGTTCGGTCGCTAGAACGCCGGTAAGGCCGCCGAATCCGCCGAAGATGTTCGCCCCCGGCGCGCCGCCACCGGGTCGTCCGCGGTGCTCGTCGCTGGCGGCGCTGGCGCCCAGACGCAGGCCTCGAGCCAGCGCATCCTCGAAGAACCATGGGCTGGTGCCCCACGACGAGTGCACCTCGATCAGCCGCTCCAATTGCGGATGGTGCCAGTCCAGGATCGCCCGGCGCCCACCGACGTGCGGGATCAGCAGATAGGAGTCGGGATCCTTGTCGTACGCGGCGTAGAGCTCCGTGATCGGCCACGTCTGGGGCACTGGCGCGGCCGCCGCCATTCCCTGATGCCATTCGAGGGACCGCGCCAGAGTTGTGTCCTCGCCGAGGAAGACAACGTTGTGGTCACCGCCCACGCCCGCCGTTCCGCACCACTCCACGCCGGGAAAACACACCAGCCGATCGTCTTGGTTGGCGTCGGCGCACGCCAGGACGACATCGGCCCACACGTCATCGGTGATCTGAAAGTCGTTGGCGGTGTAGCCGATCACGTCGAGCGCACCGATATCGCGCCCGTAAGCCAAGTTCGACCCGGTGTCCTGGGTGCCGACCGTGTCGTTGGAATGCACATGCAGATCGGCGAACAGCGCACGCGGCGAAGGGAAGTCGTCGATGAGGTCGAGAAAGCATGTCGTTCTGCCGATTTCGGCGGCGTTGGCCTCAGCGATGACCTCGATCTGGCCGTGACGGGACGGGACCGGTAGCGTGAGCGCCGCCCACCCGGCGACGGGGAAGGACGCCGAGGCGATGCCGCGCCCGTCGGCGTGGGCTCGCACGGACGCAGTGACGTCGCGACTGGCGTTGCCCCAACGATCCTGCAGGTGTACCCGCAGATCGGCCGTTGGGGCATCGGCGCGCACGAGACGCGGACCATGCACGATGACGCGCTCCGGCGGACCGGGGACCACCGCAAGCCGCGACACTCCGGCGCGTGCCATCCGCGATGTCCCCAACGCATCCACGAACAGATGGAATTCGAATTCGTCCTCGACGAATGTCTGCACCCGGGTGCCGGGCCCGCCGGAACGGCGGTCCCCCAATCGGATCTCGAGGACGTCGCCGGGCCGCAGGTAGCCGTCCTTGACGTCAATCAGCAAAGCCTTCTGAAACGGGCGTTCTCCGCCCTTGACGTCGTAGCGGGTGGTCAGTCGTTGCGCCGTGGCGGCGGATTGCTGCGATGCGCCTCCCACCAGCGAGCGACTGACCAGCCGCGCCGAAGCGAAATCGCGCCCGTCCGGATCGGTCGTCTGGAGGTCCCAGTCCGAGTAGTAGCGGAAGCACAGCTTCAGCCACCCACTGTCGGCGATCCCCGATCGGCCCACGGTGTAGGTGAAAACCACCTCCTCCGTCGATCCCGCTACGACTGCAGCCGTCGAGCACGTCAGTTCGCCGAGGAACGGCAGCGCATTGAGCTCGGCGGTGATGCCCTCCCGCGTTACCAGGTCGGAGCAGTCGTTGGTGTCCAGGCGGCCCAGCGGTCGCGCCCGAACCCGCACTGACAGCGTAGGCAATACGGACACGTCGACCATTGTCACTGAGCTGCGTTTACCAGTCCAACGGATAGATATAATGAGATCTATCATCGAAAGTGAAGAGTCATGAATCTGCGGCAGCTGCGTTACGTGGTAGCCCTGGCCGAAACGCAAAGTTTCACCAAGGCCGCCGGCATCGAGTACGTCGTGCAATCGGCGCTCAGTCAGCAAATACGCAAACTCGAGGACGAACTCGGCGTCGCGCTATTCGAACGCACCACGCGATCCGTCGCGCTGAGCCCCGCGGGCGAAGCGTTGCTACCGCTGATGCATCGGGTGCTGGCCGGCGTCGACCAGCTCAGGTTCGATGCGCAGGCGCTCAGCGGCACCGTCGCCGGCCGTCTGACGGTCGGGATGATGGAGGTCCCCTCGGAGAGTCTCGATGTCGCCGCGCTGATGGCCAGCTTCCATGCTCGCTATCCCGAGGTCAGCGTGACACTGCGCAGTGGTGGCAGCAATCTGCTGATCGAGGCGGTGCGAGACCGGAAGCTTGATGTCGCGATCGTCGGATCCAACGTGCCTCCTCCGACCGGGCGACTCACCTTCACCGCGCTGTTCACCGAGCCTCTAGTGGCAGTGCTGCCCTCCTCTCACGAATTGGCGGCAAGGGAATCGGTATTTCTCGATCAGTTGGCGGCATTGCCGTTCATCGATTTCCCGCCCGGCTACGGTCTGCGCCACGAAACCGACCGCGGATTCGCGGGCGTGAGCCGACGAGTGGCCTTCGAGGTCACCCGCGTCGACGAGGTGGTCCATTTCGTGAGCCAGAATCTCGGTGTCGCGCTGCTACCCGAGTCCGTCGCCATCTCACGCGTAGGCGATGACCCGACGTTGGCTCTCCGTCCCGTCGCCGGAGCCGACCTGTACCGCCAAGTCAACCTTGTCGCACCCAGCCGCAACCTCAGATCAGCGGCATCACAGGCGTTCATCGGCTGCGTCGAAGACCACATCGGCGGCCAGGCGGCCGACATGTCCGGCAGCGAAATCAGCGGGTAGCGCGTCCCGGGCCACACTGGACTCATGTCCCTTGTCGTGCCGCCCTATCCGCCGCCCCGCTACACGAAAGACGAGCCGGAGGTCAGCGCCTGGCTCAAGCGCGCGGACTCGCCGCCGGACTACGAGTCGACCGGCGTCAAGTACCACTACCTGGCCGACCAGCGGGCCACCGGCGGCGATTACGGCCTGTACCGAGTGGACATCGCAGCGGCCGGCGGCGGGCCTCCCGCACACTTCCACCGCGCGATGTCCGAGGCGTTCTTCGTGCTGTCCGGAACCATGAAGCTCTACGACGGCACCGAGTGGGCCGACGGGCGCCAGGGCGACTTCCTGTACGTCCCGCCCGGCGGGATCCACGGCTTCCGTAACGAGGCCGACGAACCCGCGTCGGTCCTGATGCTGTTCGCGCCGGGCGCGCCCCGCGAGGCTTACTTCGAGGGTTTCGGCGCGCTGGTCGATATGACCGACGACGAACGACGCGAGTGGTTCGTCCGGCACGACAACCATTGGGTCCGGTAGCCCAGGCCTCTAGGGCAGGTCTAAGAGTTGCTCGTAGAAGCCTCCAAAGCCCCGGGCCCGATCGACGAGATGTATCTCGAGAATCCAGTGGCACTGTCGCCCCAGGGGGTCGCTGCGCCGCATCGGCTTGTCCGACCCGGGCGCGATGTACCACTCGACGCCGTCACCCGCGATCGTCTTGTGCGGAAACTCCCCGACGAGGTGGCCGGCGATGGGGCTGCCCCACCCGAAACCCTCGGCCAGGGCCGACTCGACGGTGTAGTCGAACAATTCGGCACCAGTGATCTCGGGGCAACGCTCGAAATGCTCACGGCCCGCGTCCCAAACCCGCGCAAGCGCATCCCGGAGGGCCGCCTTCTCCGGATCCGGGCCCAGAACGAACGTGCGCCCGAAGTCCGCCTCCCACTCCTCAAAGATCGGGCCGAGATCGAGAAACACAATGTCGTCGGCGACGATCACCCGGTCCGGCGGGCGTTCCTTGAAAGGCTGCAACGTGTTCTCACCGGCCCGCACAATCCGCCGATGCCAATGCCGGGTCACTCCCAACATTTCTGCGGCAAGGTCGCGGATCTCGTCGGACAACTCCTGCTCACCGACAGCGGCGCGGATCATGCCGCGGCGCTCGATCTCGTCGAAAAGCTGCTCGGCCTTGTCCTGGGCGTCGAGAAGCTCTTGCGCCCTTACCCGTTCCTCGGCGGACGAAGTCCCCACAGCAGCGATGCTACGGCCGTGCTGTATCCGACACGACATCTACCGAATCCAGCCGTCAGGACGCCTTGAGGTCACCGTCGACGTAGCGCTGCAGGTTGGGTGCGATCGCGGCGATCACTTCGTCGTCGGTCATCGACGCGACGGGCTCGATTTTCCAGACGTAGCGCATCAGCGCGAAGCCCATCATCTGTGACGAGACGAGCCCGCTGCGGATCAGGCGGTCGCGTTCGTCGCTGCCGAGTTCCGCCACGCCCATCAGGTTGCCCTCGACGACGCGGCGCAGCTTCTCGCGGGTGGACGGTTCGTGCGCGGCGGTCTGCAGGATGGCCCGCAAGGTCGGCCCGACCTCGTCGTCGGCCCAGGCCGCCAGCAGCAGCCTGATCAACGCACCGCCAAGTTGCTCGATCGGCGTGGTCCAGACCTTGGCGACGCTTTCCAGCCATTTCTGCGGCGGGTTGGTCGCGGCATCCAACAGGCCTTCCTTCGAACCGAAGTAGTGGTAGACCAGCGCCGGGTCGACGTCAGCGGCCCGCGCCACCGCCCGGATGGTGGTTCCGGCCCAGCCATGTTGGGCGAACTCGTCGCGCGCGGCGGCGACAATCCGCGCGGCCAGCACCCCGCGTTCATCGCGCGGACCGGGCGTTATTGGTTTCTTCGGCATAAGTTTCATCGTAGCGTGAATTTCCTCTTGCGTTGACACTTTTTTCAACGTACCGTGAAACTCGACCAGAATTTCAACGCTGCGTGAAACGAGGAGGATGTCATGAACAACGCCGAAAACCCCGAGGGCCCGGACGTCTTGGTCGTCGGCGCCGGACCAGTCGGCCTGGTCGCAGCCTGCGAACTCGCCCGCCGCGGCATCCGCGTGCGGGTGATCGACAAGTTGGCACAACCGACCCAACAGTCCCGCGCGGTCGCGGTGCACGCCCGCAGCCTGGACATGTTCGACCGGATGGGCATCGTCGACGAGATGCTGAGCACCGGCATCAAGGCCATCGCGATGCAGCTGTACACCGGACACAGCAGATTGTTCCGCGTACCGCTCGGTGAGGTCGACAGTGCGTTCCCGTTCACGCTGAACACCGCGCAAACCGAAACCGAACGTGTGCTCGGCGAGCACCTGCGGTCGCTCGGCGTCACGGTCGAGCGTGGCGTCGAGCTGACCGCGCTGAGCCAGGACAGCCAGACCGCGCACCTCACCCTTCAGCACGAAGACGGATCCACCGAGCAGGTCCGCGCCTCATGGGTGATCGGTGCCGATGGCGGCCGCAGCAAAGTGCGGAAACTGGTCGGCACCAAGCTCGCCGGTTCCTTTGTCGGCGAACGCTTCCTGCTCGGGGATGTCGACGCAGAGCACCAGTTGGACTTGGAATCGATGCATACCTTCTTCGCCCCCGACGGGCCGGTGGTGGTGCTGCCGCTGGCCGACGGGCGAATGCGGTTCCTCGCCGAGGTGCATGATGCCCCTGGTACCCCGCTGAACATGCATCCGACCCAGGGCGATCTGCAGGCGGTCATCGACGAGCGAATTGGCGGTATCCGGTTGCTGCGCTCGCACTGGCTGACCAGTTTCGAGATTCACCACGCGCGGGTTCCGGCCTACCGCTGGGGCCGCGTCTTCTTGGCCGGCGATGCTGCGCACATCCACAGCCCGGCCGGCGGGCAGGGCATGAACACGGGCATGCAGGACGCCTTCAACCTAGCCTGGAAGCTGGCGACGGTGGTCAGCGGTGATGCCGGTGACACGCTGCTGGACACTTACGAGGCCGAGCGCATCCCGGTCGCCGACAGCGTGATCACGTTCACGAATCGACTCACCAAGGCCGGCACGCTGTCCGGTGTGCCACGGCAGATCCGCGACATGCTGGTCCGGATCGTTTCGCACGTGCCGGCGGCACGACGAGCGATAGCCGAGAACGTCGAAGAGGTCACCGTCAGCTATAAGAACAGCCCGCTGGCCGTGGGCCGAAGCCCGCGCCACGCTAAAGTGGCTGCCGGCGAACATGTTCCACATGTGCTCGACCCGGCGATACAAAAGCAACTCGGCGCGGTGTGCGGCGCGCAGAACACCAATCACGTGGTGCTGACCATAGCCGCCGGACAGGTGGCGCCCGCCGCGGGCGGTGACGGTCCAACACAGGTGCTGGTGAGCGCCTCCGAAACCGAGCCAGTGGCCCATGTCGCCGGCTACGACACCGTCATCGCCGACCCGGACGGCCTTGTTGCACAACGCTTCGGGCTCAACAAGGGCGGACGCATCGTGATTCGCCCGGACGGCTACATCGGCGCCGTCGCATCCCTCGACGACACAACAACGGTCGCCGATTACTTCACTAAGGTCAGGAGCTGAACGCCATGTACACCTACGACATCGACACCGCGGCAATGTTCGAAGACCGCGCCGTCCAGTTCGCGAAATTCGGCATCCCGCCCGACGAAATCGAACGGGTCCGAACCGCGATCACCGACATGTGGGCCGACGCGCCGGGCGGCTGGGAATACGAATGGTCAAAGCTGGCCGGCGAACACGCCGACCGCGGCGACCATTACCTGGCGTCACTGATCTACGGCTGCGCGAAGTTTCCCTGCCTGACCGACCAGGCCCGGGCGCGGGCGCTGCGACACCAGCTCGAGCAGTTCGAGTTGGCATCGAAGGATTTCCCGGTGTCCTTCGAGCGTCGGATCATCGCGGTGCCCTTCCGCGACGGCACGGTCGAGGTGCCGGTCCACCTCTACTCCACCGACGGCGACTATTCAGCCCGGCCGGTGCTGATCGCCAGCGGCGGCGTCGACACGTGGAAGATGGACATCCACCCGTGGTGGGTCGGGTTCACCCAGGGTTCCGGGGTATCCACCCTGGCCTTCGACCATCCCGGCACCGGCGAGACGGCGATCCCGCTCGACGGACACGCAGACGAGGTGATCCGTGGAATCGCCGATTACGCCCGGACGCTCGGCAATGGCCGGGTCGCGCACTTCGGCGCGTCGTTCGGCGGGAACTTCTCGGCGATGTCGGGGCTGGCCGGGATCGTTGATGCCGCCGTCGATCTCGGCGGCCCGGTCGTGGACTCGTTTAAGCCAGAGCACCTGCAGAACCTGCCTTACGGCATGCACGACATCATTGGCAATGCGATGCACTGGGATCATTCCCCCACCCTTGACGAGCTCAGTGCCGCCCTCGGACAGCTCCGTCGACGTGATCTGCTTGCCCAGAAACATAATTCGGAGATGCTCGTGGTCAACGGAGCCGACGACTACTTCATCCCGCAGTCGGACACCCTGGTTTTCCAGGGCCGCCGAAACACCGAGGTGCACCTTATCGAGGGCACCGGTCACGTCGCGATGAGCAAGGCCCCCGAGGTGGTACCGAAGATCATCGACTGGCTGCGCACACACTTCGCCGAACAGGCTGCCGCCACCATCTAGGAATGCAAGTCGTAGTCTTCGGGCAGCAACTCGCGGGTGCGCTCGAAGAATGTCCGCCCGCTGTAACCCAGCTTGGCTCAATTTAGTCCGCACGTCAGCGGGGATCTTGATGAGGGCCTTGAGTGTCAAGATCCGACAGCAGCGGGTAGCGCAATCCACATTCTCTATGCCCCAACCTGTTTAAGGTTCCACGATGCTGTAAACCAACCTAGTTGCTCGTTGGTGGTGGCTGCGGCTGAAAGGGTTCGTACCACCACCAGTTGGCGCGCTCGCCGGTGGGACCGGGGCTGGGTGGCACCGCGGGTGGGGGTTGAGTTGGTGGGCGGGCCAGCGATCCCGGGCCCAGTAGGCGCCCGGCGTCGTCGGTGACGGTCAGAGCGTCTGCGGGTCCGGTGATGGTGATGCCGCCGCGGTGGTGCAACCGGTGATGATAAGGGCACAGCAGCACCAGGTTGGCCAACTCCGTGGGGCCGCCGTCTTCCCAGTGCCGGAGGTGATGGGCGTGCAGGCCACGGGTGGCGCCGCAGCCAGGAACCGCGCACGTTCGGTCGCGGTGCTCAAGTGCGCGGCGAACCCGTCGGTTGATCACGCGGGTTGTCCGCCCGGCACCGATGACCTCGCCGTGGCGCTCGAACCACACCTCACACGTCGCATCACAGGTCAGGTATCGGCGTTCGGCGTCGGAAAGCAGCGGACCCAAATGCAGCGCCGCAGCGCGCTGCTCGACGTCGAGGTGCACCACCACCATGGTGTGCTGCCCCTGTGGCCGCCGCGCCGCCTCGGCATCCCATCCAGCCTCGACCAGGCGCATAAACGCCTCGACAGCGCCCGGCAACGGGGGCCGCTGATCTACAGCGCACGCGCCATCGCCGTGATCGCGCTTCCACTTGGCGATCAGCGCATCACGATGAGAGGCCAAGGCGGCGTCGAACTTCGCCGCGTCATGGTGGCCAAGTGTGATCCGGTAGCAGCTACCCTGCTCGCTGCTGGTCGTGGTGAACGACCGCTCGGGCTCGCGCCGAGGTTCGGGTTCGGGTCGCGGTTCGAGCTTGACCGCGGTGCGTAGCTGATTGACCGTCGCGACCCGCGCCAATTCCGAGTAATGCTCGTCAGATCCCTCACCGGCCCGCGCCGCGATGACCCCAACCTGATCCAACGACAGCCGACCCTCCCGCATGCCCTGCGCGCAGCGCGGAAACGCCTCGAGCCGGCGCGAAACGGCGGCGATCGTGTGGGCGTTCCCCGATGACAAGCCCAGCTTCCAGGCCACCAGCGCCGCGACCGACCGCGCGCCCGTCGCACCGCACAGCTCCTCGCGATCCACCTCAGCCACGATCTGCACAATGCGCCCGTCAATCGCGTTGCGCTGACCGGCCAACTCCGCCAACTCCTCGAACAACACCTCAAGACGCTCAGCAGGCCTGGCTGCCGCGGGAGGCGATGCGATCGAAGACATGACACCATCATCGCAGCCGGGTACGACAACTCTCGGCCGCCCAATCCACGCGGGGGTGATTGACCACCAAACGCTGCCCACCGCGGCCATCAGCACGACGCCCGATGCGTACCCTGACCACCCGGGGCAGCCCCAGCCCCCGACTTTAGCGCGCAGACCCCGGCAGCCCACACCCTAAAACAACAGGTCAACCCACTGCAGCTACCGCGAACCCCGAATCATGAACCAAGTCAGACCGCCACCATCTAGGAACGCAACTCGTAGTCGTCGGGGACCAACTCGCGGGTGCGCTCGAAGAATGTCCGCCCGCTGTAGGGCAATTGGGTGACAACCTTGCCGCTGGGATGGCGGAAGTAGTTGTCGCAGGCGAGCCAGACCTTGCCCTGCATGGCGGCCTGGAGCTCGTCATTATAGCGCCGCTGCGCGCCTGGCGTCACCTCGATGCTGCGTGCTCCGCGACGCCCCATCGCGTCAAGGATGTGGCGGACGAAGGTCGTCTGGACCTCGTGGATGTAGATGATCGAGTTGACCCCGTTCGTGTTGGGGCCGTAGAGCGTAAAGAAGTTCGGATAACCGGCCACCAGCGTGCCGAGATACGCCTCGGCACCGTCGCTCCAGTCGTCGCGCAGCCGACGGCCGCCGTTCCCGTACACGTCGATGCTGGCGAGGTAGTCGGCGGCGGTGAACCCGGTGCCGTAGATGACGGTGTCGACGCGGTGTTCGACGCCGTCGACGGTGCGCACCCCCCACTCGGTCAGCTCGGCGACGGCGGTCGTCTCCAGGCTGACGTTGGGCAACGTGAAGGTGGGGTACCACTCGCGCGACAGCAGCGGCCGCTTGCAACCGACCGGATAGTCCGGCGTCAGCTTCGCGCGTAACGCGGGGTCGGCGACCTTGCGCATGAGGTAGCTTCGGGCGAGTTCGGTTGCCTCGCGGGTCTGGGCGGCGTCGACGTCGAAGCTCGCTGACTCGTAGGCATCGAACGCCTCGTCGCGCAGCTTCTGCGCCGAACTCGAGTCTCGTTCGAACTCTTGGTGCTGTTCGGGGGTGAACGGGAAATCGAAGCGCGGCGCGATCCAGATCGGGGTCCGCTGGAACACCGTGAGATGCGCGGTCTCCCGCGCGATCGCGGGAACGTATTGCACTGCGCTGGCACCCGTACCAATGGACGCGACCCGCTCCCCCGCCGTCGACTTACTGTGATCCCAACGGGCCGAATGGAATCGGCGGCCGCGGAACCGGTACGCCCCAGGGATGTCTGGGATGTTCGGCACGTCGAGCATTCCGACGGCGCTCACCACGGCGTCGAACTCGTGCTGCCGGCCGTCTTCGGCCGTCAGGGTCCAGCGCCGGTCGGCGTCCGACCAGCGCGCCGATGCGATCGCCGTGTTGGGCCGCAGGTGCGGGCCAAGCCCGTGGTCGAGGGCGACCTTCTCGAGGTAGGCCAAAATCTCCGGCTGGTTCGCGTAGGTCTTGCTCCAGCGCGGATTGAGCGCGAACGAGTACGAGTACAGATGGGATGGGACATCGCAGGCCGCACCCGGGAAGGTGTTGTGCCGCCAGGTCCCGCCGAAGCCGTCGGCACGGTCGAAGATCGTGAAATCGTAACCGCCGGCGGCAAGCTGGATGCCCATCGCGATGCCACCGGCGCCCGCACCGATGATCCCGACTCTTACCGTTGCGAGTGAGTGATCTTTAGTGCTCACGCGACTCGCACCCCATCTCGGGGTTGTTCCCCAGCCGGGTGGCCGGTTCCCTTCCGCGCTTCACGGCCACCAGCCGGACGAGGTCCGGTGTTACGGTCGGCTCCACGCTTGACGGCGGCCCCAACTGGGCCGACGGCGGTGGAGGGTTCCTCCCACCGCGCGAGGTTGATGGCGGCGTTGTCGTCACGCTGATGCGATACCGAACACACGTCGCATTGCCACTGTTCGTCCCAGCCGATGTCCTGGACATGCCCGCAGGCATGGCAGGTCTTCGACGAGGGGAACCAACGGTCCGCGGTCACCAGCTGCGACCCGTACCAACCTGTTTTGTAGGACAGCTGGCGGCGCGGCGTGCCCAAGGCGGCATCGGACAGCCCGCGCCGGCGGGCGCGGGCCCCGGGCAGACCCCTTTGTCGCAGCATTCCCGCAGCGTCCAAACCTTCAACCACGATCCGGCCGTGAGTTTTAGCCAACCGTGTGGTCAGGACATGCAGGTGATGAGTGCGGACATCATTGACCCGGCGATGCAACCGGGACAGCTTTGTGGTGCGTTCACCATACTGGCGCGAGCCTTTCGTGCAGCGTGACCGCGCCCGGCAGAGGTGGCGCAGCTCACGCAACGCAACCTGCAGCGGGCGCGGGTTCTCGACACATTCGATCACGGTGCCCGCAGCGGTGGCCACCGTCGCCAAACGCCGCACCCCGACATCCACACCCACCCGGGAATCGGGCTGGGCCACCTTCGGTCGCTGCGGGCGGCCAACCAGCACCCGAACACTGGCATCCAGGCGGTTGCCATTGCGGCGCACCGAAATCGCCAAAACCCGCGCCCGTCCGGCCCTGATCAGCCGCTCGAGGCGCCGGGTGTTCTCCGCAGTGCGCACAGTGCCGATCACCGGCAGCGTGAGGTGGCGGCGGTCGGGCTCCACCCGCATCGCCCCGGTAGTGAAACACACCCGATCAGCGTCGCGGCCTTTCCGCTTGAACCGCGGGAACCCGACCCGCTTCCCCGCGCGCCTACCAGCACGAGACCTCTGCCAGTTCCAGTAGGCGTTCACCGCGCCGGTGATGCCATCGGCGTAGGCCTCCTTCGAACACTCGGGCCACCACACCACACCAGTCTCCGTGTTGACACACACGTCGCCTTTAACGGTGTTCCAGCGTTTGCGCAGCACCGGAAGCGATGGCTTCTCCGTCTCAACCCCCGTGGCATGCCATTGCGCAATATCGGCTTTCAGGGTGGCCACCGCCCAGTTGTATGCCTTGCGCCGGGCACCGAAATGCCGCCCCAACGCAGTTGCCTGATCCTCGGTCGGATCCAACGTGAACCGAAACGCCTGCACACACCAACCCTCAGGGACACCAAAGCCCGCCATCAGCGCGCACTCCGCCGCTGGGCCGCTACGGCAGCCACCACTGCGCGCGCGGCGCGGTTCCCAGCCGCCCGCTCGCCATCGAGGCCCGCACACCGATACACAGTCAACCGCGCACCACCATGCACCCAGCCCACGCCGCCAAATTCATACTTCTGTTCCTACAGCGCACCACCGACAACTACCGACCACTCAACCCGCAACAGATGGCAACCCCCATTGCGAAAAGTAGGGTCGTTCGGGACGGCTTTTCTCCACCAGAATGAACACCACGCCCCACGGGTCGACGAACCACGTGGTGCGTACTCGTGCGACGTCCGCGATTCCGCTGACGAGGAATTGCACTCCCTTGCTCTCGAGCTCAGCGCGAGTGGCATCGAGATCTTCACAGATCAGCCCGACGTGCGATAGGCCGTGGTCGGTCAGCGCCCTGGCGCCCCCGCGCTGGCCATCGGGAAGGTTCCTGTCGACGTTAAGGTACTCGATCACCTCGAGAACACGGTCGCCGTCGTCACCGAATCCCATGATCGCCGCTTTCATCGCGGGATCGGACACCAGCTCACCCATGTCGTCGCGAATGGCGTTACCCGCCATCACATAAGGCGGCGAGAGCACGCGCAGGCCCAGCACGTCCCGATAGAACGCCACCGCGGCTTCGCAATCGGGAACGCACAACCCGGTGTGGGCCAACCCGGTAATCACGGCAGCGATTTCGCGATGGTCGTCAATTGCTCAGCCGCCAGCTGCATGCACGTCAACGTAGGCTTAGTGCTATTCGGCTTCACCTGGCCGTAGGTTGTGTGCGGCCCGGCACTCGCACCAATCAGCGTGTCAAACAGCGATTGCGCCAGCCCGAAGATGCTCGGTGGCGGGTTTTGCAATTGCGCGACGAAGGCGAGGAGATTGCCGGTGAAATTCCTGCACATTTCCGAAAAAGGTAACGCCGACCAATTACCGATCGAACCCCGGTAGTCGTAAGTGATTCCGCCGACACTCCAGGCGCCCGCGCCGTTACAAGCTGCCGGATCACCAGGATTGGCGAAATCCCACCAGCGGCGGCTCTCGACGTTGGACTGCAGCCACGAGTCGACATTGATGCCGTATCCGCCGGGATCCACGCAACCGGGCGCGATAGATCCCCGCTGCCTGCACGGGTTTCCGTACGTGATGCCCTGAAGAAAGTCGCCGTTGCGCGAATACGGCTTGCCGGTGCTGTTGCGAATCCCGTCGTAGACACTGGCGATGACCATCGCACCCTGCGACGTGCCGACCATCGCGAACGGGCCCTCCGTGTTGTTGATCATGCTGATCAGGTTCGCCGCGCCCGCCTGGTAGCTGGCGTTAAACGGTACGCACGCCGGGTACGGCACCTCTTTGATCGTAATGAGGTTCTGGTCTACCAAATTCGCCAGCTTCCACGAGGGGGGCGTTTGCGCCGTCGGGTGCGCCAATCCGAGGGTAGCCACCGATTTCGCAGACATACCCGCTACGTCGAACACGGTCGACTTCGCGGTCGGCGGAGTCGGGGGGGCCGGCACCGCCAGTGGAGGCTTGCTCGGCGTAGACGAAGGACCAGACCGAACGCCCTGAAGCGCCACATAAAGCTGCTCCAAGGAAGCGACATTCGAGTCGGTGGGATGACTTTGCTGCACATCCGCCAGCGTCTGTCCTAACGTGCTGAGGTCGCTACTCGTCCGCGCGTCGTCCCCCGTCCACTCGGCGGAAATCGTTGCCAGCAGTGTCGCTATCGCTTGGAAGCGGTCATCGGTGTTGTACTGCGTCGACGCATCGTCAAGCGGCGCGGCCATCGCGTCGAAGTAAAAGCCGATGTCAGGTGGCATCTCGTCTGTCGACATCTAATCCTCGCGAATGAAGTGAGGCGAATAGGCCAACCCGGTAAACACGTTCAAGACTTTACGTCGGGTCGCGCAACTTGAGACCGCCAGCGCAGGACTAAGTTTTACCCATGCGGTCGGTAGCAGAACACCAGCGCGTCGTAGCGGCGATGATCCGTGCCCGTCCCGCGACCACGGTCGCGCTGGCGGAGGCCCAAGGGCTGGTCCTGGCTGACGACGTCGTTGCGCGGTTGGCGCTGCCCGTCTTCGACAACTCCGCGATGGACGGATACGCGATCCGCGCCGAGGACGCCTCCCACGCGACACCAGAACACCCGGTGGTGCTGCCGGTCGCCGAGGACATTCCCGCCGGACGGACCGACGAGCTGTTACTGAAACCCGGTACGGCGCATCGGATTATGACCGGCGCGCCGGTGCCGGCCGGAGCGAACGCGATCGTGCCTGTCGAGGACACCGATGGCGGCGTGCACACCGTGGCGATCCGTAAGACTGGGCCGTCGGGCAAGCACATCCGGCGGGCGGGCGAAGACGTCGCCCCCGGCACGACAGTTCTACGCAAGGGCCAGGTTGTATCTCCAGCAATGCTCGGTCTGGCCTCGGCGCTGGGAATCGCTGAGCTACCGGTCATTCCGCGCCAGCGGGTGCTGGTGATATCCACGGGGTCGGAACTGGTGCCGCCGGGAACCCCGCTGCGGCCGGGACAGATCTACGAGTCCAACTCGATCATGCTGGCCGGGGCGGTGCGCGACGCGGGCGCAGCGGTGATAGCGGTCGCGACCGCCGAAGACGACGTCGCGCAGTTCGGCTCGATCCTCGACCAATACGCCGGCCCGCAACGCCAGGTAGACCTGATCATCACCAGCGGCGGAGTCAGCGCCGGCGCCTATGAGGTCGTCAAAGACGCGTTCGGCCGGGACGGCGACCAGGGCGTGGAATTCGTCAAGGTGGCGATGCAGCCCGGAATGCCGCAGGGCATCGGGCGCTTGCGGACAAAAGGAGGCGGCGCCACGATTGTCACGCTGCCTGGCAATCCGGTCAGCGCGCTGGTGTCCTTCGAGGTGTTCATCCGTTCCCCGCTGCGCAAGGCCATGGGCCTACCGGATCCCGACCGCCCGCACCGGCCGGCAGTGCTCACCGAGGCGCTGACCTCGCCACGCGGCAAGAGGCAGTTCCGGCGCGCGATACTCGAGGCCCCAACAGAACCAGGGGGCCTAGAAAGGCAGGTCGGAAGGGTAACCGGCTACGGTCCAGCGGCCTCACACCACCTGCGGTGGCTGGCGTCGGCGAACGGTCTCCTGGATATCCCCGAGGACGTTGAGGAAGTGTCCGCCGGAACTCTGCTGCAGGTTTGGGATCTCACATAGCCCACGGCTCCGTAAGATGACCGCGTGGCAAGACGCCCCCCGCCTGCTGACCCGCGGCACTTCCTGGAGCTGGTACGTTCCACCGTTCCTCCGATTCACCCCGCCGGGCGCCCGTTCATCGCCGCCGGCCTGGCCGTCGCCTCGGCCTCGGTATTGGGCCAGGCCGTCACCGGACGCGACTCCCGATGGCTGCGCCGGGCAGGCCTGCTGGCAGCCGGGGCCTGCGCCGGGTTCTTCCGTCACCCCCGACGGGTACCACCAACCCGCCCCGATGCCATCGTCGCGCCGGCCGACGGGATGATCTGCGTCATCGACTCGGCGGCACCGCCCGCCGAACTCAACATGGGCGACGTGCCACTGCCGCGGGTCAGCATCTTCCTGAGCCTGTTGGACGCCCATGTGCAGCGCGCCCCGGTGAGCGGCGAGGTGATCGCCGTGCAACACCGGCCCGGCCGCTTCGCGTCGGCCGACCTACCCGAGGCGAGCACCGACAACGAGCGCAACAGCGTGCGGATCCGGACCACCCACGCAGGCGAGGGCCCCGATGTCGTAGTCGTGCAGATTGCGGGCCTCTTGGCGCGGCGCATCGTGTGCGACGCGCAGGTGGGCGACAAGCTGTCCATCGGCGACACCTACGGCCTGATCCGGTTCGGGTCCCGGCTCGACACCTATCTGCCTCCGGGCGCGGAGCCGGTCGTCAAAGTGGGCCAGCGCGCGGTCGCCGGCGAGACAGTGCTGGCTAACCTGCCATGACCAACAAGCCACGTAACAGGCCGGGCGTCAACCTGCAGATTCTGCCCAGCGCGATGACAGTGCTGTCCATCTGCGCGGGGCTGACCTCGATCAAATTCGCCCTTGAACACCAGCCCATTCCTGCGATGGCGCTGATCGCCGCCGCCGCCATCCTGGACGGACTGGACGGTCGGGTGGCCCGCATGCTGGACGCCCAGTCTGCGATGGGCGCAGAGATCGACTCACTGGCCGACGCGGTGAACTTCGGGGTCACGCCCGCGATCGTCGTCTACACGACGCTGCTGCCGACGTCGCCTGTCGGCTGGATCGCGGTGCTGCTGTATGCGGTGTGCGTGGTGTTGCGCCTGGCGAGGTTCAACGCCCTGCAGGACGACGGAACCCAGCCCGCCTACACGCACGAATACTTCGTCGGAATGCCCGCGCCTGCGGGCGCGATCTCGATGATCGGCCTCATCGGTCTCAAACTGCAGTTCCACCACGACGGCTGGTGGTCCTCGACGGCGTTCCAGTGCGTCTGGATCGTAGGGACGTCGATGCTGATGGTCAGCAAGATCCCGATGCGCAAGATGCACGCGTTGGCGGTGCCACCCAACTGGGCGGCACCACTGCTGGCCGCGCTGGCGATCTGCGCGGCGGCGGCAGTGACGATGCCCTACATATTGATCTGGGTGATCATCGTCGCCTACCTGTGCCACGTCCCGTTCGCGGTGCGAAATCAGCGCTGGCTTGCCCAGCACCCCGAGATGTGGGATGAGAAACCCCAGCAGCGCCGCGCCGTCCGGCGCGCGACCCGCCGGGCCCAGCCGAACCGCCGGCCGATACCGCGGCTCCGAGGAAGACCGGGCGGACGCTCGATGGCTCGGTTGAGGCTGCGCAAGCCGGGCGGGCGGCTGCCGTGAGCGGCGAGCTCACGCTGACCGCTCGGCTAACCACCTCGCCCGTCGACTCCCGCCGCGGCGTCATCCGGTTGCACCCCAGTGCCATTGCCGCCCTTGGTATCCGGGAGTGGGATGCGGTGTCGCTGACCGGGTCACGGAGCACCGCGGCGGTAGCGGCCCTTGCCAACCGGGACATCCCCGTTGGCACCGTGTTGCTCGACGACGTGACGATGTCCAACGCCGGTCTGCGCGAGGGCACCGCGGTGATCGTCAGCACGGTCACGGTCTACGGAGCGCGGTCGGTGACCCTGAGCGGTTCGGCGTTGACGACCCAATCGGTTTCGTCCGGCACCCTGCGGCAGGCGTTGCTCGGCAAGGTGATGACCGTCGGCGATGCGGTGTCGCTGCTGCCCCGCGATCTGGGCCCCGGCACATCGACGTCGGCCGCCAGTCGCGCGCTGGCGTCCGCGGTCGGGATCAGCTGGACCTCCGAGCTGCTGACCGTCACCGGTGTCGACCCCGAGGGACCGGTCAGCGTGCAACCGAACTCGCTGGTCAGCTGGGGAGCCGGCGTGCCGTCCAGCGCCGTGGCCGAGGCCGGCAAGCACGAGCCGATCGGCGTGTCGAACCCCAAGATCGGGGTGGCCGATCTCAAGGGCTCGCAGGTGCAGGCCGGCAAGCTCACCGAATGGCTCAAGCTCGCACTCGACGAGCCGCACCTACTGAAAACTTTGGGCGCCGAAGCCAATCTGGGGGTATTGGTGTCGGGTCCGGCGGGCGTCGGCAAAACGACGACGGTGCGCGCGGTGTGCGCCGGCCGCAGGCTGGTCGAGCTAGACGGCCCGGAAGTGGGCGCCCTGGCCGCTGAAGACCGGCTCAAGGCGGTGGCTTCGGCGGTGACGGCGGTTCGTGACGGCGGCGGCGTGCTGCTCATCACCGATGTCGACGCGCTGCTGCCGGCAACCTCGGAGCCGGTGGCCGCGTTGCTCCTCGCCGAGCTGCGCACCGCGGTGGCCACCGACGGAGTCGCGTTGATCGTCACCTCCGCGCGACCCGACCAGCTTGATCCACGGCTGCGCGCTCCCGAGCTGTGCGACCGGGAGCTGGGCCTGCCGCTGCCCGATGGGGCCACCCGCAAAGCGCTCCTGGAGACACTGCTGAAGCAGGTGCCCGTCGGCGAGCTCACTCTTGACGAGATTTCCGGCCGCACACCGGGTTTCGTTGCCGCTGACCTGGCAGCCCTGATCCGCGAGGCGGCGCTGCGGGCCGCGTCACGCGCCAGCTCCGACGGCCAACCACCAAAGCTGAACCAGGAGGATCTCGTCGGCGCGCTGTCGGTTATCCGGCCGCTGTCCCGTTCCGCCAGCGAGGAACTGACCGTCGGCAGCATCACGCTCGACGATGTCGGTGACATGGCCGAGGCCAAGCAGGCCCTCACCGAAGCGGTGCTGTGGCCGTTGCAGCACCCGGACACCTTCGCGCGGTTGGGCGTCGATCCACCGCGCGGGGTGTTGCTCTACGGCCCGCCCGGCTGCGGCAAGACGTTTGTGGTGCGCGCGCTGGCGAGCACCGGTCAATTGAGCGTGCATGCCGTCAAAGGCTCTGAGCTGATGGACAAGTGGGTGGGGTCCTCGGAGAAGGCGGTCCGCGAGCTCTTCCGGCGGGCCCGCGATTCCGCCCCCTCGCTGGTGTTCCTCGACGAAGTGGACGCGCTGGCGCCCCGGCGCGGCCAGAGCTTCGACTCGGGCGTGACGGATCGTGTGGTGGCCGCGCTGCTGACCGAGCTCGACGGGATCGACCCGCTTCGGGACGTTGTGGTGCTGGGGGCGACCAACCGGCCCGATCTGATCGACCCGGCGTTGCTGCGTCCGGGACGGCTGGAGCGGCTGGTGTTCGTCGAACCGCCGGACGCCGCGGCGCGCCGCGAAATCCTGCGCACCGCAGGGAAATCGATCCCGCTGAGCGCGGATGTCAACCTGGACGAGGTGGCCGCCGGACTCGACGGCTACAGCGCGGCCGACTGCGTGGCGCTGCTGCGGGAGGCCGCCCTCACTGCGATGCGGTGTTCCATCGACGCCGCCGACGTGACCGCCGCCGACCTGGAAGCGGCCCGCAAGACCGTGCGCCCCTCGCTGGATGCCCTACAGCTCGAGTCGTTGCGCGCGTTCGCCAAAGCTCCGTAGCACCGCTATTCGGATAGCTGGAACTCGATCATTTCGGCAACTGCGTCGACCGCCTCGTTGAGCGCCACCAGTCGATCGGCCGCCGAAGGCGCCGACAGCACGGCGTAGCGGTCGGCGGTTCCGATTGGCAGGCGAGAAGCCAAGATGAACAGGGCTTCGTCTGCCACTGTTTCCTCGTAACCCAGCACCACGTCGCGGTCCGGCAGCTGCGCGCCGCGGGCCTCGGCGATTCGCTCGAACACGGCCATCACCCGGTCTTCAACCGCACGCAGCTGGGCCCCCGTCACCGGATCCCCCGGCTCGTCGGGCCAGACTTGCACCGTCGCTCGCGGGTAGGGGTCGTCGGGCAGCCAGTCGCATACCCGGATCCGCTCGCCGGCCCGGCAGAGCAGTGCGTATCGGCCCGAGCCCTGATCGACGAATTCGGTAATCCTGGCCAGGACGCCGATGTCGCAACGCGAATCACCGCCGCCGACCTCACGGCCGCGGGCGATCAGCACGACGCCGAACGGTTCGCCGCTGTCGAGGCAATGCCGCACCAGCGCACCGTAGCGGGGCTCGAAGATGCGCAGCGGCAGATCTTGGCCGGGCAGCAGAGCCGACTCCAGCGGGAACATCGCCCATTCAACGATTTCGGGATCGGCCATTGACTCCAACCTAGATGTCGAGCTCGCCCACGAGCGCATCGACGACCGCGCGCAGGTCACCGTCGTTCTCTTCAGCGACGCGGCGCTGACGCTGATACGAGGCGCCCAGGCGCCAAATGTCGGCCACCGCAGCCAACTCGTCACTACAACCCAGTGACCTCGCGACCGGCTCCAGTCGGGTCAGCACATCGACGAGATCATCGGTGACCAACCGCTCGTTGCTGTCTGTGTCCAGGATGATCACCGCTTCCAGGCCGTAGCGGGCGGCGCGCCACTTGTTCTCCTGGACGTGCCAGGGCGGCATGGTCGGTAGCGACTCGTCGGCATCGAGCCTGCGGTCCAGGTCGACCACCAGACAATGTGTCAAGGCGACCAGCGCGCCCAGCTCACGCAGGTTGGAAACGCCGTCGAAGATCCGCACCTCGAGAGTTCCCAGATGCGGCGATGGCCTTATGTCCCAACGCACTTCGTTGACGTGCTCGATGATGCCGGTCTTCTTCTGGTCGTAGACGAAGCCTTCGAACTCCGCCCAGGTCTGGAACTGGAACGGCAGCCCGGCGGTGGGCAACTGCTGAAACATCATCGCCCGATTGCTGGCGTATCCGGTGTCCTCGCCACCCCACCACGGTGACGAAGCCGAGAGCGCCAACAGATGCGGGTAATACTGCAGCAGCGACGAGATGATCGGCATCACCTTGTACGCCGACGAGATCCCGATGTGTACATGCACGCCCCAGATCAGCATCTGCCGACCCCACCACTGGGTGCGCTTGATCAGCTCGGCGTAGCGGGGACCGTCAGTGAGCTTCTGGGAAGACCACCGTGCGAACGGGTGCGTGCCCGCGCAGAACAGCTCCATGCCGCGGTCCTGGACAATCCGCCGGGCCGGACCCAACGTTTCGCGCAGATCCTCCATCGCCTCGCCGGCGGTTTGGCAGATCCCGGTGACCACCTCCACGGTGTTGCGCAGCATCTCTTTGTGCACTCGCGGGTTCTCGCCGATCTCGGCGATGACCGCGGTGGCTTCATTGGACAGATCGCGGGTCTGCCTATCGACGAGCGCAAACTCCCACTCCACTCCGAGGGTCGGCCGCGGGGACCTGGCGAAATCGATGCGGGCGCTGGCCCTGTTAGCCGGGGGGCTAGCCGGCACCGATGACACCGCACGCCACCCGCTTGCCGGCGTCACCAGTGGTCATCGTCATCTCGTCGGGACCGGGAGCGCCGCCGTTGACCTGGTTGTAGCGCTCCGGCGGGATGTTCATGAAATTGTCGGCACCCGCGTGAATGACGATCGCGGTCTTCTCACCGGTCAGCAGATCGGCCAGCGTGAAGGCGTCAGTGGTGGTCACCAGCGTCCCCACACCGTCCTTGCGCACCTGCAGAGACGTCAGGTCACCACTTTCGGGCTCGCCGGAATGCCCGCCCACCTGGAAGTGCCCGCCGGCGGACAGAAAGTCGCCAGGTGCGCCACCCGTTGGGCCGACCGAGTTGGGTTCACACTTGCCCACCTTGTGGATGTGCACTCCGTGAAACCCAGGCGCCAGCACGCCGACGCCGCTCGTCGCGATCGTGATGGTGGCGTAGCCGTTGCTGAAATCGAACTTCGCGGTCGCGACCTGCGTGCCGTCGGCCGCCTTCAAATGAGTGACCACGGTTTGCGCTCCGGGCGTCCCGGGCGCGCCGCCCTCGGCATCGGAGGCTTCCGACGGTGCGGGTGCACCGGTCCAGACGGGCGGCGTGGTACCCGGGACTGTCGATGCATGTTGGGGTGACGAGCACGCGCTCAGCAGCGCGACGCAAGTGGCCAGAAGCACTGGAGACAGTGCGGACATGGTGGCGGCAGCGACATTCCGGTGACCGGCGAGCTTAGGCATAGCGAGAGCCTAACCTGGCGACCCCAAAGCTATCGAGTGGACTCAGCCCGCGACCAAGACAATGACGCCGGCAGGCTGATTCGCGATAGCAGAGATTCGCGGCTCGACGGCTGCTCCCAGCTTTTGCCCCACAGCGTCCGCGGTTGCGTGCTCACCATCGGCGTCGGTGTAGTACACCGTAGTGGCGGTGACGTCGGCCAGCGGGAGGTTACCGACGTCGACGACCTTGAAGCCCGCGGCCTTGAGTTGGTCGGCGGCGTGCGAGGCGACGCCGTCTTTCCCGGAGATGTTCAACACGTGCACTTCGGCCAGGTTTGCGGCGGGCGCACTGCTTGTCGGGGGCGCCGGGGCCGCCGAGCTGGCGCTGGTCACACTGCTGGACACCGGCGATGCCGAGTCATCGTCGGAGTTCCCGGAAGAACCGATGGCCTGCCACCCGAGCAGCAGGAATATCACGCCGAGGAACAACAGCACCATCACCATGGCCCGCAGGGGAAGCCCCGTGGAGTCGGGGACGCGCTCGTTCATCGAGCCCACTGTAGCCAAGCCGGGCGGGTGTCAGGTCACCTGGAAGCCGAGGCGCCGCGCCGCGCGTGCCTTCTGACGGCTGGCACGCAACCGTCGCAGCCGTTTCACCAGCATTGGGTCCGCGGCAAGCGCCTCGGGCCGATCGACTAACGCGTTGAGTACCTGGTAGTAACGCGTGGCCGACATCGAGAACAACTCCTTGATGGCTTCTTCCTTGACACCGGCAAATTTCCACCACTGCCGTTCGAATGCCAGAATGTCGTGTTCGCGGCGAGTAAGCCCATCGGCGATTTCAGAGTCGTCCCCCGATCGATTTGCCCGCGCCATGGCGCTGTCCATATCGCTTCCCCTGGACCCTTCCGGCGGATTCTCGAATAGCTCTGATGACTTGACTTACATAGAGGCACGTTTCGGCGAATATTGAACCACGCCGGGAACCGCTGAGGCCGCACCCAGACCCGCGAGTCGGCGGATTCGCCCAGATTGGCCGGTTCTTCCTCGGGCCGTTCCGGCCCGCGTCGTCGCCGCGTTTAAGCTAGCCGGTCATGGCAGTCGTACCCATTCGCATCGTGGGCGATCCGGTCTTGCACACCCAGACGACGCCGGTACCGGTCGGCGCCGACGGATCACTGCCGGCGGAGCTGGCCGAATTGATCGCCTCCATGTACGACACCATGGACGCCGCGCACGGGGTCGGCCTTGCCGCCAACCAGATCGGACACGGCCTGCGGCTATTCGTCTACGACTGTGCCGACGACCGCGGAAGGGCCGACCGTCGCCGCGGCGTGGTCATCAACCCAGTCTTGGAAACCTCCGAAATACCCGAGACCATGCCCGACCCTGGCGACGACGACGAAGGATGCTTGTCGGTTCCGGGCGAGTCTTTCCCCACCGGGCGCGCGACGTGGGCACGGGTTACCGGGCTAGACGCAGACGGCAGTCCGATCGCCGTCGAGGGCACCGGCCTGTTCGCCCGCATGCTGCAACACGAAACCGGGCACCTGGATGGATTCCTGTACCTGGACCGCCTCATCGGCCGGCACGCCCGCGCCGCCAAACGGAGCGTCAAGTCACACGGATGGGGCGTTCCCGGACTTTCCTGGATGCCGGGCGAGGTGCCGGACCCGTTCGGTAACTGATGGTGTCATGGCCGGCACTGGGAACACGGGTGACGGTTCGCTACCGACGGCCCGTCGGATCCGTCCCTCCGCTAACCGACGCCGTGGGCCATCTGCTGGCGCTCGATCCGATGGTGCGGGTGCAGACCAAGACGGGCGCGGTCGCCGAGTTCGCGCCCGCCGACGTGGTGGCGTTGCGGGTGCTGAGCGACGCCCCGGTACGCACCTCCGAAATCCGGGCGCTCGAGCACGCCGACGCCGCAGCGTGGCCCGGTATCGAACAAACCTGGCTGGACGGGTGGCTGCTGCGATCCGGAAACAGCGCCACCTTGGCCGCCAATTCTGCAGTACCGCTCGATATTTCAGCCAACGCGTACGCGATCGGATCGATCTTCGCCTGGTACACCCACCGTAACCTGACACCACGACTGGCCATCCCCGATCGCCTACTGCAACTGCCGGCCGGACTGAGGGCCGACGGTAGCGACCAAGTGCTGGTGCGCGACGTGCCTGAACCCGATGGCCCGCGCGAGCCCTACGGCGAGCCGACATTCGGCGCCCAGCCGGATGCGGCCATCGCAGGTGCGGCGGTGACCGACGCGCCCGACGGCACCCGGTGGGTGGGCCTCTCAGCACTGCGCGCAACCGACGAAGCGTCCGTAAGCCGACAGTGCGAAGCCTTGTTGGCCTGGGGTGCGCGTCATGGCGCGACCCGTGGCTACCTACGGATTGGGGACCACGACTCCGGCACGGCCGCGCTGGCCCACTCCTTAGGCTTCCGGCTGCACCATCGCAGCCGCTACTTCACCGCACAGCCAGGCGGCTGAGATAACGTCTAGCCATGCCCGACGGCACCCTGCGACTGGCCACCTGGAACGTAAATTCCATCCGCAGCCGCCTGGACCGCGTCCTGGACTGGCTGGGCCGCGCCGAAGTCGACGTACTTGCCATGCAGGAGACCAAGTGCTCCGACAGCCAGTTCCCCGCCCTGCCGTTCGTCGAACTCGGCTACGAGGTGGCGCACGCCGGCTTCAATCAGTGGAACGGCGTGGCAATCGCCTCCCGAGTCGGCCTCGATGACGTGCAGGTCGGCTTTGACGGCCAGCCCCACTGGAGTAGCAAGCCAGAGTTGGCGCCTACTGCGGAAGCCCGCGCCCTTGGCGCCACCTGCGGCGGCCTGCGGGTCTGGAGCCTGTATGTGCCGAACGGGCGCACCCTTGACGATCCGCACTACGCCTACAAGCTCGATTGGCTTGCTGCGCTGCGTGATACAGCGTCGGGTTGGCTGCGCGACGATCCTGCCGCGGCTATCGCACTGGTCGGCGATTGGAATATCGCCCCGACCGACGAAGACGTTTGGAGCACCGAATTCTTCGCCGGCTGCACGCACGTGTCCGAGCCGGAACGCAAAGCATTCAACGCGATGGTCGAAGCGCAATTCACAGATGTGGTACGGCCTTTCACCCCGGGACCCGGGGTCTACACCTACTGGGATTACACGCAGCTGCGGTTTCCGAAGAAGCAGGGCATGCGTATCGACTTCATCCTCGGGTCACCGGCGTTGGCCACCCGCGTAATAGGCGCACAGATCGTCCGCGAAGAGCGCAAAGGCAAGGCTCCCAGCGATCACGCGCCGGTTGTCGCCGACGTGCGGCAAAAGTAATTCCAGACCGCTGCGCGTTGTCTGCACGTTTGTAACGTGGCAGCATTTCGTTTGTCAGATGCCGTGAGCCATTTTCGTTGTTGCTGTTAACTTCGCGTTTGACGGGTATACATATTGGCAACACATTTTGCAACGAGAGCGACCGAAAGCCAGGGAGTCATCATGGGTGTCGTCGGAGGCGCAGTCCGCAACGTGGGGAAGTCGGTGAATCGCGCGGCGGGCGCCGCCACCGCAGCCGCGGGCGCCGTGGGCGGCGCGGCGGTGAATGGAGTTGTCGGCGGCGTGACCGGAGCCGCGGAGGGCGTCAAGCGCGGAATCGGCTCGGGCAGTCATTCGACACCGGCAGCGGCGTTGGCCTTCGGCGCGCTCGGCGTCACCGGCCTGGTCGAGTGGCCGGTGCTGTTGGCGGTCGGCGGCGGCGCGTTGCTACTGCGCAGGCTGACCCAGAAATCCGAGGTCCGGGCACCGAAAGCGGCTCTCAAGCCAGTGCCCACGGAGCCGCCGGCGCGAAAGGCCCCGGCGCAGAAAGCCTCCAGTAGGCCGGCAGCCAAGAAGCCGGCCGGCCGCCGGGCGGGCACCACCGCCTTGCGCAGCACCAACTGACAGGTACGCGGAAAGCAGCTCCGAGTCGCTACGCGGCCTGTTGGGGCGCCTTTGGATCGGCGGCCATAATCTGCACAACCCCGACGCAGCGACTGAAAGGCAAATGATGGCGGAAAAGAAAGCACGTCAGGCAGCCTCCCAGGCCGAGGCTGTGGAGAAAGTTCGCGCAGGTGAAACCTTCATAATAAACCTCCCCCTGGTGGGACAGGTCGAGATTCCGCGGCCCGAGCAACTGGCCTTTTACGGCGGTGTGGCCGCCTTGGCCGCGTTCGAACTGATCGACTGGCCGGTTGCCGTGGTCATCGCTGCCGGACACCTCCTGGCAGCCAACCACCACAACAAGCTGCTCGAGGAGCTCGGCGAGGCGATGGAAGAGGTCTAACTGTCAGGCGGCCTAACCCAGCAACAGATGGTCGACCTGACTTTGGACCGCGGCCGCCTGGGGCGGCAGGGTTGCGACGTCGGCGAGCAGTTGCTTGGCCAACGAGCGCAACTTCGTATTAGTCTCCTGCGATCTCCACTGCAAGACGCGGAAAGCCTGCTCGGCGCTGACCCGGTAGACGCACATCAGCACGCCCTTGGCCTGCTCGATCGCGGCTCGATTCTCGAATAGATCCGGCAGTGCCTCGTCGAGCAGTTCCTGACGTGTCTCGACGAATGCATCGGTGAGATCAATGTAATAACCCGCGGTGTCAACAAACCGGTGACGACTCGAAAACGAATGCTCCGACTGTAACGCGTAATCCAGTAGATCCTGGACGTGCGCACGGTCGTCGGGATGCTTGTGCGACATCAGCAGTTCTGTCGTCGGCACCACGGCCCCCGGTTCGTAGCCGTGCATCCTGGCCACCTCGTCGGACCATTCCCACCGTTGGGCCACGAACCAGAACCGGAAGCTGCCGACGTTCAAGTAGGGAGCGGACGACGCCGCAGTCGCGCTGGCCGGCTGCTTGCGCATCCCCGGCATCATCTCACTAGACGGATTGACGGGTGACCCCGCCAGCGGGCTGGATTGGGGGTAACGTCGCGTGGATCAAGTCCATAAAACGCGGGAGCGCACGCCCAGTGCGCTGAGAGGACGGCTTGGGGCCGTCGACCGTACGAACCTGACCGGGTAATGCCGGCGTAGGGAGATGACAAAAATGACCGTTACCGTCGAGCCAACCGTCACCACCGGACCCATCGCGGGCAGCTGCAAGGTTTATCGCGAAGTAGAGATCCCCGGCGGCGGAGCCAGCCTCAGGGTCCCACTTCGCCGGGTGAACCTGTCCAACGGAGATCACTTCGACCTCTACGACACCTCCGGGCCCTACACCGATTCCGATGCCGTGATCGACCTGGCGTCAGGCCTTCCCGCACGACCCGGGGTGGTCCGCGATCGCGGCACCCAGCTGCAGCGTGCCCGCGCCGGTGAGATCACCGCCGAGATGGCGTTCATCGCCGCTCGCGAGAACCTGCCCGCCGAACTGGTGCGCGACGAAGTCGCCCGCGGCCGCGCCGTCATCCCGGCCAATCACAACCACCCCGAGAGCGAGCCGATGATCATCGGCAAGGCGTTCTTGGTCAAGGTCAACGCCAACATCGGCAACTCCGCGGTTTCGTCCTCGATCGCCGAGGAGGTCGACAAGATGGTGTGGGCCACCCGCTGGGGTGCCGACAACATCATGGACTTGTCCACCGGCAAGAACATCCACGAAACCCGTGAGTGGATCCTGCGCAATTCGCCGGTGCCGGTCGGCACGGTGCCGATCTACCAGGCGCTGGAGAAGGTGAACGGCGATCCGACCGAGCTGACCTGGGAGATCTACCGCGAGACCGTGCTCGAGCAGTGCGAGCAGGGCGTGGACTACATGACCGTGCACGCCGGCGTATTGCTGCGATACGTGCCGCTGACGGCCAAGCGGGTCACCGGCATCGTCAGCCGCGGCGGGTCGATCATGGCGGCCTGGTGTCTGGCGCACCATACGGAGTCATTCCTGTACACCAACTTTGCGGAGCTGTGCGACATCCTGGCGCGCTACGACGTCACTTTCTCACTGGGCGACGGGCTGCGGCCCGGTTCGATCGCCGACGCGAACGACGCCGCGCAGTTCGCCGAGCTGCGCACCCTGGGCGAGCTCACCAAGATCGCGAAAGCCCATGGCGTGCAGGTGATGATCGAGGGCCCGGGACACGTCCCCATGCACAAGATCGTCGAGAACGTGCGGCTCGAAGAGGAACTGTGCGAGGAGGCTCCGTTCTACACACTGGGCCCGCTGACCACCGACATCGCGCCGGCCTATGACCACATCACGTCGGCGATCGGGGCGGCCATCATCGCGCAGGCCGGCACCGCGATGCTGTGCTACGTCACCCC
>PLSK01000305.1:0-5241 GCA_003165155.1 Mycobacterium sp. | reverse complement strand
GCGAGTTCCACGACGAGACACTGCCCGCCGAACCGGCCAAGACCGCGCACTTCTGCTCGATGTGCGGACCCAAGTTCTGCTCGATGCGGATCACGGCTGACGTGCGGGCCTACGCCGCCGAGCACGGACTCGACACCGAGGAAGCCATCGAGGCGGCACTGCAAGAGGGCATGGCGGAGAAGTCGGCCGAGTTCGCCGAGCACGGCAACCGGGTGTATCTGCCTATCACGCAGTGAGTTATCTGCCGCTGGCGCCAGCCGGCAGCACGCCGCTGCGGGTGCTGTCCATCGCCGGATCGGACTCCGGCGGAGGAGCGGGGATCCAGGCGGATATGCGCACCATTGCGCTACTGGGCGTGCACGCATGCGTGGCCGTCACCGCCGTTACCGTGCAGAACACGTTGGGAGTCAAGGGCTTTCATGAAGTGCCCGACGACGTCGTCGCCGGCCAGATCGAAGCCGTCGTCACCGATATCGGGATCCAGGCCGCCAAGACCGGAATGCTGGCATCGTCGAGCATCATCGCCGCGGTGGCCGCAATCTGGCGCCGCCTCGACCTGACGGTTCCGCTCGTCGTCGACCCGGTATGCGCATCCATGCACGGCGACGCGCTGCTGCCGCGCAATGCCCTGGATTCGCTCCGCGATCAACTCTTTCCGTTGGCCACGCTGGTGACACCAAACCTCGACGAAGTCCGACTGCTGGTGGATATCGACGTCATCGACTCGGCATCCCAGCGCGCAGCGGCCAAGGCCCTACACGCGCTGGGCCCAAAGTGGGTGTTGGTCAAGGGCGGACACCTGCGGTCGTCGAATCGCAGTTGCGACCTGCTCTACGGCGGCCCTACTGCAGGCGTGGAATTCTACGAGTTCGACGCACCGCGGGTGCCCACCGGCAACGACCACGGCGGCGGCGACACCCTGGCGGCCGCGGTGGCCTGCGCGCTGGCACACGGGTTCACCATGCCCGACGCGGTCGGCTTCGGGAAGCGCTGGGTCACCGAATGCCTGCGCGCCGCCTATCCGCTTGGCGGCGGCCACGGCCCCGTCTCCCCCCTGTTCCGGCTGGCGGGCGCATGAACCTTGAGCAGATCGCCGGCGTCGCGCACCAGCCGGACGGCGACGCCGCATTGGCCCCAAAAGGGGTAGTGGTACTCACCCACGGCGCAGGCGGAAGCCGCGAATCCCCTCTACTGCAACAGGTTTGCGACGAATGGGCACGGCGCGGCTGGCTGGCGGTGCGTTACAACCTGCCCTTTCGTCGGCGCCGGCCGAAGGGCCCGCCGTCCGGCTCGGGGACGGGCGATCGGGCCGGAATCGTCGAGGCGATCACGCTGTGCCGCGGCCTCGTCGATGGCCCGCTGATCGCCGGCGGCCATTCCTACGGCGGTCGGCAGACATCTATGGTGGTTGCAGCCCTGGACGAAGCGGCATCGAGCAAGGTGGCCGTGCTGACGCTGTTTTCCTATCCGGTGCATCCACCCGGCAAGCCGGAGCGCCCCCGCACCGAGCACCTGCCGGACATCACCGTGCCCACCGTCTTCACCCATGGAACGTCGGACCCGTTCGGCACGCCGGCGGAAGTGCGTGCGGCCGCCGCGTTGATCGCCGCACGGACCGCGGTTGTCGAGATCGCCGGTGCGCGGCACGATTTGGCCTCAAAGAGGCTCGATGTGCCCGCCCTGGCAGTCGATGCGGCATTGGGGCTGCTGCGCTGACCTGAAGCTGCGTCACCTCACCTAAATGCACCCCACGGAGAATTTAGACAGTCTTAACTGGACAGTTATAACTGTCCAGTCTAGATTGGAAGCGTGGACGGAATCACTGAGTCATCCGCCGCGGCTGCCCGCGAGCTGCGGGTGGTAGTCGGCCGGCTGCGACGTCAGTTGAGGGGGCTTGCGATCGAGGGTGATCTGACCCCGTCGCAGACGGCGGTGCTCACCCGGCTCTGGAAAGAAGGGGACTCATCGGCCAGCGCGTTGGCCGGTGCCGAACGGATCCGTCCACAATCAATGGCCGCGATAGTGGCCGCCCTCAACGAGCGTGGCCTCATCGAGCGCACGCCCGACCCCGAAGACGGCCGGCGGCAGATGATCTCGTTGACCGGGGCGGGCAGGCAACGCGCCGAGAGCAACCGTCAGGTGCGCGAGGAGTGGCTGGCACGAGCCATCCACGATCGCTACTCCGAATCCGAACGTCAAACCATCCTTGACGCATTGACCCTACTTGAGCGGTTGACCGAATCTTAGAAACAATGAAAGAGTAATGATTGCAATGGAATTGGGAGTGCACTATATCGATTTCCTACCGGGAGACTCCGCGAAGCTGGGCCCGACACTGAGCGACGCCGCAAAGGCCGCCGAGGAGGGCGGCGCGACGCTGTTCACCCTAGCCGACCATCTCTTCCAGATGGAAAACATTGGACGCGCCGAGGATCCGTTCCTCGAGTGCTACACGTCGTTGGGTTTCTTGGCGGGGCAGACGTCCACGATGGAGCTTAGCGTCCTGGTCACCGGGGTCACCTATCGCTATCCGGGATTGCTGGCAAAGGCGGTCACCACGCTCGATGTGCTCTCAGGCGGACGGTCGATGTTCGGCATCGGCGCGGCATGGTACGACCGCGAGCATGCCGCCCTGGGCATTCCGTATCCGCCGGTGAGTCAGCGCTTCGAGATGCTCGAAGAGACGTTGCAGATCTGCCGGCAGATGTGGAGCGACGACAACGGGCCCTACAACGGCAAGCACTACCAGCTGGCCGAAACAATCTGTGCGCCGCAACCGATCCGGCGGCCGCCGACCCTGATCGGCGGCGATGGCGAGAAGAAGACGCTGCGGCTGGTCGCGCAGTACGCCGACGTTTGGAATTCCACCGTGAACGACGTCGACGAACTCAAACACAAGATCGACGTCCTGCACCGCCATTGCGACACGCTGGGCCGAGACCCCGGCGAAATCCGCAAGACGGTCGCCTATTCCGTGAATCCCTTCGAAGACCTGGACGCGTATCTGAAGACCACCGAGCAATACGCCGAACTGGGCATAGAGATGATCAATGCCGGCCCGTTCCCCGGCAACCCCGACCCCGTCGGGTTCATCCGCCGCCTCGGTGATGATCTGGTGCCCAGGCTCGCTGAGATCGGCTGAATCGGCTTGGTGACCTCACCCCGGATAGCGCGAGTAACACGGGTCCATATTGCCGACCACGCCCGCGCGGAACGCCGCTATCCGGGTGAATCCGGCCGGGACACTGGTGCCGTCCGCGTCGCTGGCGACCATCCGGTTGGTCAGCAGCCCGGAAACCGCTTCGTCGAGATCGCCGGCGGTGAGCGTCAGATTGTTTCCGGAGGGTAGGTCGATGGGTTCGGCCATCTTGCGGTGCGCAACACCGGTCAGGCACGCGGTCCGCAGGGCCGTCCACGGGCTTTGCATGGGGAGGCCGCGTTCATGCTGTTCCGCCAGTGCGTATCTCGACATCACAACCGAAAGGGCGGTGTCGTCGCCTTGCGGCAGGGTATGTTCCTTTTCGTCCGCGGTCTTCCCCAACGCAGCCAGGCCCGGCAAGTCGACCGCGATGGTGTTGGTGCTCGGACAGTAGGACGCCGGTGGGCTGGCCTTCGCGTCGGGGCAATTGGCCGGCGTGTAGGACAGCGTCGGCGGTTGCTTAGGCGAGAAGACCTTTCCCATCAGCTCCATCAGCGTTGACAACGTGTCTTCGTTGATCGGTACCCCACCGGTCTCCGGGTCTCCGTTTGGATCGACCTGCAAGGTCGTCGGCAGGTCGCCGCGGCGCCGCTCGATTTCCTGCTTGTTGATCCCAGCGCATGCCGGGGTGCCGTCGGTGAAGCCCTTCTGGAAGGCACTGATCCGATCCAGTGCCGATCCGTGTTCGTTGTCGTTTTCGGCGTCGGATTCCATCACCGGGTCGCGGGTGGTGATGAGCCCCGCGAGCACGTGGTCGAGCCCGTCAGCGGTGCTCAGGGTGAAGCGCGACGACTTGCCGTCGGCCACCCAGTACATATAGACGCCCGCGAAGCAATCCGCCTGCTGCTCACGGACGATCGTGGGGTCTTTCTTGGTCGCCAGCTTGGCCATGGACTGCAGAGCGTGCCCGAACTCGTGTGCGAGCACGGCATTAACCGACATGTCGCCGAAGTATTTCTGCGCGATAGCCATGAATACCCCCCGATCCCAGGCGATCAAGTTGCACCGCGAGGTGAAGAACGCGTTGATGAGCTTGTAAGTCTCGCTGTGGCAGATGACCGGACTGCTCGGCTGATTGGAGTCGTAGGATTCCAGTTTGCCAACCGGAAGGAAGGTTCCCTTCAGCGATCGGCTGTACACCGACTGCCAGTACTCCTCGATGTCATTGACCGACAACAACGACAACTTGTCGATGGCCCCGTTGTTGGTGTTGATCACCGTGCCGGACGGGTTGGGTGCATTGGAGCGGACTCCGCTTGGACCGTTGGTCGCGGGCAGGCCCCCCACCCGGAACGGGTCGTTGAGCGTCGACAGCGCCCGCCCATCGACGAACGTGGTACACCCCGCCACCACCAGCACCGCCGCCGCCGTGGCAATCCAGAACTGACGCATGCGCGTCATTCTAGATTGGTTGGTTTACGGCATCCGGGTGCGATGCCGCTTGTCATGCGGCAGGACACCATTGACGCCCCCGATCGATTCCGCGTAGCTACCTACCGCGAATGCGGCTGCCGAACCCATGACCGCCAATGCGTCCCGGTTGATGTTGTTGACCGTGTCCCGGGCGCTCTGGAAATTGGGATCGAACGCCATGCCGGCCTGTCCGCCCCAGAGTCGCGCTTGCACAGTGGTCTTCAACTGCGAGGCACCGGCGGTGATACCGCCGATCGGCACGCCCGCGACCATGAACGGGTGGTAGTCGTTGGTGGGGTTCAACGGCATGTCCGCGGGCCGTTTCCCGGCCAGGTAGAGATACCCGGCCAGGGTGCGCTCGATGCCGGCCGAACCTTCGGGCACGTCTGAAAATGCCACACCGGGCCCGGGCGGTCCGGACTGGTCGCCGTCGTCGGTAAAGAAGCCGGCGTTAGGTGAACCCAGCATGGTGAAGTCCAGGTACATCGCGATGTCGTTGAGTTGATCGCGATCCATCCCGAAGACGTAATCCATGGCGCCGTTAAGCCCATTCTCTTCGGCCCCCCAGAACACGAACCGCACCGCGTTACTCAGTGCCGGCAGGGGGCCGAGCTGCAGCGCCGTTTCCA
>PLSK01000022.1:14309-24158 GCA_003165155.1 Mycobacterium sp. | reverse complement strand
TGGCCACCCGAGTACGGCGGCCGCGGGGCGACCGTGCTTGAGCAACTGGTCTACACCGAGGAAACGACGCGCGCTCGGGCTCCGATGCCGCTCAACATCATTGGGCTGAACAACATCGCGCCGGCCATCATGCAATACGGAACCGAGTCCCAGAAGCTCACGCTGCTCCCCCGGATGATGCGCGCCGACGACATCTGGTGCCAGGGGATGTCGGAGCCCGAAGCGGGGTCCGATCTCGCCTCGCTGCGCACCCGCGCGGTGCGGGACGGCGACGACTTCGTCGTCAACGGCCAGAAGATCTGGACCTCGCTCGGGCATCAGGCACAGTGGTGTCAGCTGTACGTGCGCACCGATCCCGATGCCCCGAAGCACCAGGGGATCTCGTGCCTGATCGTCGACATGACGTTGCCCGGCATCGAGGCCCGTCCGCTGGTCACGCTCAACGGCGACGCTGACTTCGCCGAGGTGTTCTTTCACGACGTGCGGGTGCCGGCCGACGCGTTGCTCGGCCCGCTGAATGCGGGCTGGCAGGTGGCCACCACCACGCTCAGCCACGAGCGCGCCGGGGCCGCCCGGTTGTACGCGGAGATGCAGGTACGGCTCGAAGAGTTGGTGGACGACTTCACTGCAGCCGAGCCCGGCGCGCTTAAAGACCCGGTGACGCTGCGACGCCTCGGCGAAATCGCGGTCCGCATCAAGTATCTCGAGGTGCTCTGCCAGCGGTCGATCTCGGCGACACTCTACGGCGGGGACGCGTTTGGGTCGGCCAGCCTCGCCAAGACCATCTGGGGTGAGATCGGGCAAGACCTGGCAGCGCTGGCCTTCGATGTGCTCGGCACAGCCAGTGTAAAAGGCCGATGGGACGACTACCGACTGACGTCGCGCTCGCTGACCATCGCGGGCGGAACGACACAGATCAACAAGAACATCACCGCGCAGCGTGTCCTGGGACTGCCCCGAAAATGAACCTCGAGCTCACCGACGAGCAGGTCGCGCTCCGCGACACCACCCGGCGCTTCCTCGCCGAGAAGGCACCGATTTCGGGCCACGTGCGCGAGTTGCTCGACGATCCCACCGGTGTCGACCAAGTCGTCTGGCGCGGCCTCGCCGACCTCGGGACAACGGGGCTCTTGGTGCCCGAGGAAAACGGCGGAGCCGGCATGACGATGGTCGAGGCCGGAATTGTCGCCGAAGAGCTGGGCGCCGCCCTGCACCCGGGGCCGTGGTTGTCGAGCGCGGTCGCCGCGACGCGCGCCCTGACGCGGCTCGGCGGCGGTGTTAGTGCAAACGACGGTGCCGGAAAGATTCTGGCCGGAATCGCCGACGGGACCACGGTCGCCACCGTCGGCTTCCTGGGTTTCGGTAACGTCTCGGTCGAAGTATCCGGGCAACGTGACGACATCGCGTTGCGGGGCGCGATCGCCGCAGTTCCCGACGCCGCGGCGGCCGACGTCCTGCTGGTGCTTGCGCAGGACGCTGCAGGCACGGCGCTTTTCGCGGTCAACACCGCCTCCCCCGGGGTTTCGGTGCAAGCCGAACGCGGTATCGACCAGACCCGCAAACGGTTTGGTGTCACGCTCGACGACGCGCCCGCGCAGCGGCTGGCGACGGCTTCGCCGGACGCCGTTGCGGCGGTGATCGATGACGTGCTTATCGCCACTGCCGCCGACGCGCTCGGCTCCGCCCGGGCCGTCATGGACCTTGCCATCGAATACGCAAAGGTCAGAAAACAATTCGGTCAGCTAATCGGATCGTTTCAGGCGATCCAACACCTGTGCGTAGACATGTTCGAGACCGTCGAGCTGGCCCGCAGCGGTGTGATCCACGCGCTGTGGGCCTCCGATGCTCACGCCGCGCAAGCCGACGAGCGGCACCTGGCCGCGCTGCGGGCGAAGGCGTTCGCCGGCCGGCTGGCCACCGTGGGTGACACCGCGATCCAGGTGTTCGGCGGCATCGGCTACACGTGGGAGCACGACGCTCATCTTTACCTCAAGCGCCTGCTGAGCTGGAGCGGGCTTCTCGGTGGGCCCGACAAATACCTCACTGAAATCGGTGCGCGCCTTGCGAAGCGAGGCCGCGGGTGACCATCCCGGACTCGATGGATATCGAAAACCTGCTGACCGCGACCCGCTCGGCGCGTAAGTCGCTCGACCTGGACGCGCCGACCTCGGGGACATCCGCGACTGCCTGCGCATCGCTTTGCAGGCCGCCAACGGGTCGAATTCACAAGCCTGGCGCTGGCTGGTGGTCGCCGACCTGATGCCTGGCGGCGCCCCGGAGCATCGGTTGATGTCATCGACGGAGTGGTTGGTCGAGAACATNNNCACACTCGCGGCTACGGAACGTGCGTGACGACGCTGCACCTGCACCGTGAAGAAGAGGTGCGCCGGCTGCTGGGAATCCCGGAAACCTATGTCCAGGGCTGTATGCTGCCCGTGGGCCGGCTGGCGCCCGGGTACAAATTCCGGCCCGCCGTGCGGCGACCCGTCGGCGAGGTGGTCACGCTCGACAGTTGGGATGGGCCCGCGCTTTAGAATGGCTGTGGCCGCTGTCGCCGCTGTTGACAGCGCATTTAACCGAGTTCCCGGCAATCCAGCCTGATAGTCTTTAACAAAGATTTGGTTCGGTGTGAGTTTCGGTGGGAGGGCGTTGCGTATGTTCGCCAAGCCGCAGTCCTCTGGATGTGCGCACAGGTAGCCATGGCCGAAGCCGGTGCATTGGCTAGGGGCAGGCGGACGGCAGCCGATCGGCCGGAACACGCCGGCAGCGCAGATGACGGTGGGACGCGCCGGGACGAGATCCTGCAGACCGCGGCATCGTTGATCGCCTCCTCGGGATTGCGAACATCCCTGCAGGAGATCGCCGACGCCGCCGGCATTCTCCCCGGCAGCCTCTATCACCACTTCGAGTCCAAAGAAGCGATCCTCATCGAGCTGATCCGCCGTTATCAGGACGATCTCAATCGCGTCGGGCAAACCGCCCTGGCGAGATTGGATGAACCTGACCCGCGACCGGCGCCGGAAAAGATCATCGGCCTGGCATCGGCGATCGCCAACTGCGCGGTGCGGCACGGGGCGGCGCTGCAGATGTCGTTCTACGAAGGTCCAAGCTCAGATCCCGAGCTCATGAAGCTGACCAGGCAACAGCCCGCGGCGATTCAGGAGGCGATGCTGCAAACCCTGCGCGCGGGCAGGTGGAGCGGCTACATCAAACCCGACATCGATCTTCCCACGCTGGCTGACCGTATCTGCCAGGCAATGTTCCGAGTCGGCCTCAATGTCATGCGGCACAACTCTTCCGCCGACCAGGCGGCCAAGCTGTTGTGCCGGATCATCTTGCAAGGGCTGGCATCCCGATCACCCGCCGACTCGGCATTGGATCAGTCCAACGCCTTCGCGGCTGCAAACGACGTCATCGAGACGTGGGCCGACGACCGCGATGCCGAACCCGGTGACAAAGCAGCGCATGTTCGCGCGGTGGCACGAACGGAGTTCGGCCGCAAAGGATATGAAGTCACCACCATCAGAGACATCGCATCGGCGGCGGGCCTCGGCACCGGAACCGTCTATCGGGTGATCGGATCCAAGGAGGAACTTCTCGCCTCGATCATGGAGTCTTTTGGGAAGAAAGTCGAAGCGGGCTGGGTTAGCGTCCTGCGTTCGGACGCGACGCCGATCGAGAAACTGGACGCGCTGAGCTGGGTCAACGTCAATGCGTTGGATCAATTCTCCGACGAGTTCAGGATTCAACTCGCCTGGATGCGGCAATCTCCGCCGACGGCCGACCCGGGATGGTCGTATACGACGCGACTGCGGCAGATGAAATCACTGCTCTCCGAGGGCATCCGGTCAGCCGAGATACAGATCGACACCCCGTCGACCGCGATGCTGGCACGGTGCGTCATCGGCCTGCAGTGGATACCGGAGAACATTCTGCGTTCCGTCGGGAAGCGGGCGGCGTTGGTGCACGCCAGGGACACCGTCTTGCGTGGTGTGGCGGTTCGCGGCAAGTAACGGAGCGTTATCTGGGACCCGGTATTGAACCAAATAACTGTTCTTCATACAGTAGGGCAGTTAGTTATAGCCGAGTAACGGCCGACTGGCCGCCGCGAGAGGAACCCAATGTCTATTGTCGATCGGTTGCGCTACGACGGTAAGCGCGCGCTCGTTGTCGGAGGCGCCACCGGCATGGGCGCGGCGGCGGCCAAGGCGGTCGGCGAACTCGGCGGCGAAGTCATCGTGCTGGACTATGCGCCGGTGGACTTCAAAGTCGCCCAGTCGGTAAAGGTCGACCTGCGCGACCCCGCCTCGATCGACGCAGCCCTCAAGCAGGTCGAGGGGCCCATCCACGCCGTGTTCTCGGCCGCCGGAGTGGCCGACGGAACCACCGACCTGTTGAAGATCAACTTCATCGGCCACCGCCACCTCATCGACCGGTTACTCGAAAAGGACCAACTTCCGAACGGCTCGGCGATCTGCTTCATCTCCTCGGTCGCCGGCATGGGCTGGGAGAACGACCTGGACCTGATGACGGAGTTCCTGGCCACGCCGGACTTTGCGGCGGCCGAGGCCTGGTCCAAGGCGCACGAGTCCGAGGGCATCATCCACTACGGCACCAGCAAGAAGATCATCAACACNNTGGCTCAGCTTCGCGCAGGACTACCGGGACGAGACCGGCTCCAAGGTCCACACCCCGGAGCAGATGGGCGATGTCATGTGCTTCCTCAACAGCGACGCGGCCTGCGGCGTCAGCGGGATCACCCTGCTCGTAGACGCCGGGCACACAATGGCGTCCATAACCGGGTCGTACGCGCCCGGTAAGCCCCTGATCGACCTGATCATGGGGAAGGTCAAGCTTTAAGCCGCTGCTCGCCGGCGGTCGACGGCTCCGCGGGTGAGCAACTGAATGATCGCGTGCCGGCCGCGCCGTAACGGGTTGCGCGGTGCGGCGGTGCCGGGGTGCTCGGGGTCGAGGACGGCCTCGGTAGTCACCAGCACGGAGTCCAGCGCCGCGCCGAGGCGGGCGTGCCGGCCGCGGCGGTACACCAGGTAAGCCACCGCCGCCACGATCGCCACCGCCACCGGCACAACCATGGTGGACCAGGCCCACCGCTGCACCGCAGCAACCGCCAGAGCGCTCGCCGATCGCGTCAGACGGCGTGTCAAGCGGGCTGCGACGCCGGCGGCGGCGGAGTCGTCGTTGGACATGATGCACACCATATCCGCCGCACGAGGGCGGCAGAGTAACGTCGACGAGGCAACTGGTCTGCTTGCGCCGCAAGACGCGGCGCGGCATCGAGCGGAGCAATGTTAGTAAAGCTCCGTAAGAGGGAACCCGGTGAGAATCCGGGACTGTCCCGCAGCGGTATGCAGGAACGAACGCCGTCTTAGAAATATCTAAGCACTGGGCGCCGAACCCTCGAAGGGTCCGGCAACACCTGGGAAGCGACGGCCACTAGGAGCACCGCCCGGTGCGCGCCTGCGAGTCCGAAGACCTGCCAGCTGCGCCGGACGCGCCCGCGTCCGGCGGCTCATCGCCTCGAGGAATGGGCGTTTGGCTGTAGCCGTTGCGGTTATGCACCAGGTGCACACCGCAACTGGAACGGCTACACGTCCGGCGGCGGTGACCACTACGCCGATTGAAGGACGAGAAATACAGTGACCCCACAAGCATTTACCGCTACGGTTACCGGCTCCCCACGCATTGGCCCGAAACGCGAACTCAAGCGCGCGACCGAGGGTTACTGGGCCGGACGCACCAGCCGATCGGAGCTGGAATCCGTCGCCGCGAAGCTACGCCACGACATGTGGTCGGGCCTGGCCGCCGCCGGCCTCGACTCGGTTCCGGTGAACACCTTCTCCTACTACGACCAGATGCTCGACACCGCGGTCATGCTCGGCGCGCTGCCGGCCCGGGCCATGGCCGTTGCCGAGGCCATCTCCGACGATCTGGACCGCTACTTCGCCGCCGCGCGCGGCAACAAGGACGTCGCGCCGCTGGAAATGACCAAGTGGTTCGACACCAACTACCACTACATCGTCCCCGAGATCGAGCCCGCGACCAAATTCGCGCTGAACCCGAAAAAGGTGCTGTCCGAGCTGAAAGAAGCACTCGGACAGGGCATTCCCGCGCGCCCGGTTGTCATCGGGCCAGTCACCTTCCTGCTGCTGAGCAAGGCCGTCAACGGCGGTGGCGCACCGATCGAGCGACTCCAGGAGCTGCTGCCGATCTACACCGAGCTGCTGTCGCTGCTCGCCGACAACGGCGCGCAGTGGGTACAGCTGGACGAGCCCGCGCTGGTCACCGACATCTCCGCCGACGCGCCCGCACTGGCCGAGGCGGTCTACAACGCGCTGGGCGCGCTGAAGAACCGGCCCGCCATCTACGTCGCCACCTATTTCGGTGACCCCGGCGCTTCCCTCGCAGGGCTGGCCCGCACGCCGGTCGAGGCGATCGGCGTCGATCTTGTCTACGGCGCTCACGAGGCGACAGCCTCGATAGTTGGAGCACCACAGCTGGCCAACAAGATCCTGGTGGCCGGCGTCGTCGACGGACGCAACGTCTGGCGCACCGACCTGGAGTCCGCTCTGGCCAAGCTGGCCACCCTACTGGGTTCGGCGGCCACGGTCGCGGTGTCGACGTCGTGTTCCACTTTGCACGTGCCGTACTCGCTGGAGACCGAGACCGACCTCGACGACGCCCTGCGTAGCTGGCTGGCGTTCGGTCAGGAGAAGGTCGCCGAGGTGGTGACGCTCGCCCGTGCACTTCACGAGGGACGCGAGAAGGTCGCCGGCGATATCGCGGCGTCCAATGCCGCGGTGGCCTCCCGCAAGAGCGATCCACGCCTGCACAACGGCCAGGTCCGAGCACGCATCGACTCGATCGTCGCCTCCGGTGCGCATCGCGGCGACGCGGCCGAACGCCGCGTTAGCCAGGACGCGCGGCTGCATCTGCCGCCACTGCCGACCACGACCATCGGCTCCTATCCGCAGACCACGGCGATACGCAAGGCGCGCGCCGCGCTGAAGGCCGGCGAGATCGACGAGGCGGAATACAACAACAGGATGAAGAAGGAGATCGCCGACGTCATCAAGTTGCAGGAGGACCTCGGGATCGACGTGCTGGTGCACGGCGAGCCAGAGCGCAACGACATGGTGCAGTACTTCGCCGAGCAGCTGGAGGGCTTCTTTGCCACTCAGAACGGCTGGGTGCAGTCCTACGGCAGCCGCTGCGTACGCCCACCGGTTCTGTACGGCGACGTGGTGCGCACCCACCCGATGACGGTCGACTGGGCTACCTACGCGCAGTCCTTGACCGACAAGCCGGTGAAGGGCATGTTGACCGGTCCGGTCACCATCCTGGCGTGGTCATTTGTCCGTGACGACCAGCCGCTGGCCGACACCGCCAATCAGGTGGCGCTGGCCATTCGCGACGAGACGGTGGATCTGCAGTCCGCCGGTATCGCGGTCATCCAGGTTGACGAACCGGCGTTGCGTGAGCTGCTGCCGTTGCGGCGCGCCGACCAGGACGACTACCTGAGCTGGGCCGTGGGGTCGTTCCGGTTGGCGACCTCCGGCGTCGCCGACTCGACTCAGATCCACACCCACCTGTGCTACTCGGAGTTCGGCGAGGTCATCGGGGCCATCGCCGACCTGGATGCCGACGTGACCTCCATCGAGGCGGCGCGCTCGCATATGGAGGTGCTGGACGACCTCAACTCGGTCGGCTTCTCCAACAGCGTGGGCCCGGGTGTCTACGACATCCACTCACCCCGGGTCCCGAGCACTGACGAGATGGCAAAGTCGCTGCGGGCCGCGCTGAAGAACATGGTCGCGGCGGCGCAGGAGGTCCGAGCGGGAGGGTAGGGTCGTCCCTTCGGCCCGATCAGCAGTAGAGGGGTCCAACGGGTGGCTGTCTTCGTGGCCTTCGGCTCGTTCCTGACGACATTGCTGGGCGGGTACGCGGCTGTACGGATCGGTCCGTATCGCAACCTGGTGCTTGGGTTGGCCGCGGGATTGATGCTTGGTGTAGTGGGCTTCGATCTGCTGCCCGAGGCATTAAGTCAAGAACCCCGAGCACTGGCGGGCATTCCAGCCTCACTATTGGCTTTTGTGTTGGGTTTCCTGGTGTTGCACGTCATCGAGCACACCGTCGGCATCCATCGTGGCCCAGCGGCCGGCGACGCGGAGGAGTTCCATGCACCCAGCGTTGGGCTGCTTGCGGCATCGGGCTTGGTTGGCCATAGCGTGATGGACGGGTTCGCGATCGGTGCAGCATTTCAAGCAGGCAGCCATGTGGGTGCTGTGGTCGCGGTAGCCGTCATCGGTCACGATTTCGCGGACGGGTTCAACACCTACACCGTCACATCGCTGTACGGAAATGATCGCCGACGGGCAATCACCCTGCTCGCGGCGGATGCTGTAGCGCCAGTTGCCGGCGCGGCCCTCACCCTTGCCATTACGATCCCTCACCACATATTGGGCCTATACCTGGGGTTTTTCGCCGGCTTTCTGATGTATTTAGCGAGCGCCGACATCCTGCCCACGGCGCATACCGGGCATCAAACTCGGCTGACGCTGGTGTGCACGATCGGCGGCGTGCTATTCATGCTGGCGATCATCGCACTAGCGAGCTAGGGGGTGTCCGTGGTGATGGCCACCGGAAAGGGGCTGAGGGCAGGAACCGTCAGCCTGACCGGGAGCGTGGTCATCGCGGTCTCGTCAGTCGCACCCGCCTACAGTCTGGCGGCAGTCATAGGCGGCATGGTGGCAGTGGTGGGCACCAAGACGCCAGCGCTATTCGTCATCGGGTTTCTGCCGATGATGCTCACCGCCTTCGCGTTTCGCGAACTTGCCAGTGAGACGCCGGACTGCGGATCGGCCTTCACATGGGCCACGCGCGCGTTCGGCCCGTGGGTCGGCTGGCTGACCGGCTGGGCTTCGGTAATCGCCGCGACCGTCGCCGTTGGCAACGGTGCACAAATCGCGGCGATCTACGTGATGAAGGCACTGCACCTGAGCACATTGGCAAATTCAACGGCAGCCCAGGTCGCGGTGGGCGGGTTAGCCGTCGTCGGCTTGCTGCTGCTGTGTCTGCGGGGAATCGACGTCACCGAGCGCACACAGGCTGTGCTGGTAGCAGTGCAGTTCGCGATGCTCGCGCTGGTCAGCATCGTCGCGTTGGTCAAGGTGTTCGGCCATCACGCGGGTCCGCAGGCGGTGATGCCGCAGTGGAGTTGGCTGTCTCCGGCGGGACTATCGGCGGCGGCCGTTGCCCATGGAGCCATCCTGTGTGTCTTCGCGTACTGGGGGTGGGATGCATGCCTGGCGATATCTGAGGAAACCAAGCAGCCGTACAAGAACCCGGGCAAGGCCGCCGTGCTCGCAACGATCCTCATGCTCGGCACGTATGTGCTGGTGAGCTTTGCGATTCAAGCCTTCGCCGGGTTTGGCACGACGGGCATCGGCCTGAAGAATCCCCAGAACGCCAACGACGCCCTCACCGTTCTGGGAGATCCGGTGGTCGGTACGGGCCTGGCCGTTGTGCTGCTGCTTGCGATCAGTTCGTCTTCATTGGCGTCGGTGATGACGAGTTTGGTCAAAACCGCGCGGGGCATGCTGGCCATGGCGGTCTACCGGGCCCTGCCGCAGCGCTTCGCACGGGTACACCCCCGCTACCAGACACCGTGGTTCGCCGTCCTCGTGATCGGCGTCGGTGGGTTCACGATCTATCTTGTTATGACGCTGGTCAGCAAAAACTCATTGGCGGACATGGTGGCGTCGCTGGGGCTGGCCGTCACCTTCTACTACGCCACCGCAGCGTATGCGTGCGTGTGGACCTACCGGCGCA
>PLSK01000022.1:0-14289 GCA_003165155.1 Mycobacterium sp. | reverse complement strand
CATACCAGTCGCGGCGCTGAGCGCACTCGGTAGCCGGGACTTCTTCCGCGGCAAAACCCTCAATGCGGGGACCGAGATCATTGTGCCCGGTCCCGGGGCGCCCTGAACCGAAAGGTGCTCGGCACCAAACGAATAAAACCGCGTTGTGTGCATCCGACCGGTCGATCTGAACGCGGCCAGCTTTTCAAGGGTCTTTGGACTCCTGATCACGGTCCCTACGGTGCGCGCGCTGTGACCTTATGGCCCTCGTCGGCAATGGTGCCGGAAGCGCAACATCGTAGACAGCTTGCGAGCTACCCAGTCCGCTTGATCCAGAGAGGCCCGTCATGGCCATGTCCAGTCGCCACCGCGCAACGATGCGTTCCTGGCCGAAGGAAGGCACGCCCGACAAGCCGGCCAGCTACCAACGCCACGAATTGGTCGCCGCGGCGGCCGGTGCCGTGTTGTTGGTGGTCATCGGGGCGCTGTCGGGATGGGCCCATTACAGCTTGTCAACTGCGCGGCCGGTTTTAGCGAACACCGCTGCAACGACACAGGCGAGCGCTGCGACGCCCCTGACGTCCCCTCCCATGCGCGCGCAGATGCGCACCTGGCTGACGCGAGCCGAGCCGTCGATTAATGCGCTACTCACCGCACGACACGAAATCACCTCTGCTGCCGCCAACGATGACATCGCCGGGGCGGGCGCAGCGTGCCAAACCGCCGACGGCGCCGTCACGAGCATGCAGCACCACCTGCCGAGTCCGGATCCTGCACTGTCCGCCGCGTTGCAACGGGCCATGAACAGCTATCGCGTTGGGTTGGGCTACTGCATCGCGGGTGCGCAAAACCAGGACGGTAACGACATTGAGCACGCGGTGACCTATATCAATCAGGGAAACGCCGGCCTGCAGGCAGCAATGGACATTCTCGAGTGCGACCTGCCTAACTCCGCACCCCGCGACCCGGGTGTCATGGACCCAGGTGTCATGACTGTGTAGCTCAACAACTGCGCGTCACTGCCGAGCGACGCAGTGGTGTTTGGCACGTGTACGTCGCGCCACGCGCGAAGCCGTTTAGATCAACTCAGGTCTGGCCGTCGACTGAGCGCCCCAGATAGGCCATAAGCCGGGCAGTCGGTGTCGAGTCCTCTGGCACGGGTTGGGCCGCCCCAAAGCCGCCCGGCCGCCGCAGCATGTCCTCCGGCACCGACTCCACAAGCCCACGGCACAGCGCGAGCAGGTCCTCGGGCAGGTCCACCAGCCGGCCTTGCGAACAATGTACGTCCCAGCTGTGCAGGGCCAGGTCCGAGACGGGATAGGTTAGCGCCCGGTGGAGCGCAACCTCACCCTCCGGCGACGCCCGCATCGCATCCAAATCGGCGCTGGGCAGGGCGTCCCGCAGCCGGGCGGCCAGCTCGCGAAGCCGTGCCGCCGGATCCTCGCATACCCAGTCGGCCGGCCGGGAGGGGCCGCTCCAAACCTCCCTATCCTCGACGAGCGTCACGATCTTTGCTGCGCTGCCGGTGGCGTGACCCACCAGGTCACGCAAGCTCCAGTCCTCGAGGTTGGACGGCTGGTCCCAGCTATTCGGCGGAATCTGGTCCACGGCGTCGATGAGCAGGCCGATCGCCTCGGTGGCCATCATTCCAATCCGTGCGGGCGCGTCGTTCATGAGCTTCTCCCATGTCAAGCCGCTGCCGGTTGGCAGGGCTGGATTCGGTTTCGGTGATCGGTGCGTAGGCGCTGAAAGACGACGCGGGCGAGTCGGCGTTTGAGGCAGCGCAGGGCTCCGTGGTGGAGTCTTGGCGGATGTCGACCACGAAGCATCACATGACGTTTGAGTCCCATTGTGAGCGTGACCAACTCATCGCCTTCGACCCCGAGTCGTCGGTTTCGCGGCACAGCCTTTCGAGTTCACGTTCAACACCACCGGCGATAGGCGCCAGCTGACACACGGGACTTTTTTCTGCGTATGGCGCACGGCGGAGTTGTGATTGTCGATGTCAAGCCCGATGAGTTGATCACCGTCAAGGATCAGCCGAGTTGCACTGGTACCGCCGCGGACGCATCGCCATGAGGAATCCGCAAGCCCACCCCCGCACTGGTTGATCTGGCGACGTTATACGTCTGGTAGCGGCACCCGCCAGTGCACTTGGGTGCCGCCTGAGGATGGTGAATCGAGGTGGCAGTCGCCGCCGAGTTGATGGGCCCGTGACGCCATGTTGGCCAGGCCGCTGCGGCGCTGATTGTCGGCGCTGATGCCGCAGCCGTCGTCGGTGATCCTGATGTCCAGCTCGTCGGCGACGGTCACCTGAACCGTTAACTGTGTTGCGCCGGAGTGCCGGACGGTGTTGCTGACAGCCTCGAGGATGACCGATTCGGCGTGTGCGCCCACGCTGTCGCCGATGACGCTCATCGGTCCCGATATCCGCACTGTGGTGACGATGTCGTGGTGATCGGTCAGGTCGGCGACCGCGGATTGGACCCGTTGCCGAAAGCCGGCCGCGTGTCCCTGCCCGGGTTGCAAGTCGAAGATGGCGGTGCGGATTTCCTCGATCGTGGTCTGCAGGTCGGTGACCGTGCGGTTCAACCGGTCGGTGATCACGCCCGGCCGTGACCGGGCGATGGTGCCTTGCAGGTCCATGCCCGCGGCGAACAGCCGTTGGATGACGTGGTCGTGCAGGTCGTGGGCGATCCGTTCGCGATCGGCCAGCACGGTCAGCTCACGGGCCTGCTCACGGGCGGTGGCCAGGGTGAGTGCCACCGCGGCGTGGTCGGCGAAGTCGCTGATCGAATCCAATTGGCCCGCGTCAAACGGGGAATGGTCGCTGTTGCGGGCGACGACGATGACGCCGAGGACGCGGTTGTCAGCGCGTAACGGCATCACGATCGCGGGCCGTTGTCCGACGTCCGTGAACGCCTCGATCGGGTGGTGAAACGTTTCGGTGATCAGTGGAGCGCCGGAACGGAAGACGGCACCGCTGGTGGACGCGTCAACCGGTACTCGCTGGCCCAAGACCTGCCCGGCGTGCACGCCCGCCGCGGTGGACACGACCAGCGTGTCCACTTCGTCGTCGGGCAGGTCGGCGTCGACGGGCACGAGGACGATGGCCTGCTCGGCGCCTGCCAGCGCACACGCTCGATCGGCGATCAGTTGCAGGGGCCGGCGGCGCAGGTCCGCCCCGGAGAGCAAGGTGGCGGTAATCTCCCGGCTGGCTTCGGTCCATTCCGCGGCGGAGCGGGCATGGTCGAACAGTCGCGCGTTGTCGATGGCGACCGCCGCCGCCGAAGCTAATGCGCGCACCGCGTTCTCGTCCGCTTCGCTGAACGCCGGTCGTTTTGTCGGTTCGGTGAGGTAGAGGCTGCCGAACGTGGTCTGGCGAATGGTGATCGGCACTCCGAGCAGGGCCCCCATCGGGGGGTGGTGGTCGGGAAATCCGATCGCGGCCGGATGCGCGGCCAGATCGTCTAGTCGCAGCGACTCGGGTTCGTTGAGCATGGCGCCCAGGATGCCTTTGCCGGCCGGAAGGCGACCGATCTGACTCACGGTCGCGTCGTCCATTCCCGCGTGCAGGAACGAGATCAGGTTACCGTCGGGACCCCGGACACCCAGCGCACCATAGCGGGCCCCGGTTAATTCCATTGCCGCAGTGACGATCCGATTCAGCGTCGCGTCAAGGTCGAGATCCGAGGTGAGCCCGATGATCACCTGGACAAGCAGCTCCGTCTGCTCGCGGGCGGCCGACAGATCGTCCAGTTGTGCATGTATTTGACCGATCAATCCACGATCGTGGGAAAGCCCTGAACCGGGAGGCTGGGGTTCCAACGTCAAAACCGATCCGCGAAGAGCAATCGGCATCCCGAAAGGGAGCTGCCCCTTTCGGAGCTCGTGATAGTTACGCGGACGGTGGCGCCTCTGGGCGTAGCGTCCTGCGGAACGGCAATCATTCCCGGCAACGGGATTTGAGTGAACTATTCGTTTGCGGGGGGCCCCCGATGGCGGTCAGGTCGACAAGCAACAGAATCAGGCGACGGGGCATGGCGCTCTCCAGCTTCAGACGGCGAACACGTCGGGCGCGACGCGGGAGCGCCTAGAAATCTCGCGGCAGTGAACGGCGAAACCCCATCCCGACCAGCTGATTTTCCAGCGCGCCCACCGTAACATGGTTCGCCAAAATGGAGTTAGGCGACCGCAATACATCCGGCCTCTTTGCGCAGCCGCAAGGTGCGCTGGCGCCTGGGCATGCTTCCGCAAACTACACGGCTTCATCGGCGTGAACGGACTGGCCGCCCTGGCGGTCGGCTGAACCACCCGCACCACCCGCAGGCAGGCCGCCTCAGCATTCCTGAACGCTCAAAACCGTCAGTTCGCCAGACTCCGTCGCCGACGACAGCCCAACCCATACGCCCGACCCCGGGGTAACCGTCGGCCNNCGTCCGATAACACCTCGACCGGCACATCGTCGGCCCAGGGCTGCCGGGTCACCATGTCGGCAACCTTGACCAGCCCATGCTCGAACTCGCCGGTAGCGGCATCCACCAGCCGGTAGGCCTGCGTCTGCCGGTGGATTGGCTGCGCGTCGAGTAGCACCACGCGGACCTCGCCTGGCTCGAACCGGCAGCGCCGCTGCATCGCGGCGATCAGTTGCTCGTTGTGCATGTGGCCGTCGCCGAAATTCCACCCGATGGCGGTGCTGCAGAGCCGCTCTCCGTCAGTGAGGACGTAGTCGTCCTCGTTCTGGCCGGCCATCGCCCGATGCGCCAAAGTAAACAGCGCTCGGCCGTGAGTGTTCATGGCGCGGAACGCATATCCGAGGTACATCCCGGTCTGCGCCTGCTCCTCGCCGAAATACCGTGCCAGCTGGGCCTCCGGCATGCTGGCGATCGAGACGATGTTGTGCTTGATCTTCTTCTCCGCCGATCCCTTGATGCACCACAGCGTGGTGTCCCAGTTGCCGGCGTAATAGCGCATGGCGGGCAAAAACGAGATCTTGCGCGGGAATAGGTTCCCCGCGATCACAATTCCGGCGACGAAGGCGATGAAAATCGCCACCGGTACAGGGTTTTTCAAGGCACCAAGACCCTGATGGGCATGGCCGACGAACAGCGACAGCACGCCGAAGATCATGAAGACGTTCCACTCCAGCGGCGCCCCCATCGGGATGGCAGTCAGGATCCCGAGATGGAAGATCACCATGATCGTCGCGGCCACTGCGGTGGGCCAGCCTCCGTGCGAGAAGAACAACGCAATGGGCACACACATCTCGACGAATGTGCTCACATGGGCGAAGAGCCGCGATAAACCTCCGGGCCGCAGGTCGTCCGGGAACTTCTCGAAGAACAACCGCTTGATGAAGCGTGGCCGGAACACCGGGCTGTTCGACATCATCGTCGACATCACGAACGGGAAGTGCTTGTTTAGCTTCGAGGTCGCCGCACCCATCCAGATGACCACGAACACCAACTTGGCGGCGACGATCATGTCGACACCGCCGAACAGGAACGTCGCCGTCAGCGTCGCATAGACCTCGCCGCGGGCGGCCAGAAAGATCACCTTGTCCCGCAACCCCAAAACCCCGAGCAGTACCAGGATCAGCACCACCCGCCACTCGGGCAGCAGCCCGACGTGGGTGCCCAGCTCCGGCACCGGGCCAGTCCCGTCCGCAAACAGCGTGCCGAATATCGTCGCCAGTAGCGCCGCGTACAACGCGACATCCAGCAGGGTGCGGCCGGTGCCCTTGGTCATCGGGACGCGATTCGGCCACGGTGGCAACCGGATGGTGTCGGGCCGCATCCAATACAGGACCGAACCAATCGGCGGGTAGAACCGGTTGTTCAACGGCCCGAAGCCACAGCCCAAACCGATCACCTCGAACAGCATGGTGTAGAGCACGACCTTTTGAAACACGATCGGCTCTGCGTACCAGGACGTGGCATACGCCAACCCGTCGATGCCTCTGGTCGCCAGCGCGGCGAATAGCCACCCGCCCAGGATGTACAGCAGGATTTTCACCACGTAGAACAGGTGCATCACCACCGGCGTGCCAAAGCCCACCTCGGCCCAGTGTTGGGCCATCGGGCGGATCTTTTCGCTGCGCGTGCCCTTGCTCCACTCGGCGACGTCGATCTGTGGCAAGTCGGGCTTCAGAAATCCCATGGTCCATAGACTAGGACCCGTTGCGGCCCTCCACAGGCTCAGCCACGAATTCTTTGCCGGTGCGTTTATGGCCCCCCGGCTTATCTACGGGCCAGCGCCCTTTGCTCGGGACCCGAGTAGGCNNGTGATCCTGCTCATCACGAAGATCGGTGTGAAGCAGGCAATATCGAATCCCATCAGGTAATACACGGGGCCGGTCGGGAAATCGAGATTGGGCAAGATGGTGGTGGCCTCGAACATCTCGGCTTCCAGGATGTTGTAGATGTCCAGCCAACGCTGGCCATCACGAACGGCGGCGACGCTGTTCAACGCCTGCTTCATCGTCGGAACCCGGGAGTCGCCCTGCTTGTAGACCCGGTGCCCGAATCCCATGATTTTCTCCTTGCGAGCCAGCTTGCCGCCCAACCAATCCCGCGCGTTCTTCGGATCGCCGATTTCGATCATGTCGTGCATGACGGCCTCATTGGCGCCGCCGTGCAGCTGCCCCTTGAGTGCACCGATCGCTCCGGTCACCGCACTGTAGATGTCCGACTGGGTCGAGGTCACCACCCGCGCCGCAAACGTGGACGCGTTGAAACCGTGTTCGGCGTAAAGAATCATCGACTGCTCGAACGCCTTCACGATGGCCGGTTCGGGCACCTCGCCGAAGCACATCCGCAGGAAGTTCTCGCTGTACCCCAGCCCACTGTTCGGTGCGATCGGAGCCAGTCCGCGACGGCGGCGCATATCCACCGCGACGATCGTCGGCAACACCGCGAGCATGCGCAGCGACTTGGCCCGGTTGGCCTGTTCTTCGGGGTTGTCCTCTTCGGAATCCTCAGCGCCCAGAAAGCTGATAGCCGTACGCACCACATCCATCGGATGGCAGTTGTCGGGCAGCTTGGCCAACAACGACAGCATCGACCGGTCCAGCCGCCGGTTGGCGCGCTCCCGCTGGGTGAACAGCGCCAGCTCCTGGTCGGTGGGTAGCTCACCACGCCACAGCAGGAAGGCGACTTCCTCGAAGCTGCAGCGCGCGGCAAGGTCCTGTACCGGGTATCCGCGGTAGGTCAGCGAATTGGTTTCCGGTACCACCTTGGAGATGGCGGTGGTGTCCACCACCACGCCGGCTAGACCCTTTTTGATCTCGGGTTTTGCCCGATTTTCAGTGGTCGGCGCGGCCATGGTTCGTCTCCTCCAGCGTGAAGTTATAGGTCTCAGTGTCGAAATCGTTGTAGTCGGCGTAGCGCAGCAGCCGGTAGAGTCCGCTGCGGTGCTGCATTCGATCCAGCAATCCGGATTGTGTTCCTGCCGAATCAATTTCGCGTAGTCCCGCTTCAATGGCGAACATCGCCAGCCGCAGCGTCGTGACCGGATAGATGACGGCGTTGTAGCCGATGGCGCCCAGTTGGCTGGCCGTCAGCAACGCCGACTTGCCGAACTCGGTCATGTTGGCCAGCAGTGGGATGTCGACCGCAGCGCGGAAGCGCTCGAAGTCGGCCACCTCGGCGAGCGCCTCGGTGAAGATCATGTCGGCACCGGCATCGGCGTAGGCGTGGGCACGGTCGATCGCGGCTGACACACCCTCGACACCCGCCGCGTCGGTGCGAGCGCAGATGATGAAGTTGGGGTCACACCGCGCGGATACCGCTGCGCGCAAACGCTTTACCATGTCCGCGGTCGAAACGACGCACTTACCGTCGAGGTGGCCGCACCGCTTCGGGTTGACCTGATCCTCCAGGTGGCATCCGGCCAGTCCGGCATCCTCCAGCATCGCCACGGTACGCGCGGCGTTCAGCGGCTCACCGAATCCGGTGTCGGCGTCGATCAACGTGGGCAGATCGGTGGCCCCGGCGATCTGGGCGCCGCGCGTCGCAACCTCAGTCAGTGTCGTCAGCCCGATGTCCGGCAGCCCGAGGTCGGCCGACAGCGCTGCGCCGGACACATAAACTCCCTCGAAGCCGACCTCCGCGACCGCCTTGGCGACCAGCGGTGAAAAAGCTCCCGGAAGTCGCTGCAGCCGGCCGGAATCCAGGCCGGCGCGCAGTGCGGCGCGTTTGGCTGCGGCGTTGGATGACGCCCCGATCAGGCCGCTCACCGGAAAATCCCCGATGGAATCGCTGGCGCCTTATCCAGTACCCGTGGGTCGACCAACACATTGAGCGCACCCAGGGCGCCGCCCTTGAGGTCGGCAAGGGAGTCGACAGTAGACAGGAACCTTTGCTGTTCAATGGATTCCACGACATCCTCGGCGAGCTCGGTGAACTTCTGCACGTACTGACGGCGCGCGAACGGTCGGGCGCCAAGCGGGTGGGCATCGGCCACCGCAAGTTCCTCGGAGATCACCTCACCGCTCTTGAGCGTCACCTCCGCACGTGCCCCGAACGCCTTCTCCGCCGGATCGGCCGAGTGATAGCGGCGGGTCCACTCCGGGTCCTCGACGGTGGAGATCTTCTGCCACAGTTCGACGGTGTCGGGCCGGTGCGCCCGCTCGGGAGCGTAGGACCGTTCATGGTGCCAGCTCCCGTCTTGCAAAGCGACGGCGAAGATGTACGGCAGCGAGTGATCGAGGGTCTCCCGCGACGCGTCCGGGTCGAACTTCTGTGGGTCGCCGGAGCCGGTTCCGATCACGAAGTGGGTGTGGTGGCTGGTGTACAGCACNNTGCTCCTTGGTGTAGCTGTCCAGGATGGCGCGCTTGGGCTCGCCGGGCGTGGGCAGCGGCACCTGGTATTCGCGCTCTGACCCACCGAGGAGCCAGGCGATCACACCGTCCTCGCCCTCCCAGATCGGCGCCGGCGATCCCTCACCGCGCATCGCCCGGTCGACCGCCTCGATGGCGATCTTTCCGGCGAACGCAGGCGCATACGCCTTCCAGCTGGAGATCAGCCCTTTACGGGATTGCCGAGTGGCAGTGGTCAGGTGCAGTGCCTGCCCGACCGCCTGATAGATCGTCTCGGCGTCCAGTCGCAGCATGGTCCCGATACCGGCCGCCACCGACGGGCCGAGATGAGCAATGTGGTCGATCTTGAACTCGTGCAGGGACATTCCCTTAACCAGATCGATCTGGATCTCGTACGCGGTCGCCAGACCACGGATCAGGTCGGAGCCACGCACGCCGAGCTGCTGGGCGACCGCAACGAGCGGGGGGATGTTGTCACCGGGATGGGAATACTCAGCGGCCAGAAACGTGTCGTGGAAATCAAGCTCGCGCACCGCGACACCGTTGGCCCAGGCCGCCCATTCCGCCGAATAGCTGCCGTCAACGCCGAAGACCCTCGCACCCTGGCGCGCGCGGTGGGCCAGCGCCTGCTGACGGGCCACCGTGACCGGTCGGCGCAGCACAGAAGCGGCGCTGACGCCGGCGTTGTCAATGATCCGGTTGAGCACCATCTCCGCGGTCGCGGGCTCGACGGCAACCGGATCGGTGGCGACTTCTGCGATCTTTGCGGCCAGGTGCTCGCCGCGTGGGAAATCGTCGGCGCTGCGCCGCATCCGGACCCTGTGCATCAACATAATCCGCACACTATGCAAAGAGGATCGATAGGTAAAGACCCTGCATATGCGTATTTATGTGTCCTCACCCGACGCGTATTGCAAACTTTGCGAACATGACGGCGAGTAGTGTGTCAGCGGTGGCGAAGATGTTCTCAGGTGCGCGGTTACGGCGGTTGCGAAACGAGCGCGGACTTACCCAAGCGGCACTGGCCCACGCCCTGGAGCTGTCCACCAGCTACGTCAATCAGCTGGAAAACGACCAACGGCCCATCACCGTCCCGGTGCTGATCGCACTCACCGAGCGCTTCGACCTGCCGGCACAGTACTTCTCCCCCGACACCGACGCCCGGTTGGTGGCGGACCTCAGCGACCTGTTCACCGAGACCGGCGCGGAACACGGGGTCACCCGCGTCCAGATCGAAGAGTTCGTTGCCCGGATGCCCGAGATCGGCCGCAGTCTGGTGACGGTCCACCGCCGTTTGAGCGATGCCACTGAAGAACTAGAGGGCTATCGATCCCGCGCGACCGCCGAGACCTCGCAGCCTCCGGAACGTCCGATGCCGTTCGAGGAGGTCCGCGATTTCTTCTACGACCGCAACAACTACATCGGTGAACTCGACGTCGCTGCCGAGCAGATGTTCGCCGAAAGCGGCTTGCACCCCGGCGAGTTGGACATCCAACTGTCCGAGCTGGTGCGGGATCGGTTCGGCATCACCGTGGTGATCGATGGCAACCTGGCGGAGACAACCAAACGCAGTTACGACGCGGAAACCAAGGTGTTGCGGGTCGCGCGCTGGCTGATGCCCGGCCAGCGGGCTTTTCAGATCGCCACCCAGCTCGCTCTGCTCAGCCAGTCAGACCTCATCGCGGCCATCGTGGCCACCGACCACCAACTCAGTGCCGAATCTCGCGGTGTAGCCCGGGTCGGTCTGGCCAACTACTTCGCCGGCGCGTTCCTGCTGCCTTATCGCGAGTTCCACCAGGCCGCAGAGGAATTGCACTATGACATCGACCTGCTGGGCAGCCGCTTCGGGGTGGGCTTCGAGACTATTTGCCATCGGCTTTCGACGCTGCAGCGCCCACAACAGCGCGGGGTCCCGTTCATCTTCGTCCGCACCGACAAGGCCGGAAACATCTCAAAACGGCAGTCGGCGACTGCATTTCATTTCAGCCGCGTGGGCGGCAGCTGTCCGCTTTGGGTGATACACGACGCGTTCGCCCAACCCGGGCGGATCGCGGTGCAGGTAGCACAAATGCCTGACGGCCGTTCGTACTTCTGGGTCGCGAAGACCATCACCCCAGAAAGGCGCGGCTATCTGGGCCAGCACAAGAGCTTCGCCATCGGCCTGGGCTGTGACCTTGCCCACGCCGACAAACTCGTCTACTCCACCGGGGTCGTCCTCGATGACCCGACCAACGCCATCCCGATCGGGGCCGGCTGCAAAATCTGCAACCGGACATCATGTGCCCAGCGCGCTTTCCCTTATCTGGGCGGGCGGGTGGTCGTCAATGAAAACACCGGCAGCAGCTTGCCTTATTCGTCCACTGAACGATCGGTTTGAACTCCGCGAATTCCACTGGAATTCGACTGCCGATGGCTCGATCGGTGTAGTTTGCTGCTCAGGTACGGAGGCAGCGCAGCCGAGGAGCGGATCATGGCAGATGTCGATTATTGCGTGGTCGGTGCGGGATTCGCGGGCCTGACGGCCGCCCTGCGGCTGCAGCAAGCCGGTCGCTCAGTGGCCTTGCTAGAGGCTCGAGACAGAGTCGGCGGCCGCACGTTCACCGTAACTCGAGACGGCGGCAGCTGGGTCGACCGTGGCGGCGCGTGGATCGGCCCGGGCCAGGACCGGGTTTATGCGCTCATGAACGAGTTCGGCGTGCCCGAGTACAAGCAGCACAACGACGGCGACGCGATGATGATCGTCGGGGGCAAAAAGCACCGTTACGGCGGCACCATCCCCTGGACAATGAGCCCGTGGGCGGTCACCAACCTTGGTCTTGGTTTGCTGGCGGTGGAGAAGATGTGCAAAACGATTCCGCGCGAAGCCCCTTGGGAAGCAAAGGACGCCGCCGAATGGGACCGGATCAGCCTGGCGGAATGGATCGACAAGAACACCATGTCAAAGCCGGCCCGAGAGATGCTGGACATGGCGCTGGCCGGCCCTTACACGTCGGCGGCCTCTGAGGTTTCGATGCTGTGGATGCTCTTTCAGATGGCGTCGGGCGGCGGACCCACCTTTGTCATTTCGGGCAAGGGCGGCTCCCAAGATGCCCGTCCCGTCGGCGGGATGGGTGCCATCTACGGCCCGATGGCGGCCACTTTGGGCGCTGGGTTGCACCTGTCCCAGCCGGTCCGGCACATCACTCAGGACGCCGACGGCGTGACGGTGCTCGCGGACGATTTGACGGTGCGGGCCCGCCGGGCGATCGTGGCGATTCCGCTGGCGATCGCCAGCTCGATCGCCTACGAGCCGACGTTGCCGGTGGACCGGGCCCTTCTGCACCAGCGCATGCCGAGTGGTGCGGTCTTCAAGATCTCGGTCGTGTACGCCGAGCCGTTCTGGCGCGCCGACGGGCTATCCGGCCAGTCCGCCGCACCGGGATCCCCCGCCACGTTGACCATCGATGCCTGCACGGACACCGGGGACCCGGGGGTTATGTGTGTCATTACCGAGGGAGTCGAAGCGCGCCGACTGGGTCAACTCGGCGAGGCCGAGCGTAAAGCAGCGGTCATTCGCGAGCTCGTGGACAGATTCGGGAGCAAGGCCAGTGCGCCGCTGGAATTCCACGAGCAGAACTGGACCACCGAGCGCTACTCCGGCGGCGGGATGATCAGCCACGCCCCCACGGGCGTGCTTACCCAATTCGGCTACACCCTGCGTGAGCCGTGCGGTCGCGTCCATTGGGCCGGCACCGAGAGCTCGGCCATCATGTGCGGGTGGGTCGACGGTGCGATCCGCTCCGGCGAGCGCGCCGCGGCCGAAGTGCTGGAGGCCGCACCCGGCGGCTGAACCGGTTAAATCACTTTGGTCCGGTCGCGTGTGGGAGAGCCGCGTAATAGGGTCGGGATACCCATGAAGAAACTCGCAACCCTAACGATCACGATCGGCGTCGCATTCACAGCAATGCCGATCGCGCACGCCGACAACAACTGGATTGCCATGGTGATGTCGGATTCCACTGGGCGTATCTCGATCGCGAACACTGGCTCAGCCAGCCAAACCGCCGCCGAGCAGGCGGCGATGAAGGCGTGTCGCGCGACAATCAGCGACTGTCGTCTGCTGGCCAGCGGGCCAGGTGGGTGCATGGCGCTTGCGTTGGCCCCTGCGCACACCAGATATTTCGGAGGCTGGGGTCCGACCAGCGGTGAAGCGGAGGCGGCGGCGATAGCCAACTCCGGTGGCGGAACGCTCCAACCAGGCCAGGACCACTGCCTCGGGGATCCCGCCAGCTAGTAGCCGGTACACCTGTAGCCGGGCCTCTTTATCAAGATCAATGTCGGTGCACGCGGATATGATTCGAACATGCGTTCGACTGATCGTGAGCAAGTCCAGGAGGACTTCGACGCACTGCACAGCGCGGTGTCCCGGATCGTCGGGCACTGCTACGGCGCGTTGACCACCCCGGATCGGCTGGCGTTGCTGGATCGGCTCGAGCAAGAGACTCGACGGTTGCGGGTCCCGGGACATGAGTTGATCAATCAGCTCGCCGAGCAGGCCACACCCGCAGAGCTGGGCGGCAGGCTGGCCCACGCGCTGGCCGACCGGCTGCGCATCACCCGAGGCGAGGCGGCCCGCCGGGTCGCCGAGGCCGCCGATCTGGGCCCGCGGCGCGCACTGACCGGCGAAGCGCTGCCGCCGCTGCTGACCGCGACCGCGGCTGCACAACGGGACGGCAGGATCGGCACCGCCCATGTGGCGGTGATTCGGCGGTTTCTCCACCAGCTACCGCGCGCCGTGGACCTCGGGACCCGAGAATGCGCCGAACAGCAGCTGGCCGGGTTGGCCACCCAGTCTCGACCCGACCACCTCGCCGACGTCGCCCGACAGCTCGACGGATACCTCAACCCAGACGGCAACTACACCGACGAGGACCGCGCCCGCCGCCGCGGGCTGACCCTGGGGAGCCAAGATGCCGACGGCATGTCCAAGCTCAGCGGCCTGGTCACCCCCGAGTTCCGCGCCAGTATCGAGGCGGTGCTGGCCAGACTGGCTGCCCCGGGCCTGTGCAACCCCGACGACGACACACCAACTGTGGACGGCACACCGCCCGAGGACGCCGCCAGAGGCGACATGCGCAGCAACGCACAACGCAACCACGACGCCCTCAGCGCCGCATTTCGTGCGCTACTGGCGTCAGGAAAACTCGGCCAACACAACGGGCTACCGGCCACCATTATCGTGAGCACCACCCTCAAGGACCTCGAATCAGCCACCGGTCACGGGCTCACTGGCGGTGGCGCCCGACTCCCCATGAGCGACGTGATCCGAATGGCCCGGCACGCGCATCACTATCTGGCCATCTTCGATAACGCCAAACCCATTGCGCTGTACCACACCAAACGACTGGCCTCACCGGGCCAGCGAATAGTGCTCTACGCGAAAGACCGTGGCTGCACCGCACCGGGCTGCGATGTCCCTGGCTACTGGTGCGAGGTGCACCATATCGAGGAG
>PLSK01000066.1 GCA_003165155.1 Mycobacterium sp. | reverse complement strand
GCCTCTTGGGCTTGACCCTTCTCGATCTGGCCCTACACGCGCCGACCAGCTCCGACATCGCAGGTTTCGCGCTGGCATTGATGGTCGGCGGCTTCGCGCTGCTCACGAGGGTTGACACCAAAGACAAGAGATAAGAAGTGACGCTGTCTTGAATCCACACCCCGCACGATCGCAATCCTCTTATGGCTGGCCCATTTTCATTCTGTTGGTGATCGCCGGTCTCATCTACGTGAAGTGGTTTCTCGCGCTGATGGTGCCGTGGGTTAGAGCAGTTGGGCGCTGATAGCTATGCCGACGATGATCAGGACGATGCCGCCCAGGAGTTCCCCGCGTTGGCCGAGTGTGTAGCCCAGGACACGGCCGAGTTCGAGGCCGAGCAGGGACATACCCACGCTCACGACGCCGATGATGATCGCGGCCAGGATCAGGCTGACGGGGTAGGTGCCCATTGCGAAACCGACGGCGAGGTTGTCAATGCTCAACGCCACGCCGGTGATCAGTAGCCGCCCCACGTGCTGGGGTGGGGGTCCGGTGTTGAGTGACGCCTCGCTGGTTTCGTCGGGGTCGGCGTGGCGGCTGCGGTAGGTCTGGGCGAGGNNAGGACCAGCCCGGCGATGGGCATGCCGGCTTCGAGAACACCGAAGATCAACCCGACATGTAGCCGGGTGCGGTTATCGACCCCGGAGACACCGATGCCGATCGTCGCGGCGAGGTTACTCAGGCCCAGCGAGACGGCGATGAACAGCAGCGCGATCATCGGCCCAGTGTGGCGTATTGGCCGCGGCGGTGAACGCGAGGCGGTCGAGGGACGCCCAAGCCCCGCAATCGATTGCTAGCCTTTCTGACAGTGGTGTCCGGCCTCGTGCTGATAGCATCCTGCTCGGTGTCGGGGTGAGGTTGCCGCGTTGTGCAGTGGCTGGATCCTGATCACCCGGTATCTGACTCTTGGCGTCGGTGCCGCAATTGGGTTGGCGTCGATACGTTTTGTCGACATGTGGTGTGAAGCACCGGTCGCCGACCGGCAGCGGCTTGACGTAGGAGAAGCCCATGCGACGACTACCAGCGCTGATTGCGGTGCTGATGTTGATGCTGGCCGGCTGCAGTGCCGGCAACAATACGTCCACCCAGCCGGCGGCGTCCCGAGCGGTGGTGATCGTCTCCGGTGGGGATGCGACTAGTCCGTTCACCACCCCCGACCACGCGTGCTCCACGGGCCTGGCGGCCGGCAACACCGACACCGCGGTCCGCGAATACCTGCTCAAGCAGCGCTACACCGTCTACACCTCACCGGCGATGGCCGGTCGCGGGCAGGTCACCGACCAGACCGGCTTCGGTCCGTTCGGGATGTGTCCGGTCACCCTGCCGGAGAACATGACCGTCAACTCGCAGGGCAGCATCGACACCGCGGGTGAGCATCTAGCACGGTTTTTGACCTGGCTGCATACCGACAAGGGTGTCACCGAGGTGGACCTGATCGGGCACTCGATGGGTGGCCTGTATTCACGCGCCGCCATCCGGGTGCTCGCCGGCACGAATTCAGCGCTGAAGGTCCGCTCGCTGACCACCATCGGCACACCCTGGCAGGGGTCTTACCTGTCCGATTACGCCAACGATGCTGTGCCGCTAAGCGATTGCCTAGGCGACCAGCTCTGCGAGGACGCCATGAAAGGGTTCAAAGCCGAGGTGCTGCGACTGCTGTCGGGCTCCGGACGAGAGGTTAACCAGGCCTACCTGATGGGCGTGATGGGTGCCGACGGCTGGAACCAGTTTCAGACCGGTGTGCTCGACAAGATCCCGGTGGTGCTGATCGGGGGCAGCAGGTTCACCCGACCCGGCCAGGTGAATCCCGCAGTGTGGCCCAACGACGGCATCGTTGCCCTTCGCAGCGCGCTGGCCACAGATGTCGGCGACCCGGTGCTGCCGCATCGGCGCTGCTACACCTTCGACGACACCCACAGCATCTACGTCTCCAACGCGGCCGGGCTGGACTGGAAGACCGCGCTGACGTGGGATCCCCAGGTATTCGACGTGCTGCACAACGCGATCGAGGACGCGCCCAAGGCACTCGACGCCGCCAACCGGCAGGACTGCCCCGCACCGCCGCATCCCTAGGAGAGGTCGATGTCGCGGTGTCGCGGTAGCGGTCTTGATAGTCGCGATAGGCGATGTCGTCGCCATCGGCGCGGGCGAACAGCGCACGCAGTCCGCTGTCCGCCTCGCCACTGAACGACGCGAATCTGATGGCCGGTTTGCACGCCGGTGACCGGGTCGACACGAAACCGACCGAACAAGGTGGTGGTGTCGAGTCGCTGTGACGCGGCCCGCACCGGCAGCGGTTCAACAGTTCCGGTCTCCTTCACGCGGCGCTGCCAAACGACACCCGAGAACAGACACGGTTGATGGGGTACGTCACCGAGCCGGTGGGTCACCGTAGGCGACTACAGTGTCACCGTCGTCTTCGCTCGGAGGTGAGAAAAATGTCCGATCCGAGGTCGGGTTCTTCTGCACGCGCGGGCCAACCCGCGGACCCTACTGCTGCCTCCTCCCTGGTTGGTGAGGTTTCCCGGGACACGGGGCGATGGTCCCGGTTGCGACACGAGTGGGGTAAACGGCTCGATCCGGCCGAGCAATCGGCGCTCATGTCGTGGGCGGCGTTCACGATCGTGTTCGCCGGCCTCAGGATCCTTACCCATTGGATTCGTAGTGGGTACGGTCCGACGGGTGGGGGCATCAGTTTCGGTGGCCGACACTTCCATCACTACAACATCGGCATCGCGTTGCTCGCCGCAGTGGGGGTGGTGGGATTGCGCGGGTCGGAGAAGCAACGGCGTCATCCCGTTGTCGCGATCGCGTACGGGTCGGCGGCTGCCCTCGTCGTCGACGAACTGGCGCTGTTGCTCGACTTGGAGGATGTGTACTGGGCTTCCGACGGCCGCAAAAGCGTGGATGCTGCGGTCGGCGTCATCGCGACAGGAGCCACGTTCTTCGCCGGACTCCCGTTCTGGCCGCACGCGCACCGTGCCCTACGATCCCGCCGCTGACCGTCCACGAGCAGACCGCTACCGGCTCCGGGAGTTCTGCACGAGTCGGACGGCGCTCCTGACGAAAAGGAGGGGCGTCCGAAGCACCAACACTTGGTTACCAAGCGTGCACGATGGCGCGGTGAAATGTGGCCTCGGCGTCAGGAGATCCGTCCTAGCCAAACTGGTGCTCCGCTGACGGTAAAAAAGGCGCACAATTGAGGTGTCGGTCTGAAACCTGGGGAGCTGCCAGTGAGCGAGCAACTGTACGACTTTTTCGGCGAAATCTTCCAGCGGTACTTCAGGCCCGCCATCGACGCATATCCGCGAATGGGTGGAGCGCTCGTCGAAAGGTTACTCACGCTGAGCGACGACGTCCCGGATAGGTTGGCACAGACCCGGTGCGCCGCAATGGCATGGGCCAAAGCCGAGACCCAGAACGCCAGGATCACCTCGGAACTCTTTGTGATCACCCAACACGGACTGATGTATGCCGCCGGGTTGAACGAATCGC
>PLSK01000279.1:46831-49046 GCA_003165155.1 Mycobacterium sp. | reverse complement strand
GGCCGGCGTCGGCGATCGCCGTCCGCACGGCCTCCATGGTCAGTTCCAGCCCCGGAATACCGGTGCGGCGGCCGATCCGCGAGATGCCGATGCCGGACAAGATCGCGTCTTTCTCGAAGTACGTCATATGCACCGTCCGTTCGTCGAAACGCACCGCCCGCGGGAATCTGGAATTAATAGAGTGTACTGTATTGCTCGTGTCAGCCGAGTCGACATCCCCGCTGCTCATCGAGCACTGCGACCCTTGCGCGCGCTGGGTGCATCCATCGTCCGGCGAATGCCGCGATTGTGGGGCCCCGCTAGTCGCCCGGCCAGTGTCGGGACACGGCACGGTGTTCACCTACACGGTGAACTATCACCCGTACAACCCCGAGATCCCGACCCCGTACGTAATCGCTCTCGTCGAGCTCGCCGAGCAGAACGGGCTGCGGGTGGCCGCCAATATCGTTGACTGTGAACCGGATTCGGTGACGTGCGGGATGCCCGTCGACATCAGACCCGAGCAGGGAAGCGGTGGCGCGCCTTTATTCGCGCCGGCCTAATCAGCGCTTGCGCGCCGCCCTGCCTGACGGGCTGCACCTGCGCGCGGCGAACGTGCGCAGAATGCCGGTCCACGCGGCGTGTCTCCGTACAGACACGCACGCTCGGCGGAAGAAGTTAGTTGATCAGCGGGTCGCGCGGCATGCCGAGAATGCGCTCGGCGATCTGGTTTCGCGTGACCTCGGAAGTTCCGCCGGCGATCGCCATGCCGCGGGACCCCATGATCATCCGGCCGGCGACCGCCCCGACACCGTCGGTGAGCGCGACCTCGGGCCCCAGCAAGGCGGCCGAGATCGCGGCGCCCTCGATCATGTGCTCGGCTAGCTTCAGCTTGGTGACGTTGCCCTCCGGGCCGGGGCCCGCACCTTCGACGCTGCGCGCGGCCCGGCGGAGGTTCAGCAACCGTAGCGCGTGATCCTCGGCGAGGTAATATCCGAGCCGGATTTCCGCACCCGCCAACCGATCTGACTCTTGCTGGGCGAGCTGTACCAGCTTGGCCGCCAAGCCCTCGTAGAACGACCCACTGCCGCCGATGGTGACCCGTTCGTTGCCCAGCGTCGCGCGGGCGACGGTCCAACCTGAGTTGGGTGCCCCGACAACGTCTTCGTCGGGGACGAATAGGTCGTTGAAGAACACCTCGTTGAACTCCGAACCACCGGTGATCTGCCGCAACGGCCGTACCTCGACTTCGGGGGCCTTCATGTCGACGATCACAGTCGTGATGCCGGCATGCTTAGGCACATCGGTGTCGGTGCGCACGGTGGCCAGCCCGCGTGCGCAGTATTGCGCCCCGCTGGTCCATACCTTCTGCCCGTTGATCTTCCAGCCGCCATCCACTCGGGTGGCGCGAGTCTTGACGGATGCCGCGTCCGACCCGGCTTCGGGCTCGGAGAACAGCTGGCACCAGATTTCTTCCTGCTGAAGCGCCTTCTCAACGAATCTTTCTATCTGCCAAGGTGTCCCGTGCTGGACAAGAGTCAGGATCACCCATCCGGTAATCGAGTAGTCGGGCCGCTTGATGGCTGTCGCGCGGACCTCTTCCTCGATGACCAGCTGCTCCACCGCATCGGCCGCAAGGCCCCATGGCTTAGGCCAGTGCGGCATGATGTAGCCCGTCTCGATCAGCTTGTCGAGCTGCGCCCTGCCGTCTAGCGCCGCGATCTCGGCGACCTCGGCATGAATCCGGGTGCGCAGCTCTTCGGCTTCGGGCGGCAAGTCCAGGCTGTTTTCCCGGGTGGCGCCGGCAGCGGTGCGCTCGAACACATCCCGGGCGGGCGCGTCCCCACCGAACAGTCCGGCGGTCACCAGCGCCCGGCGCAGATGCAGGTGCGCGTCGTGTTCCCAGGTGAAGCCGATGCCGCCGTGCACCTGGATGTTGAGTTCGGCGTTGCGCGCGTAGGCGGGGAAAGTCAGCGCCGCCGCGACGGCGGCGATAAGGCGGAATTGCGCCTCGTCCTCGGATGCCGCACGCGAAGCGTCCCAGACCGCGGCGATCGCCGACTCGGCCGAGACCAACATGTTGGCGCAGTGATGCTTGATCGCCTGGAAGGTGGCGATGGTGCGACCGAACTGTTCGCGCACCTTGGCATATCCGACGGCGGCGTCGACGCAGTCGGATGCCCCGCCCACCGCCTCAGCGGCGAGCAGGGTCCGCGCCCGGGCCAGGGCCGATTCT
>PLSK01000279.1:0-46825 GCA_003165155.1 Mycobacterium sp. | reverse complement strand
CCGGCACCCAACACGATTCCGGCGTCGCCATCTGCGTGCCCATCGGTGATCCGCACCTTGCTGTCCAGGCCGATCCCGGCCGCGACGGTTCCGTCGATCAGGCCCGGCAACAGCCGTGACTTCTGATCCGCGGTGCCGTCTTTAGCGATCACCGCCGACGCGATCACGGTCGGCACGAATGGCCCCGGCGCCACCGCACGGCCGAGTTCCTCGATCACCACTACGAGTTCGGGGAACCCGTAGCCCGAGCCTCCGTACTCCTCGCCGATGTGCAGACCAAGCCAGCCGAGTTCCGCCATGCCCTGCCAGAACCCGGGGCGAGCCTCGTCGGGCGTCTCGAGCAGCGAACGTGCCGCCCAACGCGCCTTCTGTGAGGTCAGGAACGCGCGAGCTACCTCGGCAAGTTCGCGATGGTCGTCGGTCAGTGCGATACCCATGAGGGCCCCTCCTGGCGCTGCTGCCCTGCCGGCGTCGTCGCCGGGGGGTGACTGCCGGCCCCGCTCCGGCGGGGAGCGGGGCCGGCTGCCTAAAGAGTGTACTTATTGCGAAAAGGGCCTCGCCGTGGGTCCGCCTACTTGGGTGCGAACCGCTGGCCCGCGTCCAGTCTCAGGCATTGGCCGTTGAGCATCGGGATTTCCACGATGGCCTCAACCAGCCTGGCGTACTCCTCGGGACGGCCGAGGCGCTTCGGGAAGGCCGCGTCCTTGGTCAGTGCCGACGCGAACTCGTCGGGAATGCCCTTGGTCAACCCGGTCGCGAACAGGCTCGGGGCGATGGCCAGCACCCGGATCCCCATGGAACCGAGGTCGCGTGCCATCGTCAGGCACATGCCCGCGATCCCGGCCTTGGCGGCGGTGTAGGCGACCTGGCCGATCTGGCCCTCGAAAGCCGCAATGGACGCGGTGTTGATGATGACGCCCCGCTCTTCGTCCTCGGGCTCGTTCTTGGCCATGTGCGCGGCGGCGAGCCGGCTGATGTTGAAGCTGGCGACGAGGTTGAGGTTCACCGTGGATTGGAAGGCTTCGAGGTCGTGCGGACCGGTCTTGCTCAGCGTGCGCATGGCGACGCCACCGCCGGCGGTGGTGATCACGACGTGCAGGCCACCGAGTTTGTCGACCGCGGTCTGCAACGTCTCCTCAGTGCCGGTGAAGTCGGTGACGTCGACTGGATAGAACGCGCCGCCGAGCCCCTCGGCAACAACCTTGCCGTCGGAACCCTCGCGGTCCAGCACGGCTACGTCCGCGCCACGTTCAGCGAGCAGTTCGGCGCTCGCCCGACCCATCCCCGACGCGCCGCCGATGACGACGACCTTCTTCCCGTTGATCTCCACCCGGAGCCTCCTTATCAGAATCTCTTAAGTCTGTAACGTTACGCACGCACGCTAGCGTGTCCGCTCCGGGGAGCTGTCAGCGCGCCATGCGAAGCTGAGTTCGTGCTCCTTCTCGACGTCGCAAGCACATCGCTTAACGTAGGCGGAACCTCGTCGCGCCTCGACAAGGTCGCGCACATCGCCGAGTTGCTGCGTCGCGCCGCACCCGACCCCGAGCAGGTCGCAATCATCGTCTCGTGGCTGTCCGGTGAGCTTCGTCAGCGCCAGATCGGGGTCGGCTGGGCGTCATTGCGCTCGCGACCGCAGGCCGCGCCGGAGCCATCCCTGACCGTCGCCGGCGTCAACGCCATGTTTACGGAGATCGGCACGGTGTCGGGCAAGGGATCCCAGGCCCGGCGCACCGAACTCATCGCGAGGCTGTTCGCCGCAGCCACCGAAACTGAGCAGACCTTTCTGGTGCGCCTACTCGGCGGCGAACTGCGCCAGGGCGCGCTGGCCGGGATCATGTCCGACGCCGTGGCCAAGGCGGCCGGTATTCCCGCCGCCGCCGTGCAGCGTGCCGCGATGTTGGGCGGTGATCTGCCTGCGGTGGCTGTGGCTAGTTTGAAAGCCGCTCTATCCGGCGGAGCCGCCGCGCTGGACGACTTCACCCTGCGGGTCGGCCGGCCGGTTGCGCCGATGTTGGCACAGACCGCGATCAGTGTGGCCGATGCGCTCGAAAGACATGGCGGCACGGCAATTTTCGAGGCAAAACTAGACGGCGCGCGAGTGCAGATTCACCGGGCCGGCGATGCCGTCACCGTCTACACCCGAAGCCTGGACGACGTCACCGCGCGGCTGCCCGAGGTGGTGGAGGCGACGCTGGCATTGCCGGTGAGCACCCTCATCGCCGACGCTGAGGCCATCGCGCTGCGGCCGGACAACCGGCCGCATCGGTTTCAGGTCACCGCGTCGCGATTCGGTCGATCGGTCGATGTCGCTTCAGCGCAAGCTGCGCAACCGCTTTCGGTTTTCTTCTTCGATATCTTGCACTGCGACGGCCTGGACCTGCTCGACGCATCGACCACCGAAAGGCTGGCCGCTCTGGACGCCCTGGCGCCGGCCCAGCGCCGGGTCGATCGGCTGATCACGTCCGATCCAATGCAGGCGGCCGCCTTCTTGGACGCCACCCTGGCCGCCGGCCACGAAGGCGTCATGGCCAAGGCGCCGACCGCCCCCTACCAGGCGGGCCGACGCGGAGCCGGCTGGCTGAAGGTCAAACCGGTGCACACCCTGGACCTGGTGGTGCTGGCCGTGGAATGGGGTTCGGGGCGACGCCGCGGAAAGCTTTCCAATATTCACCTGGGCGCGCGGGATCCAGCTAGCGGCGAATTCATCATGGTGGGAAAGACTTTCAAGGGCATGACAGACGCCATGCTGGTCTGGCAAACCGTCCGGTTCACCGAACTCGCCGTGGCCGGCACCGATGGTCACGTGGTCGTGCTGCGCCCCGAGCAGGTGGTCGAGGTGGCGTTGGACGGGGTACAAAAGTCGTCGCGTTACCCAGGCGGTCTGGCACTGCGATTCGCGCGGGTCGTGCGGTACCGCGATGACAAAGGCCCCGCCGAGGCCGACACCATCGACGCCGTGCGCTTACTGTACTGACACCGGCCTGGCTGTTCCCACTCGTCGTAGGGTTTGACCGTGACCGAGCGCATCGCAGCACCGCAAGACAGTAACGGCCAGATCAGCTACATCCGCACCGACGAAGACTTGCCGCCCGTCGCGATAATCGACCGCTCCCCGATCACCATCCGGCACAAGATCGTGTTCGGGATAATCGCCGTCATCGGAGCCATCGCGTGGGCGATCATCGCATTCGCCCGCGGGGAGACGGTGAACGCCGTCTGGTTTGTGCTCGCGGCGATCTGCACCTACATCATCGGCTTCCGCTTCTACGCCCGGTTGATAGAGATGAAGGTCGTTCGCCCGCGCGACGACCACGCCACGCCGGCCGAAATTCTCGACGACGGCACCGACTTCGTGCCGACCGACCGGCGCGTGCTGTTCGGCCACCATTTCGCCGCCATCGCTGGAGCCGGACCACTCGTCGGCCCGGTGCTGGCCGCCCAAATGGGTTATCTACCTTGCAGCATCTGGATCATCTTCGGCGCGGTGTTCGCCGGTGCCGTCCAGGACTACCTGGTGTTGTGGATCTCCACGCGGCGGCGCGGCCGTTCCCTGGGCCAGATGGCCCGCGACGAGATCGGCGCGGTGGGCGGAGCCGCAGCCCTCATCGGGGCCTTCGTCATCATGGTGATCATCATTGCCGTGCTGGCACTGGTCGTGGTGCGGGCACTTTCTCAGAGCCCCTGGGGAGTGTTCTCCATCGCCATGACCATCCCCATCGCCCTGTTCATGGGCTGCTACCTGCGATACATCCGCCCCGGACAGGTCACCGAAGTATCGGTGATCGGCTTTGTGCTATTGATGCTCGCCGTCGCCTCCGGCAATTGGGTCGGCGAAACATCTTGGGGCACAGCCTGGTTGAACCTCACCCCCGTTGAGGTGTCGTGGTTGATCGTCATCTACGGTTTCGTGGCGTCGGCGCTGCCGGTCTGGTTGCTCCTCGCGCCGCGCGATTACCTGTCGACGTTCATGAAGGTCGGTGCCATCGCTTTGCTCGCGATCGGCATCTGTTTTGCCCACCCTGTCATGGCGGCGCCGGCCATCTCACGCTTCGCCACCACCGGCGACGGTCCGGTGTTCCCCGGCTCCCTGTTCCCCTTCCTGTTCATCACCATCGCGTGTGGGGCGCTGTCCGGGTTCCACGCGCTGATCTCATCGGGGACAACGCCGAAGCTACTGGAGAAGGAAAGCCAGATGCGCTTCATCGGCTACGGCGGCATGCTGACCGAGTCGTTCGTCGCCGTCATGGCGCTGATCACCGCGTCGATCATCAACCAACACTTGTACTTCACTCTTAACGCTCCACCCGCGCAGACCGGCGGCACCGCGGCCAGCGCTGCGAAGTACGTCAATGGGCTCGGCCTGTCGGGCGCACCGGCGACCGCAGACCAGCTCAATCAAGCCGCGGCCAGCGTCGGCGANNGGCGCCGGTCTCAAGGCGTTCTGGTACCACTTCGCGATCATGTTCGAGGCGCTCTTCATCCTGACCGCCGTCGATGCGGGCACCCGGGTCGCGCGTCTCATGCTCTCCGACGCGTTGGGCAATTTGGGTGGCCCGCTGGCGAAGCTACGGAACCCGAGCTGGCGCCCCGGCGTCTGGATCTGCAGCCTGGTGGTGGTCGCGGCGTGGGGCGGCATCCTGCTGATGGGCGTGACCGACCCCCTGGGTGGCATCAACACGCTGTTCCCACTGTTCGGTATCGCCAACCAGCTGCTCGCGGCAATCGCGCTGACCGTGATCACGGTGGTCGTCATCAAGAAGGGCCTACTGAAATGGGCTCTGATCCCGGGTGTTCCGCTGCTGTGGGACCTGGCCGTCACGCTGACCGCGTCGTGGCAGAAAATCTTCTCCGCGGATCCGAACATCGGCTACTGGTCACAACATGCTCAATATTCAGCGGCGAAGCACGCGGGCAAGACGGCGTTCGGTTCGGCCAAGAACGCGCATCAGCTAAATGAAGTGATCAGGAACACCTTCATCCAAGGCAGTTTGTCCATCCTCTTCGCGCTGGTGGTCGTGATCGTCGTCGTCGCCGGAATTATCGTGGCGCTGAAAGCGGCTCGCGGTGGCGGCAGGCCATTGACCGAGGACGACTCGGTGCCGTCGAGGTTGTTCGCGCCCTCGGGTCTGATACCGACTGCCGCGGAGCGGGAAGTGCAACGACAATGGGATGCAGGCTGAATTTTGGCACTGAACGCCGAAACAAGGAGAAGGTAAGGAGACTCCTATGTCCACCTGGTTTATCACCGGCTGCTCGACCGGGCTCGGTCGCGCGCTCGCCGAGGCCGTAATCGGCACCGGCCATAACGCTGTCGTCACCGCACGCGACGTGACGAAGGTCGCCGATTTGGCCGACACCGCGCCCGAGCGCGTGCTCGCCGTCGCCCTCGACGTCACCAAGCCCGAGCAGGTCACCTCGGCTGTCCAGCAGGCCCAAGAGCGGTTCGCCGACGGCATCGATGTACTGGTCAACAATGCCGGCTACGGCTACCGTGCCGCCGTCGAAGAAGGCGACGACGCCGAGGTCCGTGCCCTGTTCGAGACGCACTTCTTCGGCACCGTCGCGATGATCAAGGCCGTGCTGCCCAGGATGCGGGCACGCCGCAGCGGCGCGATCGTCAACATCTCGTCGATCGGGGCGACCGTGACGCCAGTCGGGTCCGGCTATTACGCGGCAGCCAAAGCCGCCATCGAGGGGGTGAGCGGGGCACTTCGCGGCGAGCTCGCGCCGCTCGGCATCTCCGTGACGATCGTCGAGCCCGGCGCATTCCGCACCGACTTCGCCGGACGCTCGCTCGTCGAATCGGCGACGATCATCGACGACTATGCGGACACGGCCGGCAAACGCCGCAAGGAGAACGACACGATGGACGGCAACCAGGCCGGCGATCCCGCCAAGGCCAGTGCCGCGATCATCGCTGCCGTCGAAGCGAGTGATCCCCCCGCATTCCTGCTGCTCGGGCCGGATGCGCTGGCGCTCTACCGCTACGTCGCCGACGGCCGGGCGAGCGAGATCGCGAAATGGGAGAAGCTCACCAGCAGCACCAACCTCGACTCCTGAGATCTCAGTCCAGGTCGGCCAGAGCCTTGCGGGCGGCTTCTAGTTCGGCTTCGAGGGCGGCGACCCTGGCGGCCTGCTGGGAGCGCGCCTCTTCGATGACCTCGTCGATCGGGGTGGAGAGGTCCTCATGCAGTTCCTTGGCCGCCCGGGAGACGGCGGCGGCCGCGACCGCGAGGTTGCGGGCCAGGTAGGCGGTGCCCTGCTTGAGCTCCGCGCGCCATTCGCCGTCGGCGGTACCGGTGACAGTAAGGGTCAGCTCGAGTGTCTTGGTCTTTTTGCCGGCCACCTTGTTGCCTGGGAGCTTTTTAGGCTTCTCCCCGACAGAAGCTTCAGCGGTGGGCGCGTCGGGCGCCGGCACACTCCCAAGCGACGTGCTCTCGACCGAAGGAACCAAGACGTCGGGAGTGTCGGAGTCGGTGGGCGGGGCTTCTGCTGCCAGAGTGTCTACAGTCATCGTTGCGGCGATCTCCTCGTGAAAATCGCCCGCATTGAGCGGGCGGGCATTGTTGAGTCTATTAGAACACACGTTCGACTCCCGAGTTAGCAAGAAGCCGGCGCAATACGTTCCGACCATGACATCGTCGCGCCCGAGAAGCTCTTTGCCATTTCGGAGAAGGTTATTCTCCTGAGCCGAGAGACGCATTACTATCGGGGGCATGTCCACCACCCCGACGCCGAAGTTGCCGTATCCCCTGTTCGACGCGGACAACCATTTGTACGAGACTCAGGACTCGCTGACGCAGTTCCTGCCCAAGCAGTACAAAGGCGCGATCCAGTACGTGCAGGTCAACGGCCGCACCAAGATCGCGATCCGCGGCCAGATCAGCGACTACATCCCCAACCCGACCTTCGACGTCGTCGCCCGGCCGGGCGCAATGGAGGACTATTTCAAGTACGGCAACCCGGACGGCAAGAGCCGCCGCGAGATCTTCGGCGAGCCGATGCGGGCCCTTCCGGCGTTTCGTGAGCCCGCACCGCGGCTGGAGCTGATGAACGAGCTCGGGGTGGACCGCTCCCTGATGTTTCCGACACTGGCCAGCCTCATCGAGGAGCGCATGCGCGACGATCCGGCGCTGATCCATGTTGTGGTGCACGCGCTGAACCAGTGGCTCCACGAGGTCTGGGGCTTCAATTACAAGAACCGCATCTTCACGGTGCCGGTCGTGAGCCTGCCAATCGTGGAGAAGGCGATCGAAGAACTCGACTGGGTGGTGGCCCGCGGTGCCCGCGCGGTCCTGATCCGGCCGGCTCCCGTGCCCGGCTACGGTGGCCCGCGGTCGTTCGCGCTGCCCGAGTTCGACCCCTTCTGGCAGCGCTGCGTCGAGCACGACGTGCTGGTCGCCATGCACACCTCTGACAGCGGATACGCCCGCTACAACGGTGAGTGGAACGGCGACGGCAAAGAGATGCTGCCCATGAAGACAGACGCTTTCGGCATGTACGCGCAGTGGCGGCCGGTCCAGGACGCGGTCGCCTCATGGGTCATCCACGGCGCCCTGTTCCGCTTCCCCACACTGAAAGTTTCTGTGATCGAAAGCGGTGCACGTTGGCTGTTCCCGCTGCTGGACAGCCTCGCCGATGTCTACAAGAAGGCGCCGGAGGCCTTCGCCGGCAACCCGATCGAGGAGATCAAGAACCGCATCCACCTCAGTCCGTTCTACGAGGAGGGCGTCAGCGAGCTGATCGACCTGGTCGGCGTTGAGCGAGTGCTGTTCGGTTCGGACTTCCCGCACCCCGAGGGCCTCGCGCAGCCAACGCATTTCGCCGACGCACTTGGCCACCTGCCGCTGGAAGACCAGGCAAAAATCATGGGCGGCAACCTCTCCCGCCTGGTCACGGTGTGACCGACTCCTGGATCCTGGACGCCGTACGCACGCCGCGCGGCCGGGGTCGCCCCGACGGCGCACTTCACGGTGTTCACCCGCAGACGTTGTTCGCGGGCTGCCTCACCGCCCTGGCCGAGCGCACCGGCTTCGACCCCGTTGACGTTGACGACGTGATCGCCGGCAACGGCATCCTGTCCGGTGACCACGGCGACGACATCGCCCGTCTGGCGGTTCTGTTGGCCGGCTGGCCCGAAACGGTTCCGGGGATGACGCTGAACCGCTTCTGCGGGTCCGGCCAGCAGGCCGTCACCGTCGCGGCGTCCGCGGTCGCCGCCGGCGGCGAGGATCTGGTGATCGCCGGTGGAGTCGAATCGATGTCCCGCTGGGGTGTGACGGCCGGGGTTCCGACGATCGACGGCAACAACGCCGAGTTCCGGCTGCGTTACCCCACGGTGCCGCAGGGCATTTCGGCCGATCTCATCGCCACGCTCGAAGGCTTCAACCGCGAGATGGTGGATACGTACGCAGCGCAGAGCCAGAGCCGGGCCGCCACTGCCATCGAGGAACGCCGGTTCGACCGATCCCTGATCGAAGTGATCACACCGGACGGTTCGGCGGTGGCGGGCGACGAGCACCCCCGTCCCGGAACCTCCACCGAGTCGCTGGCGCGCCTGAAGCCTGCGTTCGCGGCCATGGGCGCGACGCGGATCGACGGTGAGCAACGAACGTTCGACGAGATCTGCCTCGATCGCTACCCCGGCATCGACCGCATCGACCACGTGCACCACGCCGGCAACTCGTCCGGGATCGTCGACGGCGCCGCCGCCGTGGCGGTCGCCTCCGCACGCTGGATAAGCACCCACGGCGTGCGACCGCGCGCCCAGATCCGTGCCGCCGCAGCGATCGGCAGCGAACCGATCATCATGCTCACCGCGCCCGGACCCGCGGCGCAGCGCTGCTTGGAGCGCGCCGGCATGACTGTCGCCGACATCGATTTGTGGGAGATCAACGAAGCCTTCGCGGCCGTCCCCCTCAAGACGATCCGCGATCTCAACCTCGACCCGGACCGGGTCAACGTCAACGGCGGGGCGATCGCTCTCGGCCACCCAATCGGCGCCACCGGCGCGATGCTCATCGGCACCGTTCTCGATGAGCTCGAGCGCCGCGACCTGACAACGGGACTGGTGACCATGTGCACCGGCGGCGGCATGGGAACGGCGACCATCATCGAGCGAGCGTAACCATGCCGAGCACGCTGATCCTCGAGCGGCCGAGTGAGGGCGTGGTCGTCGTGCGCCTGAACCGCCCCGAGCGGCTCAACGCAATCAACGCGACGATGCAAGCCGAATTGACCGATGCACTGGCCGATTTCACGACCGACCGGTCGGTGCACGCCGTTGTCCTCACCGGCGCCGGTCGGGGCTTCTGCGCAGGGATCGACATGCGCGACTTCGGGCCTGACGTGCCGGAAGCCGACGCGCCCGCGCTGGACCGGATGCGATTCCAGGAAGGAATGGCCGCGCTCGCGCAGGCCGTCCGCGCCTTGCCGCAGCCCGTCATCGCCGCGGTCAACGGCCCCTGTGTCGGGGCGGGCTTCGCATTATGCCTGGCGGCCGACATCCGGATCTGTTCGGCGGCTGCATCGTTCGGAAATGCCGCCATTCTGCTCGGGCTATCCGGCGCCGAGATGGGCATGAGCTACCACCTGCCGCGGATCGTGGGAACCAGCGTCGCCGCCGACTGGATGCTCACCGGCCGAACGGTATCCGCCACCGAAGCCGACCGGCGCGGTCTGGTCAGCGAGCTCGTCGAGCCCGATCGATTGGGCGAACGCGCCGTGGAGCTGGCCGCGCTAATCGCTAACCTCGCTCCCCTGGGCGTGGAACTGACCAAGCGCGCGCTGCAGGTCAACACCGACGCAGCGAACCTGCCTGCGGCGCTGGAACTCGAGAACCGCAATCAGGTGATCACGCACGCGACCGACGAGGCCGCCGCACGCCGGAAGAAGTGGTCTTGATGGTCGGTCCGTTGAACGGGGTGCGCATCGTCATGATGGGCGGCCTGGGGCCGGCTCCGTTCTGCGGAATGCTGCTCGGAGACTTGGGCGCAGACGTCATCCGCGTTGACCCCGTCGCGGGTGCCGGCGCTCCCCTGCCCATCGACTATTCGGTGCGGCGCAGTCAACGGTCGCTAGCCGCCGACGTCAAGGATCCTCGGGGCAGGGACCTCGTGCACCGGTTGGTCGTCGATGCCGACGCCTTCGTCGACGTGTACCGGCCCGGTGTGGCCGAGCGGCTGGGCATCGGTCCCGATGACTTGCGCGAGCGCAATCCTCGTCTGGTGTATGCCCGCATGACCGGCTACGGGCAGGATGGACCTCTGGCCGGCCACGCGGGCCATGACATCAACTACCTCGCGTTGACCGGCGCCCTGCACGGCATCGGCACGGCCGAATTCCCAGTGCCGCCATTGAATCTGGTCGGCGACTACGGCGGCGGCGGCATGCTGCTGGCGGTCGGGTTGCTCAGCGCGATCCTCGAAGCTCGCGAATCCGGTGCGGGGCAGGTCCTCGACGTCGCAATGGTCGACGGCGTGGCGACCTTGCTGGCGCCGTACTTCGGCATGGTTTCAGCTGGTACGTGGCGTGATCGTCGCGAGGACAACCTGCTCGACGGCGCCGCCCACTTCTACGGCGTCTACCTCACGGCCGACGGGCGCCACGTCGCCGTTGGCGCCATGGAGCCCAAGTTCTACGCGGAACTCTGCGATCGCCTCGGCGTCAGCGTCCCGCACGACGCCGACGAGCCATCGGCCTGGGCCGAGCACCGCACCGTGCTGGCCACCCGCTTTGCCGAGAAGACCCGAGCCGAGTGGGAAGAGATCCTGAATTCACCGGGATGCTGTGCGACACCAGTGCTTTCGCTGGCCGAGGCGCCACAGCACCCGCACCTTGCCGCCCGGGAAACGTTCATCGACGTCGACGGCATCACTTCGCCCGCGCCGGCTCCGCGGTTCTCGCGCACCCGGCCCGAAGCGCCGTCATCGCCATCGCTGCCCGGCGACCACACACACGCGTTGTTGAGCGAGCTGGGGTTCGACGGGAACACCGTCGCCGAGCTCGAAAACGCCGGCGTGGTAGCGCAACGCAGCTCGCAATGAACCATCTACCGAGAGGGACGGCAAATGTCCTGGGATTTCTCCACTGACCCCGAGTGGGCGCAGCAACTCGAGTGGGTGCAGGATTTCGTGCACACCGAGTGCGAGCCGATCGACCTGATTGTGAAGGAATCTCACGATCTCAACGATCCCGTGCGCCAGGCGCTGATCCCACCGCTGCAGCAGATCGTCAAGCAACGTGGGTTGTGGGCCACCCACCTAGGGGCGCATCTCGGCGGACCGGGCTTCGGCCAGGTGAAGTTGGCCCTGCTCAACGAGATCCTGGGCCGCTCGGAATGCGCGCCGATCGTCTTCGGCTCGCAGGCGCCCGATTCCGGCAACAGCGAGATCCTCGCGCATTACGGCACGCCCGAGCTCAAAGCGCGCTACCTCGAGCCGCTGTTGGACAACCGGATCATCTCGTGTTTCTCGATGACCGAGCCACAGGGCGGCGCCGACCCGAAGGTGTTCACCACCACCGCGGTCGCCGATGGTGACGATTGGATCATCAACGGGGAGAAGTGGTTCTCCTCATTTGCCTCGATGGCGTCGTTCATCATCGTGATGGCGATGACCGACCCGGAGGCACCACCGTACGAGCGCTATTCGATGTTCGTCGTACCCGGCAGCACCCCGGGTATCAACGTACTGCGCGACGTCGGGCTGGGCTATCAGCCCGCGGGCGGCGGCGGGCGCGAAGGATATGTCCGCTACGAAAACGTGCGGGTAACCAACGATCACATGCTGGGCCCGCGCGGCGGCGCCTTCGTCGTCGCTCAAACCCGCTTGGGCGGCGGTCGCATCCACCACGCCATGCGCACGGTGGGACTGGTCCGCCGCATCTTCGACATGATCTGTGAACGGGCGGTGTCGCGCTACACCCAGGGCGAGGTGCTGGCCAACAAGCAACTCGTTCAGGAGATGGTCGCCGACTCCTGGATGGAAATCGAGGCCTTCCGGCTGCTGACTCTTCAAACTGCTTGGAAAATTGACCAATTCAATGATTACAAAGCGGTGCGGGCCGACATCTCGGCGGTAAAGGCGATGATGCAGAAGGTCCTGCACGACGTATCGGCACGGGCGCTTCAGCTACACGGATCNNCTGGGCACCACCCACGAGATGCCGTTCGTGCAGTACCTGGTTGAGTCGTTCGTGCTCGGCCTTGCCGACGGCCCAACCGAAGTCCACAAGGTGACGCTGGCCCGGCTGTTGCTCAAAGACCGTGCCGCTGCGCCCGATGTCTTTCCCTCCGAACACCTGCTGCGGCTGCGCGAGGCGGCCGAGGCCAAGTTCGCCGACCAGCTGGCCGGCATCCCCCGCGGCTAAGCCACGCCGTTCAGCATGGACCGGGCCCTCGCCAGCAATACCGGCAACGTGGCTGCCATGGCCTCCAAATCGGTTCGCGGAGAGCGTCGGCGGCGGTTGTGCTTGACGATCAGCGACCACGTTGCCACCGACTTGAAACAGGCCAGCGCGGTGAACCAGGGCAGATCGGCAATCTCCTCCCCCAGCTCGTGTCGATAGATATCGGCAAGTTCGACGGTCGGCGGTGCCATACCGGCGGAGGCCGGAACGCGTTGGTAGGTGTCCGGGTCGCAATTGATCAAGAACCAGCCGGCATCGATCCGCGGATCGCCGATCGACCAGATCTCCCAATCGATCACGGCGTTGACTCGTGCGCCCGCGGCCAANNTCGACGGTCTGCAACGTGTCGCACCAGCGGTGCACTTCCGCAACCGGGTTCAGCGTTGATTCGGCGCCCAGCCCCAGATCGGTGGGCGACAGCCTATGCAAGGCGGCCATAATCCGGGCCGCGTTGCGGTAGCGCTCTGGCAGGTCAGGACTCGCTGGGCAACCGTCGAAAAGCGGCTCCACACAGTCGCCTTCGACAAGCGACATCACGAACAGCGGAGGGGTTTGCGGCGGGGCTCCCGGCTCCTCCCAAATCACCTCGGGGACCGGGACCCGCGTTCCGGCAAGGGCTTTGATGATGTGGGCCTGGCGCAGAACGTCGCGGTGCGCGACCGGTTCGACGCCCGGTGGAGCTACCTTGATCACCACCTGCCGCCCAAACCGCGCACCACCGAAGGTGAGGCTGGATGCGCCACCGGCGAGTGGGGCGACGTCAGCGATCTCGACGGCGGCGAGTCTCCGACGCAGCTCGTCGATGTCGATGTCAACCATTTAAGGCAGTCAGCCGACCGGTTTCGACCAGCCGACTTCGGCCAGAAAGGCCTGGGTATGCGCGACGCGCCCGGTCATCGTCTTCGGATCACCGGTGCACAACCGCAGCGCCGTCTCGGTGATCAGTTCGATGTCCTCGGTGTCGGTCTTGGCCAGGTCGAGNNCGAGAACGGCGGCCCGGGCGGCAAGTCGCCGCCCACCGAAGTCAGGTTCAGGATCCAGCCGCGTCCACGGTCACGCATCGCGGGAATCGCCAACTGACTCAGATGCAACGGCCCCAGGACGTGCATCTCCATCATCAGCCTGACCCGCCGCTCGGGGAACTCGTCCAGGGGTCGCAGGAACGTCACCGCGGCATTGTTGACCAGAATGTCAGGGGCGCCGACGGCACTCACCACCTCGCCGAACAGCCGCTCCCGTTCCTCGGCCCGGGAAAGATCCGCCTGGACCGCGATGGCCCGACCACCGGCGGCGACGATCTCATCGAGCGTCTGGCCCAGCGACCCGTGGTATTTGGGGTCGGGCTCCATGGTGCGGGCCGTCAGCGCCACGGTTGCGCCCTGCGCCGCAAGCCGAGCGGCGATCGCCTTACCCAGGCCTCGGCTGCAGCCGGTGACCAGAGCCACCTTCCCGTCGCACCGGTGGTTAGCGCTCATCGTCGACTCCTGGAAAGGGCTGGGAAACGGCCAGGAAACGGCTTCTCCAATGCGGAGAATGTCATTATCGTTGGTCGCTCCGAAGTATAGGCACGGTGGGTTCCGGCGGGTTGCGCGAAGGTCGCGTCCTAAGTTGTGGGGATCATGGCTTTTTAGCCACTCCCGTCGTCGCCGTCGCGGCCCTAACGTCGTCACCATGCCGCAAGCTCCAGGACTCCCGGACCTCCCAGACCTCGTTACCACCGATGTCGCGCATGCCGCGATCCGGTTAGCCCGGTCCACGGAGTCGCCAGCGGTGTTCAACCACAGCGTGCGCAGCTACTTGTTCGGTGAACTGCTGGCCGCACGTGACGGACTACGCCCAGGCGCCGATTACGACAGTGAGACGTTGTTTTTGGCCTGCGTCATGCACGATCTCGGCGCCGGCACCGCGGTCGCCGGCAAGGCACGGTTTGAAGTCGAGGGCGCCGACTTAGCGGCGACCCTGCTGACCGAGCACGGTTGCGAGCGCGCGGTGGTCGACGGCGTGTGGGACGCGATCGCACTGCATAGTTCAGTCGGCATTGCGGAGCGGCGCGGACCGCTCTGCTACCTGACTCGCCTCGGCATCGGTATGGATTTCGGCCTCGACGCCGAGTTCATCGACGATCGGACCGCCGCGGCGATCCACGCCCGCTACCCGCGGCTATCGTCGACAAGTTCGCTGATGGACGCAATCGTGGCCCACGGCCAGCGCAGCCCTGAGGCGGCGCCGCCGTATTCGCTGCCCGCAAATGTGNNCGGGCGTCGGAGTCAGTCCTCTAGCCGCAGGGCAGCCGCCGGGCACTGAATGACCGCCTTTTGCATGCGGTCGCGGTCCGACTCGGGCCGCTCATCGTCGTGGATGAGGACGCTTCCGTCGTCTTGGACTTCGAACACGTCCTCGGCGATCGACTCGCAGATACCGTGCCCGGTGCACTTGGTGAGGTCGACTGCAACGCGCATGGTGTCCTCCCTGAGCCGCGCCGCTAGCGGCTGACGTCACGAATTCAGCGTGACAGTCGGACGGATTTTTGGAAAGTACGCCCGCCGTCCGCCCGCGATCGATGTGTAACGAATCGCACGAGGATTTCGAGAATTCGTAAAGATAAAATGCGGATTCTGCTCCCGGCGAAAAGGACGCGGCATGAACAGCAGCATTGCGGCACGCACCGCCGCAGTCGGTTCGACGGCCGCAGCGCTGGCCGTCGCTCTCCTGGTCACGCTGGGTACAGCCCAAGCGGCTCCCGGGATGCCCAACCCACCAAGCGGCGCGGGCACCCTCTACGGCGACCCCGAGGCGGCCGCCCCGTTCTGGCACTACCAGTTCTACGACGATGACTGCGTGGAAATGGCGGTCGCCGACGTGGTCGGTGAGCTGAACGGCGACGAGCCCTCCGAACACGCGATCGTCAAGTTGGCCCAGTCGAAGCCCAGCCCCTCCCACCATGGACCGATCTACGCCAAGCCCGGAAAACGCAGAGCCGGCAGCGGCACGTCCTTCGACGACGAACCGGCGCTGCTGGCGCATTACGGCATCCAGGCCGTCAGCACCGATAAGGGCAGCGCCAAAAAGACCGGCGCCGCCACCGGCATGAAGGCACTCAAGCAAGATCTCGCTCAGGGCCGCAAGATAATCGTCGGCCTCAACGCCGAACTCATCTGGCGCGAGCCCGTCGAGGACAAAACCTCAGACGGCGAACCCGAGGCCAATCACGCCGTGGTGGTGACCGGTGTCGACACGGCCGCCGGCGTCGTGCACCTCAACGACAGCGGCAGCGAAGACGGCGGGAACGAGCAAATTCCGATTGACCTTTTCGTCCGATCCTGGGACACCAGCGACGACCAAATGACCGTCACAAGCTGAACCGGCGCCCTGCCAGTTTGAGAAGTCAGTGTGAGATGTGACGCAGCTGGGCTGCCAACATCCACCGCTGCTTCTCCAGTCCTTCAAGGACAACGTGGAGCAGGTCGGCGCTGGTCGGGTCCTGCTCGTCCACCTCGTCATGCACAGCGCGAATAACGTTGACAGCATTCAGAATTCGCTCAGCGATCACGGCGACGGCGCGATCAACGCTGATCTCCCCGGCCGGGAATGCTTCGAGAGTGGTGGTGTCGACGACGGTGCGGGTGCGTCCGTCAGGCACAACCTCCAAGGCGCGCATGCGCTCAGCGATCGTGTCCGCGTTCTCGCGCACCATATCGACGATCTCGTCGAATTCCAGGTGCAGGGAACGGAAGTGCGGTCCGACCAGGTTCCAGTGCGCTTGCTTGGCCTGGTTCGACAACTCGAGCAGGTCTACCAGCACGGCCTGCAGATCGGCGGCCAGCGCCGCCGAGGCGACGAACTCGGTGTTGGAAACCGCGTGGTTGATGGTGGTCATCACTACTCCTTGGTTTTGGCTTTATCTGGGTACTTAGACAACTGTACACCGTATTTTGATTTACTCAATATTATGACTCCTTAACTTATACTATTAGGTCATGCTAAGCTCAGTGCATGGCTACGACGGAAGTTGCGCAGTACAAGCAGGAGCTGCGTTCTGCGGCGCTGCGCGCAACTTCGGGCCGACTGGCGGTTCTGGGTGCGTTGGAGTCTGCGCCACATTCGTCCGCCGAGCAGATATTCGCGCTGATCAGCGGCGACCTTCCGGGCACCTCACCGCAAGCGGTCTACATGGTGCTCAACGACCTTGCCGGCGCAGGGTTGATCCGCAAGTTCGAGCCGGCGGGCTCGGCGGCGCTTTACGAGCGGCGAACCGGCGACAACCATCACCATCTGGTCTGTGAGTCGTGCGGGGAGGTGCGCGACGTCGACTGCGTTGTCGGCCAGGCCCCTTGCCTGACCCCGGACAGCGATCAGGGCTTTGCGGTGCGCGAAGCGGAAGTCACCTTCTGGGGCTTGTGCGCCCGCTGTCAATAATCCGGTGCGCTAGGGCGCCGGGCCCACCAATAGTTGGTGAATGACCGGCGCCGCCCAGCGGGTCAGTTCCTCGCGACTGAGGGTGGCGATCGGTGGATTTTCCAAGACGTATCTCGTGGTGGCGAGCCCGATCACGAACGCACCCATCAGCCCGATCCGCTGGATCGGATTGTCAGGGGTGGCGGTGATCAATTTGGGCGCGACCTGCTGTGCGAACACCCTTCGCAGCGTGTCGGCGGCAACCGGGCTCGTCATTGCCGCTCGCAACAGCGCTAAGAACGTCTCGTCCTCTTCCCATACCGCGAAGAACCGCGGCAGCAAGATGCCGGCCACCTCGTCGGGATCGACACCGGACATGTCCGGCAAATCGATCGAAAAATCAGCGGCCGCCGCAAATAGGTCCTGCTTGGAGCCGAAGTAGCGGATCACCAGCGCCGCGTCCACGCCGACGTCCGCAGCGACGGCCCGCAAGGTGGTCCGCTCGTATCCCTCGGCGCCAAAGCGGCGACGCGCCGCCGACAAGATGTCAGCGCGCGTCTGACTCGCATTGCGAGGGCGCGTCACGCTCATACGGAAACTCTATGCCACGAGGTGTTGACATCCCGGAAAACGCTGCGGTCACGACGGCGCGGGCCCAACCAGTAGCTGCCGAAAAACCGGTGCCGCCCAGCGGCTGAGTTCTTCGCGACTGAGGCTGCCCACAGGCAGGTCGCCGATGACAGACCTGGTTGCGGCGAGCCCGATTACGAATGCATCCGTCAATGCAATCCGCTGTTGCTGATTGTCCGGCGTGGCGGCCGCCAGTGTGGGTGCGACATGCGTGGCCAAGGTTTCGTTCAGGGTGTCCGCTGCAACCCGGCTCGTCATCGCCGCACGCAACAGCGCCAGGAACGAGTGGTCGTCTTCCCAAACCGCGAAATACCGCGGCAACAGCATGTCCGCGATGTGGTCGGGTTCCGCACCGGTCAGGTCCGGCAACGCAATCACGAATTCGGTCGCCGTCGCGAACAAGTCCTGCTTGCTACCGAAGTAACGGATCACCAAGGCCGCATCCACCCCGACATCCGCTGCGATCGCGCGCAGGGTGGTGCGTTCAAATCCTTCCGTCGCAAACCGACGGCGCGCGGCCGACAGGATGTCGGCGCGCGTCTGTGCAGCGTCACGAGGCCTTTTGGTTACCATCCCAAAACTCTATGTCAGCCACTGTTGACTTGGCCACTCTGGCTGGCGTATGTTCCAAGTCACCAGTTGTTGACAAGGCGGGTGGTCCTTATGGCGATACGCACCAGGCAATATCACGGCGGCGTGCTGCACCGCATCGCGTATCTGGCCATCGTCGCGCCGCGACGGACCATCGCCATCTCAGCCCTGCTGATGGTGGCCGCGGGCATCTTCGGGATCCCGGTCGCCCAGAGCCTGTCAGCCGGCGGCTTCGGCGATCCCACTTCAGAATCAGCCAGGGCGACAAAGATTCTGACCGACAAGTTCGGCCAGGGCGACGTGCAGCTGCTATTCGTCGTGTCCGCGCCCGATGGTGTCACAAGCCCGGCGGGCAGCGCCGTCGGCACCGAGATAGCCGACCAGCTAAGCCAGTCAGCGCATGTGACGAGCGTGACCTCGGCGTGGACCGCGCCGCCGCCCGCCGCCGCGTCGCTGATCAGTAAGGACGGCAAGTCCGGGCTCGTCGTCGCCGGTATCAGTGGCGCGGAAACCGACGCGCAGAAGTACGCCGACGCGCTGTCGCAGCAGTTCGCGCATGACCGCAACGGAGTCTCCGTGCGCTCCGGCGGAGTCGCGATGGTCAACGTGCAGGTCACCGAGCAAGCCCAGCGCGATGTTTTGACGATGGAGGCCATCGCCATTCCGTTGAGCTTCATCGTGCTGGTATGGGTCTTCGGCGGGTTGTTCACAGCCGCGTTGCCGATCGCTATCGGCGCAATGTCGATCCTCGGCTCGATGGCGGTGTTGCGACTGATCGCGTCCACCACCGACGTATCGATCTTCGCGCTCAACCTCAGCACCGCATTGGGCCTTGCTTTGGCGATCGACTACACATTGCTCATCGTCAGCCGGTTCCGAGACGAGATTGCGGGCGGCGCGAGCCGTGACGAGGCGCTGTTGCACACCATGGCGACCGCGGGGCGCACGGTGTTGTTCTCGGCCACGACAGTCGCGCTGTCGATGGCCGCGATGATCTTGTTCCCCATGCATTTCCTGAAGTCCTTCGGCTACGCCGGAATCGCCACCGTCACGTTCACCGCGGTCGCGGCGGTAGTGATCACGCCCGCGGCCATCGTGCTGCTCGGCGACCGACTGAACGCATTGGATGTGCGCCGGCTGTTACGCCGCATGCGCAACCGGCCGGCGCCGGTCCAGCCCCCCGTCGAGCAGGAGTTCTGGTACCGCTCAACGCAATTCGTCATCCGCCGTGCGGTCCCCATCGGACTGGCAGTGGTTGCGCTGCTCTTGCTGTTGGGTACGCCCTTCCTCGGGGTGCGGTGGGGTTTCCCCGATGACCGGGTGCTGCCGAACTCCGCCTCGGCTCACCTGGTCGGCGATCAGCTACGCAGCGACTTCGCCAGCGACTCCGCGACGTCGGTCAGCATCGTCATCCCTAACAGCAACGGCTTATCAGCGGACGAGATCGCAACATACGCAGCGGATCTGTCCCGCGTGCCCCAAGTGTCGGCGGTCTCCGCCCCGGTGGGCACATTCGTTGGCGGTTCCCTCGCCGGGCCGCCGTCCGCGGCAACCGGTCAGGCCCAAGGCAGCGCATTTCTTACCGTCCGGAGCACGGCTCCGCTTTTCTCAGACGCATCCGAGACCCAGCTGCGCCGCCTACATGAGGTTGCCGCTCCCGGCGGCAGGACGGTCGAACTCGGCGGCACCGCGCAAACCAACCATGACAGCGTCAACGCCATCACATCGCGCCTGCCGCTGGTGCTCGGCCTGATCGCGGCGGTCACATTCGTCTTGTTGTTCTTGCTCACCGGCAGCGTGGTGCTCCCATTGAAAGCCCTTGTCCTCAATGTCCTTTCGCTGAGCGCGGCATTCGGTGCAATGGTGTGGATCTTTCAGGACCACCATCTCGGCGGTCTCGGAACAATGTCTACCGGCACCCTGGTCGCCAACATGCCAGTGCTGCTCTTCTGCATCGCCTTCGGTCTTTCGATGGATTACGAGGTCTTCGTGGTTTCCCGGATCCGTGAGTTCTGGCTCACGTCAGGACAAACTCGCGCCGACAGCGACGAGAGTGTTGCCCTTGGCGTAGCGCGGACCGGCCGGGTGGTGACGGCTGCAGCACTGGTGATGTCGATCTCGTTCGCCGCGCTGATCGCCGCACACGTGTCGTTCATGCGGATGTTCGGAGTGGGCCTGACACTGGCCGTGGTCGTGGACGCCACGCTGGTGCGCATGGTGCTGGTACCGACCTTCATGCATGTGTTGGGCACCTGGTGTTGGTGGGCGCCCAAGTCGCTGATCCGGCTGCACGAACGTTTCGGCATCAGCGAGGGCCAGATTTCAGACGCGGCAACGGTGCCGGCAAGCCACGCACTTCAAGAAGGGTTGCAAGAATGGTCAAGCACATGACAGGACCGTTGAGCGGCGCCAACTTTCGCGCCCGTAAGGCTGGCGGAGTCATAGCAGGTGTGCAGGGGGTGTTGCCGGAGAACCGCTATGCCCAGCACGAGATCACCGAGGCACTTGCAGCGCTACCGGCTTTCGAAGGTTGCGGGGACGCGCTGCACAAACTGCATTCGAGTTCCAAGGTGGATAGTCGCTGCCTGGTATTGCCTCTCGAGCAGTATGCCTCGCTAACCGACTTCGGTGACGCGAACGGCATCTTCATCGAGAAGGCTGTGGAACTCGGGTGTGCGGCGCTGGCCGGTGCGCTCGACGAGGCGGGATTGCAACCAACGGACGTCGACGTGATCATGTCGACAACCGTTACCGGTCTGGCGGTCCCCTCGCTGGAGGCTCGCATCGCGACGCGCATGGGGCTACGCCCGGACGTGCGCCGCGTGCCGATGTTCGGCCTTGGTTGCGTCGCGGGTGCAGCCGGGGTGGGGCGGCTCAACGACTACCTGCGCGGTGCGCCTGACGATGTCGCGGTCCTGTTGTCTGTAGAGCTGTGCTCGCTCACCTTCCCTGCGGCCCGGCCATCGATGGCGACCCTGGTCGGCACCGCGCTGTTTGGCGATGGCGCCGCAGCGGTGGTCGCAGTCGGCGAACGTCGCGCCAAAAAGATCCGTGCCGCTGGCCCGGAGATCCTGGGATCGCGCAGTCACCTCTACCCGGATTCGCAGGACACCATGGGCTGGAACGTCGGTTCGTCGGGATTCAGGCTCGTCCTTTCCCCGGACGTGCCGGCCATTGTCGAGCGGTACCTGGCCGACGACGTGACGCAGTTCCTTGCCGCGCACGGCTTGGACATCGCAGATGTCGGTGCATGGGTCAGCCACCCGGGCGGTCCGAAGGTCATCGAGTCGATCGTCGACTCACTCGGATTGCCCGACGATGCACTCGAGCTGACGTGGCGCTCGCTTAGCGAGGTCGGCAATCTCTCGTCGTCGTCGGTGCTGCACGTATTGCGCGACACGATCGCCAAGCGGCCACCCGTGGGCAGCCCAGGAGTCATGCTTGCGATGGGTCCCGGATTTTGCTCCGAGCTCGTCATGCTGCGGTGGCGGTGACCTCGCCATGACCTGGTATGTGCTGCTGATCGGCGTAGTCGCCGTCGAACGACTGGCCGAAGTTGTTGTCGCAGAATTCAACCGAGCCTGGAACCGGCTGCACGGCGGCGTCGAGTTGGGCACCGGGCATTATCCGGCGATGGTCGCACTGCACGCCGGCCTGCTGGCGGGGTGTCTGACCGAGCCAATCGCGCTGCATCGCCCGTTCATTGCATCGCTGGGCTGGCCGATGCTCGTGATTGTGGTCGCAGCTCAAGTGTTGCGCTGGTGGTGCATCACCACATTGAACCACCAGTGGAACACCCGCGTGATCGTCATCCCCGGCGCGGATCGCATCACCGGTGACCCGTATCGCTTTGTGCCCCATCCGAATTACGTCGCTGTGATCGCCGAAGGGGTTGCGCTGCCGCTGGTACACACCGGATGGGTGACCGCTCTGGTGTTCACGGTGCTCAACGCAATGCTGCTGAGAACACGGGTCAAAGTTGAAAACGCCGCACTGGCGAGCCTGACGTGATTGACCTTCTCGTTGTCGGCGGTGGCCCGGCCGGACTGGAAGTGGTCGTCGTCGAGCGACGTAGCGGACCGATCGACAAGGCCTGCGGTGAAGGGCTGATGCCGCATACCCTGCGGCACCTGGGACGACTCGGCGTGCATCCTTACGGCAGACCATTCCGGGGAATCAGCTACCACGACGCCAACCGGCACGTCGACGCGCCGTTCCAGCGTGGCTCGGGACACGGCGTGCGCAGAACGGTTTTGCACGGCGCACTTCTCGACGCGGCCGCCAGCGCGGGGGTGCGGATCTGCCACTGGGAGGTTGGCGAGATCAGCCAGGACGCTGCGTCTGTACGCGCGGGGAACTGGCGGGCGCGCTACCTGGCCGCTGCCGACGGGTTGCACTCGCCCATCCGCCGGTCCCTCGGCCTGGAACGCCCGAGCCCGGGTCCGCGGCGATGGGGCATCCGCCGGCACGTGCAGATCGCGCCATGGTCGGACCATGTCGAGGTGCACTGGGCAGCTGGAGCCGAGGCGTATGTGACGCCAATCGCCGACGACTGTGTGAGCGTAGCGCTGCTGAAGTCGCGTCGCGGTGGATTCGACACGCACCTGGAAGAGTTCCCGGCTTTGCGCGATCGGATCAGTGGTCGGCCGCACGAGCCGGACCGCGCCGCCGGCCCGCTGCGGCAACGGGTTTCGAGTCGGACAGTGGGACGCGTAATGCTGGTCGGCGACGCGGCAGGCTACATCGACGCCCTCACCGGGGAGGGCCTTGGCTTGGCGTTCGGCGCCGCGGAGTTGCTGGTGAACTCCGTTGTCGCAGACCAGCCCGGCGCCTACGACCGACGGTGGCGCCAGATGACCCGGCGGTACCGAATGTTGACCGCGGCCTTGCTGCAGGCGAGCTCGCACGCGACGGTGCGGTCCGGCATCGTGCCGGCTGCACAGGCAATGCCCAATGTCTTCGGCAGAGCGGTCAATCTGCTCTGCTAGCGTTAACCAAACGTTAGTTCGGTTGTGCCGTTCGGCAAACGGGAGTCGGTAGGCGTGTCGATGTTGTGGAGCGTCCGTCGGTGACGCCGCGACGGGCGGCAGACGGCGGAACTCGGCGCGCTGAAGTCTTGGAGATCGCGGCGTCGTTGATCGCCACTTCGGGATTGCGTACCTCGATGCACGATATCGCCAACGCCGCCGGCATCCAGACCGGGAGCATGTACCACCATTTCGCGTCCAAAGAGGCGTTGCTTGTCGAGCTACTTCGGCGTTACCACGCCGATCTCGATCACGTCGCCCAACAGGCGCTCGACACTCTGGACGATCCCGGCTCCCGGCCCGGGTTCGCGCGAATCGCCGCTTTGGGGACCGCCACAGCTCAGTGCGCCGTTGCACACCGCGCCGCCATCCAGATCTCGATGTACGAGACCCCGAGTTCGAATCCCGAGCTCATCGAATGGACCCAACGACGCCCGACGGCCATCTTGGAAGCCATGTTCCAAACGCTGCGGGCAGCGCGGTGGGGGGGTACATTCTGTCGGACATCGACCTACGTCTGCTCGCCGATCGGATCAGCCAGACGATGCTGCAGGTCGGCCTCGACACCCTGCGGCACAACGCCGCCACCGACCGGGTTGCCACGCTATTCTGCCGAATCATGTTGGAGGGACTGGCTGCTGGTCGCCCGTCCGACGCCGAACTCGATCAGTCCGCCGCGTTCCTAGCCGCCGACGAGGTCATCAAGGGCTGGACCGAAGACACCGAGCCCGACGATCGGGCGGCCCATATCCGCGCGGTTGCGCGCACGGAGTTCGGGCGCAGGGGCTATGAGGGCACCACGGTCCGGGACATCGCCGCCGCAGCGGGAATGGGCCACGGCAACGTGTTTCGCCTGATCGGCTCGAAAGACCAGCTGCTTGCGTCCATCATGGGTGGCTTCGGCGAGAAAGTGGAGGCCGGTGCAAGGGAGATCCTTCGCTCGAATTCCTCGCCGATCGAGAAGCTGGATGCTCTGAGTTGGGTCAACATCAACGCACTGGATCGGTTCGGCGACGAGTTCCGCATCCAGCTCGCGTGGATGCGGCAGATTCCCCCGGACGCCCCGAACCCGAGCATGGAGTTTCCTACCCGGCTGAAGCAAACTAAAACCCTTCTTTCCCAAGGGATTCAGTCAGGGTCCATCAAAATCGACGACGCACCAAAGGAGATGCTGGCGCGCTGCGTCATAGGCCTGCAGTGGATGCCCGAGAACATCCTGCGCGACATCGGCACCAGCGCGGCCCGAGGTGCACCTGCGCGACATTTTGCTCCGCGGCGTCACCGGCGCCGAGATTAACCGGTGACGACCGGCAACTTGCCCCACCCGCGGACGCTCGCGGTGTGAGCTTTGCTCGCGTTCGGATAGTCCACCTGCCAGTCGGGCCATCGCTTGACGACTTCCTCGAGCGCGACCCGCACCTGCATGCGCGCCAGCGCCGAACCCATGCAGAAGTTTCCTCGACGAGGATCATGCCGGGTGGCACCTCGATGCCACTCTTGATGACGTCCATGGTGGTGCCGCGGCCCGCGGGACGCCCCACCAGTGTTCCCGCGTCCACTCCCACTTTGTCGGGCGAGTAAACGAACACCCCGACGAGTTCGAATTCGGGGTTGTCGATGACCTCAGCGAGTTGGACCGACTCGACTGGGCCAGTGGCCCGTTGGATGACCCGAGTAGTCGACATCCGCGCTTCCCTCGCCTGACTCGTTATGGACGCTCGAACGAACACCGAGTCTGGCACAAATATTAGGTTCCGCTAAATATCTATCCGATTCCTGACTGTTCCCGAGGCGCCGACCACTGGGTGTAGCGTTAAGTAGTTGGGAAACCAGCCAGTCCGGGATGCAATCAGCCGATTTCCGCTGATCTTGCAGAGCAACCGCTCACGCCGGACACTCCGGTAGCGACCGCACGTCGGGATTACCTTTGAACGCTCTACCCAGCCATCCGTCGCTGCTGTCCCCCGCTGCGCCGCAAACGCTTTCACGTACCGTACGTTTTGGCATCGTCGGTCCCTACACGCCTACCCCGAACGGGCTGGCGAGGTTCGGCGCGGGCCTCTCGGGTGCGCTATGCGCCCACGGATCCCAGTCCGGCGTCATTCGGATGGCCGACGGGCAGAATTCGATGTGCAAAGACCTGTTGAACGAGGTCGACGTCGCGATCATCCAGCACGAGTGCGGCAGCTACGGCTCAGTGGCCGGCGAAGAAGTGCTGGACATCGTCGACGGGTTGCTCGTCCCGTCAATCGTCATCGCCCATACGATCCCTAAAACGCCCACCGCACATCAACGTTCGGTGCTCGAAAAAATCGTGGCGCAGGCGGGTCACGTGGTTGTCATGTCCGATGCCGCGCGACAACGCCTGTGTGCCGGCTACGCCGTCGACCGCCACAAGGTGACCACGATCCCGCACGGCGCGACGGTCCCCAACAGCCCGCGCGCCAAGCGTCCGAGTAGACCAACCATCTTGACCTGGGGCTTGCTGGGCCCGGGCAAGGGCATCGAGCGGGTCATCGACGCAATGCCATCGCTGCGCAATGTGCCCGGTCGGCCCCGTTACCTCGTTGCCGGCCCGACGCATCCCAAGGTGTTGGCCGCCGAGGGCGAGGCGTACCGCAATGCCCGGATCGAACAGGCCCGGCTCAACGGCGTGGCTGATTCGGTCTCCTTCGACTCCGGCTACTACGACAACGCAATGCTGACCGCGCTCATCCAGCAGGCCTCCGTTGTCGTGCTGCCCTACGACTCCACCGAACAAGTGACCTCCGGCGTACTCGTCGATGCGATTGCGAACGGCAGACCAGTCGTCGCAACCGCATTTCCGCATGCCGTCGAGCTGCTCAGCAGCGGGGCGGGCATCATCGTCAGCCACGACGATCCGGACGCGCTGGCCTCAACGCTGCACCAGATCATCACCCAGCCACGCCTCGCCGGCTCGATGGCGGCCGAGGCCAGGCAACGGGCACCGGAGATGGCATGGCCAGTGGTGGCCAGCGCGTATGTGGGGCTAGCGAACCGTCTGCTCGCTCAAGGACGCACGGGTTTCATCCAGCCCTAATGAAACCCGCGCGGGGCAAAGGGCGTAACGTCATTTACATAGGGCCGCTCGATTGCGAGCCAACATGCTCGACTGAAAAGGAAAATCTGATGGCTTCGCCAACAACAACCGTGCGCACTCCTTACGACGTACGCCTGGACCTCGTCGCGGACACGATCAAGACTCATTCCAAGCTCGCCGAGAAGGCTGCAAGCGAACTGGCCGTGCACGTGTTGCATGCGCTGAATTCGATTCCCGAAAAGATGCGCTGACCAACAGCCACATCTAGATCCGGCCACTCGAGCCGAGTCCTTCCCTACCTGCAACCCCACCGATAGCGCCGTTTCGGCACCGTCACGTGAACTCGCGTTCACGCGACGGTCGTCAATTGCGCGCCTGATGTGCAAAATGCGCTGACAGACTGACGACCTGCGCGCCGCCGGGCATATCGGTACGGTGCTTCCAAATCTCAAGGGAAGTAGGACTCACGATGACCGATGTCGATCAGAATCCCTCCGCCGGAATCGCCGCCAACGGTCCCGCACCGGCCGATCTGGTCGAGCACGCTCGCACCGGCATGCACGCGGCGGCGCTACAAAGGGCGATCACCGATCACATCCGCTACTCGGTCGGGCGTCCGGCCGCGGCCCTGCGGCCCGAGCACTACTACCGGGCTCTCGCTCTGGCCGTGCGTGACCGCATGCAGGACCGCCGGGTGGCGTCGACGCAGACCTCGCTCGATCTCGGCCGCAAGGTGACCTGCTACCTGTCGGCCGAATTCCTGATGGGCCCGCAGCTGGGCAACAACCTGCTGAACCTCCAGATGGAGCAGGCGGCAAAGGACGCGCTGGGGGCGATGGGCCAGGAGCTCGACGAGATCCTGGCCTGCGAGGAAGAGCCCGGACTGGGCAACGGCGGTCTGGGCAGGCTTGCGGCGTGCTACCTGGACTCGCTGGCCACCCTCGAGCGTCCGGCAATCGGCTACGGCATCCGCTACGAGTTCGGCATCTTCAACCAAGAGATCCGCGACGGCTGGCAGGTTGAGCAGACCGACAACTGGCTGGCCAACGGAAACCCTTGGGAGATTGCTAAGCCGGACGTCAACTATCTGGTCAAGTGGGGCGGTTACGCCGAGCACTACACCGACGAGGCCGGCCACGACCGCGCCCGGTGGGTGCCGGGGCGGGTGCTCAAAGGCGTCGCCTACGACACGCCCATCCAGGGTTACGGCGTCAACACCTGCAACGTGCTGACGTTGTGGAGCGCTCGGGCCGTCAAGTCGTTCGCACTGGAAGCCTTCAACACCGGCGACTACTACAAGGCGGTCGAGGACGAGGTCACCTCGGAGACGGTCACCAAGGTGCTCTACCCCAACGACGAGCCGGAGGCGGGCAAGCGGCTGCGTCTGCTCCAGCAGTACTTCTTCGTGTCCTGCTCGCTGCAGCACGTGCTGCACATCATGGACGACCTGACCGACGCGGGGGTTAAGGAGCTCCCCCAGCGGTTCGCCTTGCAGCTCAACGACACCCACCCGTCGATCGCGGTAGCCGAGCTCATGCGGTTGCTGGTCGACGACCGCCAGCTGGACTGGGACGAGGCGTGGGAAATCACCGTCGCGACGTTCGGCTACACCAACCACACCCTGCTGCCCGAGGCGCTGGAGACTTGGCCGCTGGAGATGTTCGGCGAGTCGCTGCCCTGCCACCTCGAGATCATCTACGAGATCAACCGCCGGTTCCTCAACGAGGTACGCACCCGTTTCCCCGGCGACGAGGACCGGCTCCGCCGGATGTCGCTGATCGGCGAGGACGGCGGCAAGAAGGTCCGGATGGCGCACCTCGCGACCGTCGGCAGCCACGCCGTCAACGGCGTCGCCGCACTGCACTCAGACCTGCTGAAAGCCAGTGTGCTCAAAGACTTCTTCGAGCTGTGGCCGGAGCGGTTCAGCAACAAGACAAACGGCGTGACGCCACGCCGCTTCCTGGCGCTATCCAACCCCGGGCTCCGCGAGTTGCTGGACCGCACCATCGGTGACGGCTGGCTGACCGACCTGCAGCGCCTGCGCGGGCTGGAGCCCTTCGTCGACGACGCCTCCTTCCGCCTCGAATGGCGCGACGTGAAGCGCAACAACAAGGCGCGCCTGGCCAGGTACATCGACTCGGTGGCCGGGGTCGAGCTGAACCCCGACTGGATGTTCGATGTCCAGGTCAAGCGCATCCACGAGTACAAGCGTCAGCATCTCAATGTGCTGCACATCGTCGCCCTGTACCACCGGCTCAAGCAGAACCCCGGGCTGTCGATTCCACCACGGGCCTTCATCTTTGGCGGCAAAGCCGCGCCCGGATACTTCATGGCCAAGCGGATCATCAAGCTGATCAACGCCGTTGGAGAGACGATCAACGCCGACCCGGACGTCAACCGGTTCCTGAAGGTGGCGTTCGTGCCGAACTTCAACGTGCAGAACGCACACATGATCTACCCGGCCGCCGACTTGTCCGAGCAGATCTCCACTGCGGGCAAGGAAGCGTCGGGCACGGGGAACATGAAGTTCATGATCAATGGCGCCCTGACCATCGGCACGCTGGACGGAGCCAACGTCGAGATGCGCGAAGAGGCCGGGCCCGAGAACTTCTTCCTATTCGGCCTGACGGAGAGCGAGGTCGAAGCGGTCAAGGCAAACGGCTACCGCCCGGCCGACTACATCGACACCGACCAAGAGCTGCGCGCGGTGCTGGATCTGATCGCCGGCGGGACGTTCTCGCACGGCGACACCGAGGTGTTCCGGCCGATGGTGGACAACCTCCGCAACGACGACCCGTTCCTGTTACTCGCCGACTACACGTCGTATGTGGACTGCCAGGACCAGGTAAGCGCCGCATGGCAGGACAGGGACGCGTGGACGAAAATGTCCATCCTGAACACCGCACGCAGCGGCAAGTTCTCGTCGGACCGCGCGATCGCCGAGTACTGCGACGAGATCTGGAACGTCCGGCCGCTGTCGGTAAAGATCTAACCCAACGGGCTGGGTGGTCACGGATCGGGTCGCGAGTCACGGGTCGCGGGGCAACCCCAACAATCGCTCGGCGATGATGTTCAGCTGCACCTCCGAGGTACCGCCGTAAATGGTGCTGGCGCGGCTGGACAGAAGGTACTCAGCCCACTGGCCCTGCAGCTGCTCCGTATCACCGATTGCTCCGTCGACGCCGAACGATGCCGACCCGAACTCGGCGTAGTCCTGGGCGGTGCGCATCGAGAGCAGCTTGGATACCGCGGCCGACGGCAGCGCGTCGCCACCCGCGAGCGTCAGCAGCGTCGAGCGCATATTGAGGACCTTGGCCGCGTAGCCCTCGGCAATCAATTGGCCGGCGCGGTTCTGTGCAATCTGGTCGAACTCTCCGTCGCGCATGAGCTCGACCAAACGGTCCAGACTGGCGAGGCTCGGGTTCTCGGCGCTGCCGATGGTCACTCGCTCGGCGGTCAGCGTGTTGCGGCTGACCTCCCAGCCACGGTTGACCTCACCGAGCACCAGGCCGTCCGGCACGAAGACATCGTCGATGAACACTTCATTGAAGAATTCCTTGCCGGTGAGCTCGCGCAACGGCCGCACCACGACACCTTCGCTGGCCATGTCCAGCAGGAAGTAGGTAATGCCGTTATGTTTCGGAGCGCTTGGCTCCGTTCGCGCCAGCAGCGCACCCCATGTCGCGTACTGCGCGAGTGTGGTCCATATCTTCTGGCCGGTGATTCGCCAACCACCGTCGACCTTAACGGCCTTCGTGGACAAACCGGCCAGGTCCGAACCCGCGCCGGGTTCGGAAAACAGCTGGCACCAGTTCATTTCACCGCGCAGCGTCGACGGCAGGAACCGTTGCTTCTGGTCTTCACTGCCGAACGCGATGATCGACGGAACCAGAAAGCCGGCAATGCCCAGCATTGGGCGCCGGACCCGGGCGGCGCTGAATTCCTGCGCGGTGATGATCTGCTCGACTGGCGTGGCCGAGCGGCCCCACGGCCTGGGTAGGTACGGCATGACCCAGCCACCTTCGACGATCGCGTCTGTGCGCTGTTCGGATGGAATCGCCTTGAGGCCTTCGATTTCCGCGCGGATTTCCGCGCGGATCTTCTCGGTGCCGGGGTCGAGGTCGATGTTGAGTTTGCGCACGCCAGTGGTGGTGGCGGTGTCGACGACGCGCTGCGGATAGTCGGCGGCGCGGCCAAAGGCGGCGGCGAGCCCGACCGCCCGACGGTAGTAGACGTTGGTGTCGTGCTCCCAAGTGAAGCCGATACCGCCGTGCACCTGGATGCAATCCTGGGTGCAGCTCTTTGCGGCCGCCGGGGCCAGCGTCGCCGCCACGGCGGCCGCGAATTCCCAGCCGGATTCCGGCTTTTCGATCCCTTCGTCGATAGCGCGGGCGGCGTCCCACACCGCCGCGGTTGCCCGCTCGGTGCGGGCCAGCATCTCGGCGCACTTGTGTTTGATCGCCTGGAACTGACCGATGGGACGGCCGAACTGCTCCCGGATCTTTGCGTAGGCCGCCGCAGTTTCGGTGGCCCAGCGCGCAATGCCGACTGCCTCGGCCGACAGCAACGTGGACACGATGGCCTGCGCGGCGTCGCTGCTCAGGTTGCCCAGCACGCGGTTCTCGCCGACCTCGACGGCTCCTGCGCGAACATGGGCGACCGGCCGCAGCGGGTCCACGCTCACGACCTGCTCGAGATCGAGCTGGCCGGCGTCGAGCGCCACCCATACGGAGCCGATGTCGGTGGACACCGGCAGCACGAGCAGCGTCGCCTGTGCGGCCGCGAGCACCGAACGCGCTTCGCCACCGACCACGAGCACACCACCTTGCCGGGTGGCAGTCAGCGACGAGTTTGTCCCATCGAGTGCGTACGCGGCGATCACCGCGCCGGATGCAAGCTCGCCGAGCAATTCCGATTCCGGATCGTGGGCCGCGATCAGGGCACTGGCGATAGCCGACGGGACGAACGGGCCTGGCACGGCACCGCGGCCGAACTCGGCCAAGACCACTGCCAGCTCGAGCAGGCCGAAGCCCTGCCCACCAACCGATTCCGCCAGGTGCACGCCGTGGAGTCCCTGATCCGCGGCGACCCGCCAATACGGCGGCGGCGTGGCGATCGGTGTCTCGATCGCTTGGTGCAGCACCTCGGGAGGCACCATCCGCGCCACCAGCGACCGCACCGAGTGGGCCAGCTCCTCGTGTTCAGGAGTGATCGCAATGGGCATCAGTGCCCTTCCCTCGTGCGTTCGGCCGGAGCCTTATCCAGCGACAGATCGGTCGGGAACGAGGCTACGCGGGGGGAGCGCACGCAAGACCCGGGTCTACATCCGCGAGACCTACGAGGTGTTCAACCCGTTGATGCGGGCCCTGCTCGACGACAAGCTGATCGAGGCGTCGTTGGTGCGATCACTCAACAAGTTCCACAAACGCGAGCGCGGTGGCTCTGCGGGAGTGGCCTGACCGCCTGGACGCTAGCGGGTCTCGCTTGCGACAAAGACGGCGATGTAGCCGATCGGAATGCCCGTCCGGGTGGCGATGCATTCCCGCGCCGCCGCCTCGACGGTGACCCGTCGGACGGCGCGGGTGACACTGCCGATTTCGGGGATTCGGATCAGCCAGCCGTCGGTATCGCGACTGACTTCGATGTCGAAGCACTGACCGACCGTCGGGAAGTTCACCCGACGAGCGACACTTGGGGTACGGCCGCTGCGCAGCGCTTGTGCACGTCGCAGTGTGGTCTGAACAGGCATGAGGAGTTTTCCTAAGTCGACGAATAGCCGCGCGCAAGAATAATGCTCTTCGGGACCAAATACCTAATCCGCTGAGGCCGGGCCTGGCCGCAGAGGGCTGCTGGCGGTCAACCAACCACCGCCGTCGACCACCAGCGTTGCTCCCGTTACGTAGGACGCTGCATCACTGGCCAGGAATAACACCGCTTCGGCCACCTCGGTGGTTGAACCGGATCGCCCGAGCGGATTCTGGCTGGTGCGGTGTTTGTCGTCGCCGGCGATTCTCTTGACTCCCTCGGTTCCGGCCATCGCCCCGGGGGCAACGACATTCACCCGAACCCCGTCGGGCCCCCACTCGATCGCACTGGCGCGAGTCAGCGCATCGACGCCGGCCTTGGCCGAAACAACGTGCGCCTGCAGGGCCATGCCGCGGTATTGGATCGCCGCGCTGATGTTCACCACGCTGCCGCCGTGATCACGAAGCCACAGGTCGTACGCCGCCTTCGAAACGTTGAATGTCCCGAGAAGATCGATGTCGACCACGGCTTTAAATCCGTTGGGGCTGAGGTCGCTGATCGGGGCCGGGAAGTTTCCGGCGGCATTGTTCACGACGATGTCGAGTTGTCCGAACGTTCGCAGCACTTCGTCGATGACAGCCGTCACCTCATCGTGGCGGCGGACGTCGCAGACGCCGTAGGCGGCCTCAACCCCGGCTTGCTGCAACACCTCAACCGCCGCTTGAAGATTGGCTTCCTTCCGGCTGCAGATAGCGACACGAGCGCCGTGACTGCCCAGTACCCGGGCGATCTCCAGGCCAAGCCCGGTAGCACCGCCGGTGACCAATGCGACCTTCCCCCGAAGGAGATCGGCCCGAAATGGGCTCTGGCGAGTGGCCACGGCTAGCCGGCGCCCTTGCCGTTGTCGACCCGATAGACGGCGCCATGGATGGCTGCCGCGGCATCGCTGGCAATGAACGCAATCACATTCGCCACATCGAGGGGCGCCATCATGCCGCGCGGCGATGCCGTGCGCATGATCAGGTCGAAGTTCGCGTTGTCAGGCGCACTGAATTGTTGGATTTGCGGTGTCATCATGCCGCCCGGACATACCGCGTTGACGCGCACGCGATCGGCGGTGTACTCGACTGCCAACGCACGGGTAAGCCCAATAAGCCCATGCTTGGCAGCGCAGTAGCCGGCCGAGTAGGCCTGGCCTTCGACGCCCGCGATCGAGCTGACGTTGATGATGTTGCCGCCCCGTTCCAGCAGATAGGGCAGTGCGGCCCTGCACAGGTAGAACGGTCCGTTCAGATTGACCGCCAGATCTTGCACCCAGTCGTCGTCGGTCATCGACTCCGTCCGGCGCATCTGGTGCCTTCCGGCGATGTTGACGAGCACGTCCAATCCGCCGAACTCTCCGACGCACTGCGCGACCGCGTCTCTGCAGGCCTGCGCCGATGCGACATCCACCGTTGCGTATGAACCACGTTCCACGTCGGCGAATACCTCGGCCAAGCGCCCGGTGTCCCGGCCGATGCCGAACACCGTCGCCCCCTGCCGGGAAAACAGCTGGGCCGTTTCAGCGCCCAGGCCCGACGACGCACCGGTTACCAGCGTGACCTTGCCCTGTAGTGCTGACATACCGGTTCTCGTTCTCCTTAGTCGCGGGGATTTTGCGCAGGAGAGCCGAGCTGGCTCTTGGGACTGCGTTTACCAGGCTGGCACACCTTAATAGGACCGCAACCGCGCAACGCTACCCCGCAGCAGCTCAAGTGGCGCAATAAAACTCAGCCCGCGGGTGCCAACCACCTCGAGCAACACGTGCTCGGCACGAGAGCTCCGCCGAATGCGGCGTACGGTCGTCAACGCGAGCAGGCTGATCGCGAGCTTCCCAAGCGCCATCCGACTCGTTCTCTGCTTCCAGGTCGGCGGCGTCGAGCCCGCGCGCCGACCGAAGTAGTAGCCGCCGCAGGTTGCCATCACGAGCGCGGCGATCCCCGCAAGCACGGTCATGGTGATGAGCATCCTTGGTCACCGTCGCGGTGAGGTCACATGCGAGATACACCTAGGCCAACAAATGATGGCGCTGAATCCGCAATTTTCGTGGACCAAAGACCTGCACGGCCCGTACCGTCGCGGCAGTCGCCGCCAACGCGGCGAGCACGAGCATAGGCGTGACAGCCCCCACTGCCGGCTTGATCGCCACCAGGAGCACTGGTAGCCCAAAACCCAGGTACGTCACGACGTAGAACACGCCCGTCAATGTGCCGCGCGCCCTGGGCGGGGACATCGTCTCGATGTCGATGAGGCCTTCGCGTAAGCAAAGGCCGTAGGCGATGCCGAGCACGACGGCAATGAGAAAAAAGACCGCTAGCGACGGAGTGTCGCCCGCGGCGGCGACGGCACCGAAGCCCACGGCGGCTACCGCGGCGCCGACGACACCGGCAGACCGTCCCCACCCGCGGCGTCTGGCCACCATTTGAATAGCCACACCCGCGGTCAGGGTGACCGCGGCGGCCACCCCGGGGACCCAGGGTCCGCTGAAGCGGTACTGCATTCGTTCAGCCATCGTCACTATCGTGACCGTCGCGCAGGAGAACACCCAAAGAGCCATCGGCAAAGCCGAACTCAGAGCCGCAACCGTGTTTCCGCCATGCTCGGCGCGCTCCTGATCGGTCTGGATGGGCTGGTACCGACTCGCCTCGTCGACTGGCACCCGGGCCAGGAAGACACCGACGACTACTGCCGTGGTTGACAGTGCGATGGTGACGATGAATGGCACGTACGCCGCCGCGTCGGCGAACTGCGCCAAAAGTCCCGAAACAAGTGGGCCGCAACCGAACCCCGCGCTCAAGGATACGCCAGCCAGAACCGATCCCGATCCCCCGCCGATCTCGGCGCTCCACGCTGTGCCCGCGCTCATCGCCACCCCTACCCCGGCGCCCACGATAAGACGACCGATGAAGATGCCAGCCTGGTCGTGCACGCAAAGCAGGGAAAGATTCCCCAGGCCTGCGACCGCCGCCCCCGATAGGAGCAGAGGTCGCCGACCTAGCCGGTCCGAGAGCGAACCTCCGCCCAGCAACGCGGGTAGCAGGCCAACGGCATAGATTCCGAACGCTCCGTCGAGAGCCTGGTGCGAGAGGCCTTCGCTCCTCGCGAAGACGGGCAACATGGCCGCAAAGTGGTTGGCCGCCCAACCCGTGGCGAAAAGCAGAAGCAGCACCGCGGGCAGAATGTTGCGCGCTTGCGCCTCTGGCTGATTCGCCACTCGCTTCCCTTCCACACTGGCCGCCACACCTGCTCAACCACTCGCTGAGCCCCGGCATTCCCCGGCGTTAACTGCGGTACCGCTGTCATGCCGAGCAGTCGACCGCAGTCGCAAGGGCGGCGCAGATGGCGTGCATCTGGGCATCGGCAAGCCGGCCAAGCCGACTGACCAGTACTTCCACGGAGACACTCTCGACAGAGTCGAGGTTTACCGCCGAACGGCGCGGGACGGGGTCGGAATCGGGTTCGAGGACAACCTCGCTGGCGAGTCCACGGATCGTGGTTGTACACGGCCCAACGAGCACGCGCCGAAGCCGAGGAATCGCCGCGTCACGCGAAAGCACCACGACTGGACGGCGACCGACGTCGGCCATCTCGCACCACCACACCTCACCGCGTCCGGGAAGTGCATTCACGAGGCGCCAGCCGCACGCCGCCACGAGGTCAGGTCGCCCCACGCGTCGGGCTCATCAGCCGGGTGGTCGTCATACGCAACGTAGCTGGCGTCCACCTCAGCGGCTCGATGGCGAGCCAGCAACGCCCCGAGCGCCTCATCGACCAGCGCTGCGTCGGTTAGGCCTGACCGCACGCTACGCGCACTGCTCAACAATTCGGCGTCTACGGTGGTGCTCAGGCGTATGCGATTCATGCCACAATCATGCCACTGCCTACGCAGCCCCTGGCGTAATCACTGGAAACTCGATCAGCGGTCTCGGCGGAGGCGGCGGCGCCTGCAACGCAGTCAGATTTCCAAGGTGTCGGCGGCAGTATGCACTCGCCGCGATCACAGTGAAATTGGTGGCGGCCGACGGTGTGAAGTCCGGGTTGCTCGCCGAAACTTCTTTGACGACATTAGGTTCGGGATCACCCTGGTCCATCAGTGCGCACGCCTCTTTGCCGACCGCAACGGCGGCAGTTTTGCTCTGGTAGGTGATCCCGGCCGTGTCGAGCGCGGCCAGAAAACTCGTATCAGGAACCGAGCCATTGCTGCCTGGATCGGCCCCTGCCGGTGTGGCGACGCCGATGACGGCGGCGAAGCCGGCAAGCACTACTAGCATTCGCATGGCCTCATCCTCGTACAGATCGGCACAGGTGTCATGCCTACCCGCACAACACTTGTCAGGCGTGAGTTCCCTCGAAACTGCACGACAAAACCGCCGATACCTGCGGCCACGCACGTCGCGGTGCTAGCAGTCGCCTACTTCGTCGATGACCTTCTGCAACGGAGCAACGGGCGAAACATTTTTGACGTAGCCGGGATTGTCCGCGGACCACGCGATCTTGGAACAGTAACCGGGGCCGTTCGGCACGAGGGAATGCCACGTCTCGAGCGCGGGTCTGCAGTTGTACGCGTCAGTCGCATTAATGGCGATGGTGCTGTCTGGCACTCGCGGTGCGTGTTGCCAGATGAGTAGGCTTCGCGTCGTTTCCAGGTCGCAGGGCAACGTGGGACCAGGGGGGGTGAGACTGAATTCGCTATGTGCCGTCGGCGCGAACGGCAGCGCAAACGCCGCAGCCACCAAAGTCGATGCGGTTATCAAGCGGATGGCCAACGCGCTTGCCCTCCTTCTTCCGAAGATGACGGTCAGATTCACGGTACTACCAGGTCAAGGCGCGAGGCTAGCGGCCCCGCTGGCGGTGCTACCGGTGGGTCGTTCCGGTTTCGATCAGCAGCACGCCAACGATGACCAGACCGATGCCCAACGTCATGACGAGAGTAAGTGACTCTGTGAAGAAGACTCGGCTTGCAATGGCTGTCAGCGCTACGCCTGCTGCGGCCCAGACACCATACGCGACTGCGAGGCCGATGCCCTGCGCCAGCGTGAGAGCCAAGAGGACGAACGCGATGGCATAGCCGGCGGCAACCGCTGCGTACCAAGCCTTTCGGCCGTTCGCCGCCATGCGGAGGGATAGCGTCCCGCACACCTCGGACACGATCGCGATCGCAAGGTACAGCCAACCCATCAGGAACCTTCTCCTTCCTGCTTTGCGGGTGTGCCGCGCCCAAGTTCGATGCACACCACTCCGGCGATGACCACCACGATGCCGACAATCATGACGGCGGTGAGCGTTTCGCCGAATATCGCTGCCGAAAGGCCCGCTGTCAGCGCGACTCCGAGCGCACCCCATATTGCGTAGGCGACGCCCAGAGGCACACCCGCGCGCAACACCCGGTCAAGAAACACGAACGAAGTGGCGTAGCCGACGGCGACCACGACGTACCAGCCCGGGTGACCGATTGCGGCCTTCATCGACAGCGAACCGGTCACCTCTGACAGGATCGCGCCGGCCAGCAGAATCCATTTCATCATCCGGAGGATTCCTTTCCAGCTGTCGCCACAGCGGTGTTGGGCGGCTGTAATCAAGCCGCAACAGTCACGTGTTGTCCAGTCAAACGACTGGAGCTGAGGGGCGGAGAACAGGACAATTACCACCATGGACGCCGAACCCCCAACCCCGGCCGCGCCGAAACCGCCGCGGGTGCACGTCACGCCCGAAGAATTGGACAGGTTCGGCGACGAGGATCTGATGCGGCGGGCGTCCAACGACGACTGGCTGCGCGACGAGGCACCACCACACCACCGCCCATAGCACGCCGCCCCGCTGGCCCTAATCGTTATCGTGACCTCCATGGAGGCACGTTCCCCGGACCAATCCGTCGAAAGCCCAAACTTCGTCAGCCGACGCCAACTGCTCCATTTCGCCGGCAGCGCGGGCCTAGCGATCACCGCCGGCGCCTGCTCACACAGGCCCATCGCGAACGCTTCACCAGATCCGAGCACCACCCCGAGTCCATCGGTCACCCCAGAAACCACGGCGGACTTACTGTGCCGAGATGCGTGGGGCGCCCAACCTGCCCGGTCCGGGGGGAGGGCCCACACCATCACCCGGATGACTCTGCACCACGAGGCCGTGGTTCTCGGCGACAACCGCAACGCCCCGGCCCACCTCCGCCAGGACCAGCACTACCACCAAGACAAGCTGGGATGGATCGACATCGCGTACCACGTCGGCGTCGACCGCAACGGCAACATCTATGAACTGCGGAGCACCAAGATCGCCGGCGACACCGCAACGGACTACGACACCACGGGCCATTTCCTCGTGCTCTGCGAAGGAGACTTCGATCAGGAGGTTGTGTCGGAGGCCCAGCTGCACGGAGCCGCCCTCGCATTCGCATGGGCCGCCCAGAACTTTGCCGTCGCAACCGACACGTTGGCGGGCCACCGGGACCTAGCCCAAACGTCGTGCCCCGGTGCAAACCTCTATGCGCACCTCTCCTCAGGTGACTTGAAACGTCGCATCAACGAACTGCTGGCCGTAGGCAGGGTCGATCTCCAACCTTTTTGCGGACCCGACGCCGCGGCCAGAGTTGCGGCCATCGAAGCGGGCAATTGACCAATTTGACACGCTGGCGTAAGCGTTAGCCGCGGCCCGCGCGACGGGCGGCGAGAGCCACCATTCCGGCGGTGACGACGAATGCGGTGTCACGGGCGAAGGCCCATTCACGGTCAGCCGTGCGGTGCCTGGGAGATCTTGGTGTCTGGGGTGCCCAACGTCTGGCAGTACGTCATGGCCGACAGCCGCGTTGCGGATATCTCCAAATTGTTCGGTTGAGCACCACTCTTGTCCTTGAGCATCTTGGTGATCTCGTCATTCTGCTTCTGCTGGTCCTGCGTAATGAAGTCCTTGCATCTTGTGTCACCGCCGGTGTTGATGACCTGTGAGGCCGAGCATCCGCTGAAAAGCAGCATGGCGACCGCGGTGCTGGCGACTGCAACTTGCTTCATCGTTGCCTTCCTGGCATAGGCTTAGTGCAGCCGATCGCTGCTTGAGTCACGTTTGTGCTGGGTATTCGTGCTGTGGCACACATCACTTAGACAAGGAGAGCACATGCTGCACGGACTGGTTTTGGCGGCACAGGACAATCCCCAGGCCGCCGGTCTCATCCTGAAGGGCATCAAAGGCATTCTTGTGGCGATCGGCAGCATCATCGCCGCCATCGTGTGCGCCCTGGTTGCCGGGATGAAAGGGCGAAACCCCTTCGGCTGGGGCATCCTCGGCCTGTTCTTCAGCATCCTCACGCTCATCGTTGTCATCGTCATTCCGAGCAAGAAGTCGTAGCGTCAATGAATTCGAGCGCTGCCACCCAAGGCGATCTCGAGGACGCTGCCGGTGACCACGCCCGGATCCGTGACTAAGTAGAGCAGCCCGCGGCTGACGTCTTCGGGCTCAATCCACGGCTGGGGAATCGGATTTGCCTTCATCATCCGGCGGACCAAGTCGTCGGGAACATCGTCGCCGCCTACGGGCTGCACCATTGGCGTGTGCACGGTGGTCGGACAGATGACGTTGACGGTGATGCCCTCCTTGGCGACCTCCAAAGCCAGGGACTTCGCCAGCCCGATGACTCCCCACTTGGTGGCGTTGTATGCCCCCAGCTCCGGGATGCCCATTCGGCCGCCCATCGACGAGGTGACGACGATCCGGCCGAAACGCTGGCGTCGCATCACCGGTATGGCGGCGCGCAGAGTGTGAAACACGCCCGTCAGATTCGTGTCCACAAGCTGGTGCCAAATCTCGTCGGTCACCTGTTCCAGCGGTCCGGTGCTCACGACCCCGGCGTTGGCCACCAGAATATCGAGACTTCCTAAGCTGCTTACGGTTTCCTCGACGGCGGCGCTAACCGCGGCGGCGTCGCGCACATCCATCGCGATCGGAAGGCAGCGGCCGCCGAGCTCCTCGATCTCTTTGGCCGTGCCACGAAGATCATCCTCGGTGCCCAGTGGATACGTCAGATTCATCGGACGGGGCGCGTCAGCGACCACGACGTTTGCACCTTCGGCGGCCAACGCCAAGGCATGCGCGCGCCCTTGCCCGCGTGCTCCTCCGGTGATGAACGCGACCCGGCCGTCCAGTGCACCCATGGCTAGCGAGCCTAACGCTAAGCAGGGTCAACGAAGACCGGCTGCTCCCCCGACATTCCGGCCACGACGGCGGCGATCTGATTGGGCTGGCCGATCAGCCCGGACTGCAGCTCGGATTCGCGTCTCAGGGCAGCGGCGGCGTCGTCACTGGCCCATGTCTGGTCGTAGAGGCGCTTGGCGGCACGGACTGCATCGGGAGATTTCTGCGCGATCTCGTCTGCCAATGCCAGCGCCGAGGCCAGTGGATCGTCACTATTTCGAGTGACCAACCCGAGCGCCAGAGCTTCGCTTCCGGAAACGATGCGGCCGCTGAACGTCAACTCCTTCGCGACGTCGATAGGTACCAGGCGAGGGAGTGTCTGCGTGATGCCCATGTCGGGAACGAGGCCCCACTTGATCTCCATGATGGACAGCTTCGCGTCCGGCGCGGCGATCCGGATGTCGGCGCCCAACGCGATCTGCAGACCGCCGCCGAAGCAATTCCCGTGAACCGCGGCGATGACCGGCGCCGGCACCAAGGACCAGTCGTAGGCCACCCGCTGAGCGAAGTTGGCCAGCCGGTCGCCCTCGCGCTCCAGCAGAACGCCGGTGCCACCCCGTCCGGACATGAAGCTTGCAACGTCCAGTCCCGAGCAGAAGCTCTTCCCCTCGCCGTGCAGCACTACCGCGCGAACCGAGTTGTCTTCTGCCAGTTGCCCTGCGGCATTCATCAAGCCCTCGAACATGGCTTGGTCCAGCGCGTTGTGCTTGTCGGCGCGCACCATCGTCACCGTTGCCACGCCACTGGCGCCGATCTGCACTCGAACTCTGTCTTCGCTCACGGTTGGAAACTTACCGCGACGCCGAAGCTGGCCAACCACGCTACGGACGCACCACATGGCTCGGGGTCGGTCGAGGCAGGACAGTCAGAACCGATCGGATACGATTAACATGTTGGTAATCTTGCCGACCCTCAGGGCAGACCACTCGCTGGACGTTGGGCTCACCTCCCCGCCTCGATCCCGTCGCCTTCTCTGAGACTTCTCAGAGGATCTTATGTCTGCGCTCGCCAGCGGTACCCCTTCTCTCGACGCGTCCGAACAGAGCGCGTGGATCCTTCCGGCAGCTCCCTTCGCGCTGCCTGCTGGTTCCACCGCGATCGTCTACTGCGAGGGCCAGTTCGGCGAGCAGGACGGTAAGACCGCCAACGGCCTGGTCCGGCACTCGGAAAAGTACGAGATCCTCAGTGTCATCGACAGTCTCCGGGCCGGAGTCGATGCCGGGAAATTCCTCGACGGCACCGCGAATGGCATCCCGGTGCTGGCGTCGCTCGCCGAGTGCATCTCTCACGCCGGCCGCGTACCTGACTACCTGATCTGTGGGCTGGCGCCTGCCGACGGCCTACTGTCGAACGAGCAGCGGGTCGTGCTGCTCGACGGCATCGCCCGCGGGATGCACATCATCAACGGCCTGCACGAGTTCCTCAACGACGACGCCGAGTTCGCGGCAGCAGCCGTGATCGCCAGCGTCACCATCACCGATGTACGCCGACCGAAGGCCAAGCGCGACCTGCACCTGTTCTCCGGCCGGATCTTCGACGTCACATGTCCCAGGATCGCGATCCTCGGTACGGACGGGGCGATCGGGAAGCGCACCACCGCCACCTTGCTGGTCCAGGCGCTGAACGCGCGCGGCATCAAGGCGGTCATGGTCGGCACCGGTCAGACCACCTTGATCCAGGGCGGGAAGTACGGCGTCGCGCTGGATGCGCTGGTCCCTCAGTTCTGCTCGGGCGAGGTCGAGCACCAGGTCGTCGCCGCGTTCGAGGGTGAGGACCCTGACGTGATCGTGGTCGAGGGCCAGGGCGCGCTCAGCCACCCCGCATACCTGACGTCGGCTCACATCCTGCGTGGCAGCCGCCCGGCCGGCGTGATCGTGCAGCATGCGCCGAAGCGCAAAATGCTCGGCGACTTCCCGATGGTGCCGATGCCGACCGCGGCCAGCGAGATCGCACTGATCGAGGCGTTCGCCGACACCCGCGTCATCGGGGTCACGATCAACCACGAGGAGATGACCGAGGAGGAGCTGAGCAACGCGATCTCTGAGCATCATTCGCAACTCGGCCTCCCAGTCACCGACCCTCTGACGCGCCCCTCGTCGGATCTGGTCGACATGGTGCTGNNCGACCACCCCCGTGTGACGCTTCGGATCGAGACCGATCTCGACAAGGTCGAGCAGAACACGCGGATCCTGGTTGACCGGCTTGCCTCAACGGGCATCAGGGTCACCGGGATCACCAAAGCCGTGTTGGGCTCGCCGGGAGTCGGCGCGGCGATGCTGCGCGGCGGCGCCCGCGGCCTCGGCGATTCCCGGATGCAGAACCTCGCTCGGCTGACCGCGCTCGATCGACCACCGTTACGCACGTTGATCCGCTCACCCATGCTCAGCCAAGTGGCACGGGTCGTTGACGTCGCCGACGTCAGCCTGAACACCGAGGCCGTCGTGCTGGCGGCGCTCGATCAGGCCGCGTACCAGCAGAAGCGGACGCACGCCGTCGTGCTCATGGTCGAACTGGGTGACCTACGCGAGGGCATCGCGCTCGACGACGCCCCCGAGGCCGTGCGGGCTGTCCTCGGTCACTCCTCCCTCCGGCTCGTCGGGCTCGGCGCCAACCTCGCTTGTCAGAACGGTGTCATTCCCGACGACCGGAACATGGGCGTCCTCACCGGGCTGGTGGACGACATCGAGGCACTGCACGGGATCTCGCTCGACGTCGTCTCAGGCGGCAACTCGGCGAATCTGAACTGGGCTCTGCACACCCACGACGTCGGCCGGATCGACGAGCTCCGGCTCGGCGAAGCCATCCTTCTTGGCGTCGATCCGCTGTACCGGACACCGATCCCCGGCCTGCACACGGATGCCTTCACCTTGACCGCCGAGGTCATCGAGGTCGCCGTGAAACCGGCTCAACCCTGGGGAGATCGTGCTCAGGCGGCCTTCGGCGAGGCGCCGGTGCGCACCGGCAGCAGGACCGTGCACCAAGCAATCCTGGCCCTCGGTCGCCAGGACGTGGACCCGGACGGTCTGCAGCCGCCCGAGGGCATCACGATCCTCGGGATGAGCAGCGACCACCTGGTGGTCGACCTCGGCGATTACCCTGTCGCGGTCGGCGACGAGATCGACTTCGGTGTCGCCTACGGCGCACTCGTGCGGGCGATGACGTCGCCTTTTGTCACCAAGATCGAGCACCTTGGCCGTTCCGCCGCACCCGAGGCGACCCAAGTGTCAACGCCGATCCAAGTTTCGAGCCCCCGCTTAGTGCCCGACGTCGATGCCGGCGGCGACCTGCGTTCCCCATCGTGAGGGCCCCCGCTGGCCGCCTACGCTGGGTGGTGCACGTTCGCCACGCTGCTGCCCACACACCTGTGGATCAGAGACCCTCGCTGAGGAACCACCCATGCAAATCACCAAGATTCCCGGTCAGGTCGTCGAATCGGCGTTGTCGGTCATCGGTGTCCGCGTCGGCACCGAAGAGCCGCACTTCCTTCGGCGTCCCCTGACCGACGCTGTCGAGATACGGCAATACGGGCCGCGGATCGCGGCGGAGACGACGGTCGCCGACGACGAGGACCGCTCCCGCAGCATCGGGTTCCGGCGGCTGGCGCGCTACATCTTCGGTGCCAACCACCGCCACGAGACGATCTCGATGACGGCGCCCGTTAGCCAGCAGCCCAACAGGGAAGGCGACGACATCGCCATGACCGCCCCGGTCGCGCAGTCGCGAAACAGCCGCGGACATTGGACGATTAGGTTCTTCATGCCGTCGAAGTGGACCATGGACACGCTGCCCACGCCCGACGATGACAGTGTCAGGCTGGTGACGGTGCCTGCCGAGACCGTCGCAGTACTGCGCTTCAGCGGGGACCGCAGCCCGAAGGCCGTGGCGTCCCGCGCCGAGGAGCTGGTCAGAACGTTGCAGGACAACGACATCGTGCCCGTCGGTCAATCCACCGCGTGGTTCTACGATCCGCCCTGGACGTTGCCCTTCCGGCGTCGCAACGAGATCGCCATCCCAGTGGACACTCGCTCGGTGTCGGGGTGAGGTTGCCACGTTGTGCAGTGGCTGGATCCTGATCACCCGGTATCTGACTCTTGGCGTCGGTGCCGCAATTGGGTTGGCGTCGATACGTTTTGTCGACATGTGGTGTGAAGCACCGGTCGCCGACCGGCAGCGGCTTGACGTAGGAGAAGCCCATGCGACGACTACCAGCGCTGATTGCGGTGCTGATGTTGATGCTGGCCGGCTGCAGTGCCGGCAACAATGCGTCCACCCAGCCGGCGGCGTCCCGAGCGGTGGTGATCGTCTCCGGCGGGGATGCGACTAGTCCGTTCACCACCCCCGACCACGCGTGCGCCACGGGCCTGGCGGCCGGCAACACCGACACCGCGGTCCGCGAATACCTGCTCAAGCAGCGCTACACCGTCTACACCTCACCGGCGATGGCCGGTCGCGGGCAGGTCACCGACCAGACCGGCTTCGGTCCGTTCGGGATGTGTCCGGTCACCCTGCCGGAGAACGTGACCGTCAACTCGCAGGGCAGCATCGACACCGCGGGTGAGCATCTAGCACGGTTTTTGACCTGGCTGCATACCGACAAGGGTGTCACCGAGGTGGACCTGGTCGGGCACTCGATGGGTGGCCTGTATTCACGCGCCGCCATCCGGGTGCTCGCCGGCACGAATTCAGCGCTGAAGGTCCGCTCGCTGACCACCATCGGCACACCCTGGCAGGGGTCTTACCTGTCCGATTACGCCAACGATGCTGTGCCGCTAAGCGATTGCCTAGGAGACCGGCTCTGCGAGGACGCCATGAAAGGGTTGAAAGCCGAGGTGCTGCGACTGCTGTCGGGCTCCGGACGAGAGGTTAACCAGGCCTACCTGATGGGCGTGATGGGTGCCGACGGCTGGAACCAGTTTCAGGCCGGTGTGCTCGACAAGATCCCGGTGGTGCTGATCGGGGGCAGCAGGTTCACCCGACCCGGCCAGGTGAATCCCGCAGTGTGGCCCAACGACGGCTTCGTNNGGTGCTGCCGCATCGGCGCTGCTACACCTTCGACGACACCCACAGCATCTATGCCTCCAACGCGGCCGGGCTGGACTGGAAGACCGCGCTGACGTGGGATCCCCAGGTATTCGACGTGCTGCACAACGCGATCGAGGACGCGCCCAAGGCACTCGACGCCGCCAACCGGCAGGACTGCCCCGCACCGCCGCATCCCTAGGACGACGGTCTTCCGGTGTTGTCTGCATCGGTTTCAAGGGGACTGGCCGCACGTTTTCGCCGCTTGGTCAGCCATCGTCCAATGAGTGTGGTCACCAACACCATCACGAACAGCCGCAACGCCTGCACCGAAGCGATCAGTGGAAGATCGGCGTTGGCGCTGACGGCTGCCGCCATAACGGCGGTCCTACCTCCGGGTGAGGTTGCCAGGTAGGCGTCGAGAAACGGGATGCCGATCGCCGCGGCCAATAAGGCGGCGATGATGCCTGTTGCCACCCCGATGGCGAGGACCGCGCACCCGACTCCGGGGAGCAGACGCCAAATTTGCGGCAATGACTCCCGCCTGAACTTGAGCCCGATTTCTAGCCCGACGATGACGAACACGAACTGCTTTACCAGCTCGCTGGGGCCGAATTGGTGGTTAATAACCGCCGGGACAGCGGTGCTAACCAGCATCGGACCGATCATGGCCGCCGCTGGTAGGCGCAATAGCCGCCCGATGAGATATCCCGACACACACAAGGTGATCAGGCCCGCGAGTCCCAGCAGCTGGTCGTCGCCTTCCACCAGCTCCAGGTTGTCAACGAAATGCTTAGGCCAGCCCGCCGCGGGCGGACGCTCACCAGACTCCCGCCGTCCCATAAAAACAACGACAAGGGGCGCGGAGGCGGCCATCACGGTAGTCCGAAGGTATTGCATGAAAGCAACTACGCGGGTATCCGCCTGGAGTTCTTCGGCGATAGCAACATTGGCCCCCGTGCCGCCCGGGACCATGCCCAAAACCGAATCCAGGAGGTCAATGGGTATGAACCGTGGCAGCAACAATCCCGTCACCAAGCACAGCACAATAGTGGCCACCAGCGCGCCCGCCAGACCGAACAAATCAGGGCCGACGTCGCGGAAGGTGTCGAGGTCTATATAGGCACCCATGAGAACACCGATCGTGGCTTGGGCCGCAACCGTGACCCGTCGTGGAAACTCCTTGCGCACCCAGCCGGAGACCGCCAAGCCTGCGCCGAACAGGGCCGAAACCAACAGATGTGGCGAGGGTATGTCGAGCAAAGAAGCGGCGGATCCCGCCGCCCAGGACGCCAGGGCAACGAGGGTCCAGATCGACGCGCCACCCAACCGCCTAACAATCGGCTTAGCTCGAGACTGCCAACGGCGCGGGTGAGAAATGGGGCTTCCGATCAGATGTCGTTTCTGTCAGTACCGCGATTGTGCCCTATCGCGTGTGCAGAGATCGCGGCCAACCGAATTGCAATTCTGGTGGACCAGCAACCAAGACGAGGCGTCCGGGTTCATCAGCAACTACCAGTCACGCTGGCTACCGATCAAAACGGTTCGACGAGTCCTCGGCGGGCGCAGTGGCCGACGCCTGTTCGCGGCTCCCGGCATTTCCAATTCAGGTTCATTCGCAACAAGGGGATGTCCGGGGCCGACCCCGACGCGATCGCGCGTACCCGCGCCACCTCGGTGAATCCCTTGGCGTCGGCGGTACCTGCGCCGAGGCCTACTCCTGCTGCCG
>PLSK01000051.1:20912-37388 GCA_003165155.1 Mycobacterium sp. | reverse complement strand
AAACCAACGCGATGGGCATCCTCAATGAGTGGCGGCCGATCCAGGACTCGGTGGGGTCGTGGGTGATCCACGGCGCGCTTTACCGCCATCCCAAGCTGAAGGTCGCGATCGTCGAGGCCGGTTCGAAGTGGATGTTGCCGCTGCTCGACGGCTTGACGGAGGTCTTCCGGAAGGCCCCGGAGGTTTTCCCGAGCGACCCCGTCGAGATGATCAAGAACCGAATCCACGTCAGCCCGTTCTTCGAGGACGGCATCGACGATCTGGTCAAACTGGTCGGTGTGGATCAGGTGCTGTACGGCTCGGATTGGCCGCACCCCGAAGGGCTGGCCGAACCGACCTTCTACATCAATGCGCTGGCGCACCTGCCCATCGAGGATCAAGCAAAGATCATGGGCGGCAACCTCGCTCGTCTCGTCACGGTGTGACGGACCCGCTCTGGCAAACCATCCCCGAGATGGTCTTGAGCGTGGCGGACCGGTTCGGCGATGCTGAAGCGGTTGTCGACGGCGCGTTGCGCTTGACGTTCTCGCAGGTCGCCGAGCGGATACGTTGCGCCGCGGGGGCTTTCGCCGATCTCGGCATCGACAAGGGTGAGCGGGTCGCCGTCTGGGCACCCAACTCGGCCGAGTGGATCATCGCTGCGTTCGGGCTGCTCACTGCCGGCGGTGTACTCGTGCCGGTGAACACACGGTTCAAGACCGAAGAGGCCGGCGATGTCATCGCACGCAGCGGAGCGAAGGCTGTCTTGGTCCAGAAGGGATTTCTGGGCCAAGACTTCACCGCTCCCGCAGGGATACCGGTGATCGATCTGAAATCCGAATTCCTTTCCAGTGGTTCACCGTTCGAGCGCGCAGTGAGCGGCACCGACACCTCCGACATCATCTTCACCTCGGGAACTACGGGCCGGCCCAAGGGCGCGATGTTGAATCACCAGCAAACGCTGCGGATGTACGAGGAGTGGGCGACGCTGGCGGATCTGCGCGAGGGCGACCGGTACCTGCAGATCAACCCGTACTTTCACACGTTCGGTCTGAAGGCGGGACTCATCGCATCCTTCCTGCGCGGCGCGACGATGCTGCCGGTCGCCGTTTTCGACGTCGACACGGTGGTGGATCTCATTGAGCGCGAACGCGTCACGATGCTGCCGGGTCCGCCGACGCTGTATCATTCGCTGCTCACGGTTGTCGACAAGTCCAGGCTGTCAAGCTTGCGGGCAGGCGTCACCGGCGCCGCGGACATCCCCGTCGAACTGGTCCGCCGCATCCATGACGAACTGCCGTTCCAGACGTTGATGACCGGCTATGGGCTCACCGAGGCCGGCAACGTCACGCTTTCGCTGCCCGGTGATTCCTTCGAGGATGTCGCCACCACCGCGGGCGTGCCTTGCGCGGGGGTCGAGGTGCGCATTGCCGATGACAGCGAGGTGCTGGTCCGCGGCTACGGCGTCATGCAGGGCTACCTGGACGACCCNNCGCAAGAAGGACATGTTCATCGTGGGCGGTTTCAACGCCTATCCGGCCGAGATCGAAGGCTTCCTGTTGAATCACCCGGCCGTCGCGCAGGCGGCGGTCATCGGTGTCACCGACGAGCGACTCGGGCAAGTGGGCAAGGCGTTTGTCGTCAGGAACAGTGGTCTCGAGGCTCGAGAGCTGATCGACTGGTGCCGCGAGCACATGGCGGGATTCAAGGTGCCGCGGTCAGTGGAGTTTCTCGATGCCTTACCTCTCAACGCCACCGGCAAGGTAGTCAAAGATCTGTTGCACTAAAACAGGATAGTCGATATGCCGAAAATGAGAACATCATTTCCGCAGCTCGTCAGGATTTCCTGGTATCGGGGTACAGCGGTTTCGGCAACGCCCGCAGCAGAGGGTGATAACGTGACTCTCCTGAGGCTGCCGACACGGTGGAGTCGTACGCCGGCGACGTGCTCCCGCGCTGTTGCAGGTGCCGAGTATGGTGGCGCAAGTTCGGTCGGTGCCGGGATATCGTTGCTGGCCGCCGACGGTTAGAAGCAAACTTGCCGCAGGCGGGCAAGTGGTAGAGGAGTTCCAGATTGAGTCACGAACAGCCGCTTTCGCTGGCTGGTGAATGGTGAGTGGCGGCGCCCGCCAGAATGTTGCCGACACGAAATTGGTTCCGGTGAGCGAGAACGACGACACACTGCAGACCGCGGCAGAAATGCGGTCGCTGGCCGACCAGGCCGAGGCGGAGGCCGCAGAAGCTGAGGCTCTTGCCGCCGCCGCCCGTGCCCGTGCCCGTGCCATCCAGTTGCGCCGTGAGGCTGAAGTCGCCGAAGCCAAAGACCAACCGGTCAAAGAAGCAGTCACGCAAGAAGCGGCCGCAGAAGAAGCGAGGCCGACAGACTTGGTTCCGGCCGAAGTGCAAGACACCCCAGAGATCGCGCCGGAAGTTGCCGAGTATGCTGTCGCGCCGGACGCTGTCGAGACTGAAGAGAGTCCGGACGAGGCCATCGAAGGCACGGAGGAACCTGACGCGGATCCTTCCGCTATCGACGACGCGGAGGAGGAGCCCGAACGAAGCCGGCTCAGCCGGCTCAGGCGGCCCAGATGGTCCACCGTCGCCGCGACCGTTGCGGTTGTCGTCATTCTTGCTGCGCTGGCAGGCAGCGTGTACATGGTTCTGGATCATCGCCATGCGACCGAGCAACGTCGGCGCGCGGCCGAGTTCGCGGCGGCGGCGCGGCAGGGCGTGGTGACACTGACATCGCTGGATTTCGAGCACGCCAAAGAAGGCGTGCAGAATATCATCGAGGTCTCCACCGGGTCGTTCAAGGACGATTTCGTGAAGATGGCTGACGATTTCACCAAGGTGGTGCAAGAGTCGAAGGTGATCTCGCAAGGTAGCGTTCAGGCGGACGCGGTCGACCTGAACTCGATGACGGACAATTCGGCGGTGGTGCTGATCGCCAGCACCTCGGAGGTTACCAATGCGGCTGGGGCCAAACAGGATCCACGTAAGTACCGGCTGATCGTGACGGTGGCCCGCGACGGTGGCCAGCTCAAGTTGTCGAAAGTGGAGTTNNGCTTCGCTGCCGCCGTCAAGGCATTGGTGTCCGGCAGGATCCTTGCCGGCCTGTTGGCGTTGGTGGTCACTGCGTCGCTGGCGTTACTGGGTTGGTCGCTGTATTTCTTGTACCTGCCTGATCGGCAAACCGATGCCGCCGCCGTTAAATCGGCGCTCTCGGCCGCTTCCGACGGCACGGTCGCGGTCCTGTCGTATTCTCCGGACACCCTGGACCGGGACTTTTCCTCCGCGAAGTCCCATTTGACGGGCGACTTCTTGAAGTACTACGAACAGTTCACGCAGCAGATTGTCGGACCGGCCGCCAAGCTGAAGGGCGTCAAGACGACTGCGGTGGTGCTTCGCGCCGCCCTGACGGGGGAACTCCACCCGGACTCGGCCGTCGTGCTGTTGTTCGTCAACCAAACCACCCAGAGCAAGGATCGGCCCGAGCCGACAATGACGTCCAGCAGCGTTGTGGCTTCGATGACGAAAGCCGATGGTACGTGGCTTATTTCGTCGTTCAATCCGACTTAGGTCTCTAGTGGGGGCTCTGGTGAGGGCTTGGTAAGCGCCAACGACATCCATTCGATGGTGATCGCATCGGACTATCGCGTGCAGGATCCCTCGCGGGTGTGGCCGCTGCTCGAGCGCAATAAATCAGCACTTGCCGAGATCGGCGCCCATCACGTCCTGGTTTACACGTCGACGCATGACTACGGCCGCGTCCTGGTGATGATCGGAGTGCACAGCCGCGAGCGGATCGTGGATCTGCTCCGTTCGCGAGTCTTCTTCGACTGGTTCGATGCCGCGGGCGTCGACGATATCCCCGCGGTATTCGCCGGCGAGATCGTCGACAGGTTCATCGCAGAGCCACCTTCGAACCCGAAAGCGCCCGGCGTTGTGGTGGCCGGAATCGGGTCCGTCGACGATGTGTCGACCCTGACCGTGGAGGTCGGCGATGCGATGGACCGGTTCGCCGCCGCCGGCATCCGAAAAACCTGGGTCTTCAAGGCTTTTGACGATGACCACGAGGTACTGATCCTGCAGGAGTTTCCCGACGAAGAAAGCGCGCGGGAATGGATCGACCATCCCGACGCCGCGGCCGAGTGGATGTCCGGGGCGGGAGTGGGTGCTTATCCGCCGCTCTTCGTCGGCCGCTTCTTCGACATGATGCGCATCGAGACTTAAGTGAGCGGCTCTCGCGATGTTCGTCTGCCTATGTAACGGCGTCACCAGCCATATGGTGGCCGATGCAGTCGCAGCCGGGGCGTCGACGACAAACGAGGTCGCCCGGGTTTGCGGAGCGGGCGCCGATTGCGGGCGGTGCCGGCGGACTGTCCGGGCGATCCTCAACTCAGCAAGTCCGGATCGAACCACACGCCCGGTGTAAGTCAGCGGCGGGCACTGCCATCCGGCGACGTCGGCTGGACGAGTTCGACGAGCAGGCGCGGAATCTCGAGCCGCGGCAAGACCGCCTCGACCAGCACCATGCGGTCCTTGTGCTGTGCCGCCGCGGCGAGTGCGTCATCGAGTTCGCCATAGGTATGTGCCCGGAACGCCAAGTGATTGGCCACCCCCAGGGCGTTGGGGATGTCGGTCCAACTCCAGCTGACGATGTCGTTGTAGGGCGCCGCTTCTCCGTGGATCGCCCGCTCGACGGTGTAGCCGTCGTTGTTGACGACCACGATGACGGGGGACAGTCCTTCGCGGGAAAACGTGCCCAGCTCCTGGATCGTCAGTTGCGCGGCTCCGTCGCCGATCAGCAACACCGTTCTGCGGTCAGGCTCGGCCAAGCCCGCCCCGAGCGCGGCGGGCAGCGTGTAACCGATCGAGCCCCAGAGAGGCTGGCCGATGAAGGTGACACCCTGCGGCAACCGGTGGTCGGCCATGCCGTAGAACGAGGTGCCCTGATCGGCGAGCACCACGTTTCCCGGCGTGAGCGCATCGCAAAGCCGGTTCCACAGCATCTGCTGGGTCAGCGGGCGGTCGCGCGCCGGTGATTCGGCTGCTTCGGGTTTCTCCAAGGACACCTCGTCCGACGCCGCCGTCGCCGGTGGTGAAGTGATTCCCCGCCGGGTAAGGATTCCGGCAACCGCGTCCAGCGCAGCGTCCATTTCCAGCGGCGCGAATACCAGGCCGGCCACGCTGCTCTGGTATTGGCCGATGTCGATGGTCCGGGCCGGCTCGATCAGCTGGCTGAAGAAGCCGCTGACCATATCGGTGAACACCACTCCGGCGGTCACCAGGACGGGAGCCTCTTCGATCGCGATTCGTACCGGTTCGGCGCTGGCCGACCCGGCGTAGATCCCCAGGTAATTGGGCGAGCTCTCGTCGAGCAGACTTTTTCCCCACATCAGCGTGGCGTAGGGAACCACGTCGGCCGCCAGCAACGCCTCGAGGTTTTCGACCACTTGCAGGCGATGAACCAATAGATCGGCGAGCACGGTCAACTGATGGTCGGCAATGAGTTGGGTGGCGGCGTCGGTGAACATCGACAGCGCGCGGGGGCTGGTGCCGCCGCTGTAGCGGGACAGGGGGGCGCCGGGTGGTTCGGTGGGGAAGCGGGCCACGTCGGTGGACAGCAAGATGTATCCGGGCCGCTTCTGTTCCCGCACCTCGCTGAGCACTCGGTCGATCTCTCTGCGGGCAGATGCCGGCATCAGATTGGCTTGGGCGCAAGTGATTTCGCGGCTGATCCGGAAGAAGTGTTCGAAGTCGCCGTCGCCGAGCGAGTGATGTAGCGCCCGGCGCGTGGCCTGAGCATCTTTGGAGGGGCCGCCGACGATATGTAGTACTGGTACCTGCTCGGCATAGCTACCCGCGATCGCGTTAGCTGCCGAGAGCTCGCCCACTCCGAATGTCGTTACCACGGCTGACATTCCGCGTAGCCGCCCGTATCCGTCGGCGGCGTAGCCGGCGTTGAGCTCGTTGGCGTTGCCCACCCATCGAATGGCCGGGTGGGCGACGATGTGGTCGAGGAATTCCAGGTTGTAGTCCCCGGGAACACCGAAGATCTCGGAGATGCCGAGTTCGGCGAGGCGGTCTAGCAGGTAGTCACCGACGGTGTAGACGGATTCAGTCGCGGCATCAGTCACGAAGACGACGGTACCTCCCGGCCGAAACCTTCCCGGCCGGACGCCGGTTCGCTATCGTGCGGGCCATGGCAATCAAAGAATCCCGCGAGATCGTCATCGAAGCCAGCCCCGAGGAGATTCTGGACGTCATCGCCGATCTCGCATCGTTGCCCGAATGGTCGGGTCCGCATCAGAGCTCAGAAGTGCTCGAGACCGGGGACGAGGGCCGGCCCAGCAAGGCGAAGATGAGGATCAAGTCTGCCGGGATCACCGACGAGCAGGTGGTGGCTTACACGTGGGGTGAGAATGTGGTCAGCTGGACGCTGGTCAGCTCCGCGGCACAGCGTTCCCAGGATGCCTCTTACACATTGACGTCCGAGGGCGACAAGACCCGGGTCAAGTTCGAGATCAGCGTCGACCCGTCGGTGCCACTGCCCGGCTTCGTGCTCAAACGCGCCGTTAAAGGGTCGATCGATACTGCGACCGAAGGACTGCGAAAACAGGTACTCAAGGTGAAGGGGAGGTAGTCAGAGTGACTGGCTTGGGCCCCTTGGCCGGTGTGCGGGTCATCGAACTCGGCGGTATCGGGCCCGGTCCGCACGCCGGGATGGTTCTCGCCGACCTGGGTGCCGACGTGGTGCGGGTGCGTCGTCCTGGCGGCGTGGCGATCGCAAGCGCGGCGAAGCCGGGCGCAGCGGGTCGTCACCAAGCGGCCGTGACGATGCCGTCCGAAGATCGTGACCTGCAACACCGCGGCAAGCGGATCGTCGACCTGGACGTCAAGACGCGGCCCGAGGCATTGCTGGAGCTCGCCGCCAAGGCCGACGTACTGCTGGACTGCTTCCGGCCGGGCACCTGCGAGCGACTCGGAATCGGACCCGATGACTGCGCGGCGGTCAACCCGAGACTGATCTTCGCGCGGATCACCGGCTGGGGACAAGACGGGCCGCTGGCCCGGACGGCAGGCCACGACATCAACTATCTGTCGCAGACCGGTGTGTTGTCGGCTCTTGGCTACGCCGATCGGCCCCCGACGCCGCCGCTGAACCTGGTCGCCGACTTCGGTGGGGGCTCGATGCTGGTGCTGCTGGGCATCATGGTGGCCCTGTACGAGCGGGAGCGCTCGGGCAAGGGCCAGGTCATCGATGCCGCAATGGTCGACGGAGTCAGCGTGCTCGCCCAGATGATGTGGACCATGAAGTCCACCGGCGCGCTGCGCGACCAGCGTGAATCGTTCCTGCTCGACGGCGGCGCCCCGTTCTACGGTTGCTATGAAACCTCCGACGGCAAATATATGGCGGTTGGCGCTCTCGAGCCGCAGTTCTTCGCGGCGTTGCTGACCGGGCTCGGCCTGTCGCCCGGCGAGCTGCCGGGCCAGTTCGAGACCGCCTCCTACCGGCAAATGCGCGATGCTTTCGCCGACCGGTTCGCCAGCCGCACCCGTGACGAATGGACCGAAGTTTTCGCCGGCACGGACGCATGCGTCACGCCGGTATTGACCTGGACCGAAGCCGCCACCAATGAGCACCTGAACGCACGGTCGACCGTGATCACCGCCCACGGTGTGGAGCAGGCCGCACCGGCTCCGCGTTTTTCCCGAACACCGGCCGGGCCGGTCGGACCGCCGCCTGCGGTCACGACGCTGATCACCGAAATCGACTGGAAATAAGCCAATTATCTGTAATTGCCACGAACGCGACCGCGCAGTGCTAGCGTCGCGTCAATGGCGGTACAGGCGTCGCGAGAGATTGTGATCGACGCGCCTCCGGAAGTAATTATGGAGGCGCTGAGGGATATTCGCGTCTTATCGGCCTGGTCTCCCATGCATAAACGGGTCGAAGTCCTTGACCGGTATCCGGATGGTCAGCCCCACCACGTAAGAGCCATCGTCAAGATTCTCGGGATCGTCGACAAGGAGATCCTGGAATATCATTGGGGTCCCAACTGGGTGGTCTTGGATGCCAAAGAGACATCCCAGCAGCGTGGACAGCATATCGAGTACCTCGTCGAACCGGAGGGCGTCGACAAATCGCGGGTGCGTTTCGATATCACCGTCGAACCGTCGGGCCCAATTCCGGCTTTCATTGTCAAACGCGCGAGCAAGATCGTGTTGGACGCCACCACCGAGGGCCTGCGCGATTGGGTGGTCAATAATCAAACCGTCGAGCAGCGGACAGACTGATTGTCTTGACGGGGCTGCTATGTCCTTGATTTTCTTTGAGTTTCCCGCCTAATTCGCAACACAATCTGAAATCAAATTGCTAGCTTTGTACGAATGGCCGTACGAGCCTCGCAGGAAATCATCATCGATGCGCCGCCGGAAGTGATCCTGGACGCGCTAGCCGACATCGGCTCGGTGCCGTCGTGGTCCCCGGTGCACAGGCAGGCCGAAGTCATCGACACCTATCCCGACGGCCGGCCGCACCACGTCAAGGTCGCGATCAGGGTGGTCGGGATCCCCGATCACGAAGTGCTCGAATACCACTGGGGCCCCGATTGGGTGGTGTGGGATGCCAAGAGGACCGCTCAGCAACACGGGCAACACGTCGAGTACACCTTGCTGCGTGAGGGAGAGACCAGGACGCGGGTGCGTTTCGACATCACCATGGAACCGTCGGCGCCGCTGCCGGAGTTCTTGGTGAACCGGGCACGCAAGCGAGTCCTCAAAGCGGCGACGGAAGGCCTGCGAGATTTCGTGCTCAGCCGCAACGGTTCGGGCCCGTCCGAGTAATCGGTCAGTCGCGGAGCGCGGAAAGTCGCCTGATCGCCTCGTCGAGGGTGTCGTCGCCCTTGCAGAAGGTGAAGCGCACCAGGTGATTCCATACATCGGCCTGGTTTGCGGCTTGCGGCCCGGCAGGTTCGCAGAACGCCGACATGGGGATGGCGGCGACTCCGAATTTTTCCGGTAGTGCCGCGCAGAACGCCGTGCTGTCGTCGTAACCTAGCGGACGCGGATCGGCGCACAGGAAGTACGTCCCGTAGCTGTCGTGCACGGTGAAGCCGATCTCGGTCAGTCCGTTTGCCAGGCGATCGCGTCTGGACTGCAAAGTGTTCCGGAGCGCGGTCACCCACGCATCCTCGGTGTCCAGCGCCAGGGCGACCGCCGGTTGGAACGGCGCGCCGCCGACGTAGGTCAGATACTGTTTGGCCGCGCGCACTCCGGCGATGAGTTTCGCTGGGCCGCAAGCCCAGCCGATCTTCCAGCCGGTGCAGTTGAACATCTTGGCGGCGCTGGAGATGGTGATCGTCCGCTCTGCCATACCGTCGAAGCCCGCCAGTGGCAGATGCTGGTGGGCGTCAAAAACCAGGTGCTCGTAGACCTCATCGGTAATCACTAAAAGATCCGCTGCCACTGCGATCTCCGCAATGGCAGCCAGTTCGGTGGCGCTGAGCACCGCACCGGTGGGATTGTGCGGTGAATTGACGATCAGTGCCCGGGTTCGCGGTGTCAGTGCCCGGCGCATCGCGTCGGCGTCCAGAGCAAAGCCGCGGCCATCGGGGATCAGGGGTACGGCCAACCGGTGTGCGCCGGCCATAGCCAGCACTGGGGAGTAGGAGTCATAGAACGGCTCGATCAGCAATACCTCCGAGCCGGGNNTCGGTGTCGGGGTCGTACTCGACGCCGAAGTGCCGACGGCGCTGCGCGGCGATGGCCTGCCGAAGCGGCGCGATGCCGATCCCTGGCGGGTACTGGTTGACCCCCGCGGCGATGGCGTCTTGCGCGGCCTTCAGCATTGCTGGCGGGCCGTTCTCGTCGGGAAAGCCCTGGCCCAGGTTCACCGCGCCGACACGTGCGGCCAGCGCCGACATTTCGGCGAACACTGTGGTCGCGTAGGGGCGCAGCCGCGGCACCGTCATGGCAGTCGAGCCTAGCTTCAGCCTCGATCCTGACTGCAGCGTCACGTTCGGTGGCTGAGCTGCGAGAGCTTGCCCAACCAACAGGTTGGCCGGGGGCCTTTGTTAGGGTGCTGGTACCGGGCCTAATCTTGAGGTGGTTCCGAACTCCGATTTGCGAACAGGAAGTCGACATGTCCGAAGAAGCGTTCATTTACGAGGCCATCCGCACGCCGCGTGGCAAACAGCGCAACGGCTCGTTGAACGAAGTCAAGCCCGTCAATCTGGTCGTCGGGCTAATCGACGAACTGCGCGTCCGCTTTCCCGACCTGGATGAGAATCTGATCAGCGATGTCATCCTCGGTGTCGTGTCGCCAGTCGGTGACCAGGGTGGCGACATCGCCCGCACCGCCGCATTGGTGGCCAAGCTGCCCGAGACCACCGGTGGTTTCCAGCTCAACCGCTTCTGCGCCTCGGGCCTCGAGGCCGTCAACATCGCCGCGCAGAAGGTGCGCTCGGGTTGGGACGACTTGGTGCTCGCCGGCGGCGTCGAGTCCATGAGCCGCGTCCCGATGGGCTCCGACGGTGGCGCCTGGGCGACCGACCCGGAGACCAACTACCGCATCGGCTTCGTGCCGCAGGGCATCGGTGCTGATCTGATCGCCACCATCGAGGGCTTCTCCCGTGAGGACGTCGACGCCTATGCGGCCCGCTCGCAGGAGAAGGCCGCCGCCGCGTGGTCGGGCGGTTACTTCGCCAAGTCCGTCGTCCCGGTGAAGGACCAGAACGGCCTCGTCATCCTCGACAATGACGAGCACATGCGGCCCGGGTCCACCGTCGAGAGCCTTGGCAAGCTGAAGACCGCGTTCGACGGGGTCGGCGCGATGGGCGGATTCGATGACGTGGCGCTGCAGAAGTACCACTACGTCGAGAAGATCAACCACGTGCACACCGGCGGCAACAGCTCCGGCATCGTCGACGGCGCCGCACTTGTGCTCGTCGGCTCCGAGGCGGCAGGCAAGTCGCAAGGCCTGACGCCACGGGCGCGCATCGTGGCCACCGCTACCAGCGGCGCCGACCCCGTGATCATGTTGACCGGCCCCACCCCGGCCACCCGCAAGGTGCTGGACCGTGCCGGGCTGACGATCGATGACATCGACCTGTTCGAGCTGAATGAGGCGTTTGCATCGGTGGTGCTGAAGTTCCAGAAGGACCTGAACATCCCCGACGAGAAGCTCAACGTCAACGGCGGCGCCATCGCGATGGGCCACCCGCTGGGCGCCACCGGCGCCATGATCACCGGAACCATGGTCGACGAGCTCGAACGGCGTAACGCGCGACGCGCGCTCGTCACGCTGTGTATCGGCGGCGGCATGGGTGTCGCGACCATCATCGAACGAGTCTGAGAGGGTTTCGAACAGTCATGGCAGAGAACACGATTCACTGGGATAAAGACGCCGACAGCATCGTCACGTTGACGTTGGACGACCCGACCGGCTCGGCGAACGTGATGAACGAGCATTACGCCGAATCGATGCACAACGCCGTCGAACGCCTTGTCGCCGAGAAGGATTCGATTACCGGNNGCCGGTGAGGCCTTCGACACGGTCGAAGGGGTTAAGCGCGACCTGCGTGCTCTGGAGACCCTGGGCAAGCCCGTCGTTGCCGCCATCAATGGCGCCGCGCTCGGCGGCGGCCTGGAGATAGCGCTGGCCTGCCATCACCGCATCGCCGCCGACGCCAAGGGCAGCCAGATCGGGCTCCCTGAGGTCACGCTGGGCCTGCTGCCCGGTGGTGGTGGCGTCACCCGCACCGTGCGCATGTTCGGCATCCAGAAGGCGTTCATGGAGGTGCTGAGCCAGGGGACCCGGTTCAAGCCGGCCAAGGCCAAGGAGACCGGCTTGGTCGACGAGGTACTGCCGACGGTTGAGGAACTGGTTCCCGCCGCCAAGGCCTGGATCAAGGCCAACCCGGACAGCCATGTCCAGCCGTGGGACGCCAAGGGCTACAAGATGCCTGGCGGCACCCCGAGTAGCCCTGGGCTGGCGGGCATCCTCCCGTCGTTCCCGGCGTTGCTGAAGAAGCAGCTCAAGGGCGCACCGATGCCCGCGCCGCGCGCCATCCTGGACGCGGCCGTCGAGGGTGCCCAGGTGGACTTCGACACCGCTTCGCGCATCGAGAGCCGCTATTTCACCCAGCTCGTTACCGGCCAGGTCGCCAAGAACATGATTCAAGCGTTCTTCCTCGACATGCAGGCGATCAACTCGGGCAAGTCGCGGCCCGACGGCATCGGCAAGACCCCGATCACCAAGATCGGTGTGCTGGGCGCGGGCATGATGGGCGCCGGCATCGCCTACGTCTCGGCCAAGGCCGGGTTTGAGGTGGTACTCAAGGACGTGACCGCGGAAGCCGCTGCCAAGGGCAAGGGCTACTCCGAGAAGCTGGAGGTCAAGGCGCTCGAGCGGGGCCGCACCACTGAGGAGAAATCCAAGGCGCTGCTCGGCCGGATCACGCCGACAGCCGATCCCGCAGACCTCAAAGGCGTCGACTTCGTGGTCGAGGCGGTGTTCGAGAGCCAGGACCTCAAGCACAAGGTGTTCCAGGAGATCGAGGACATCGTCGAGCCCAACGCGCTGCTCGGTTCCAACACCTCCACACTGCCGATCACCGGTCTGGCGACCGGCGTCAAGCGGCAGGAGGATTTCATCGGGATCCACTTCTTCTCGCCGGTCGACAAGATGCCCCTGGTGGAGATCATCAAGGGCGAGAAGACTTCTGACGAGGCGCTGGCCCGAGTGTTCGACTACACCTTGGCCATCGGCAAGACTCCGATCGTCGTCAACGACAGCCGCGGCTTCTTCACCTCCCGCGTCATCGGCACCTTCGTCAACGAGGCGCTGGCGATGCTTGGCGAGGGCGTGGAGCCGGCCAGCATCGAGCAGGCCGGTTCGCAGGCCGGCTACCCAGCGCCGCCGCTGCAGCTGTCCGACGAGCTTAACCTGGAGCTCATGCACAAGATCGCCGTCGCCTCCCGCAAGGGTGTCGAGGAGGACGGCGGCGTTTACGAGCCGCATCCGGCAGAGGCCGTCGTCAAGAAGATGATCGAGATCGGTCGACCGAGCCGCCTGAAGGGCGCCGGTTTCTACGAGTACGTCGACGGCAAGCGCACCCGCTTGTGGCCGGGCCTGCGCGAGACGTTCAAGTCGGGCTCGTCGGAGCCGCCGCTGCAGGACATGATCGACCGGATGCTGTTCGCCGAGGCGCTGGAGACGCAGAAGTGCCTTGACGAGAACGTGCTGATGACCACCGCGGATGCCAACATCGGGTCGATCCTGGGTATCGGGTTCCCGCCGTGGACCGGTGGTAGCGCGCAGTTCATCGTCGGGTACCAGGGTCCCGGCGGTACGGGCAAGGAAGCCTTCGTGGCCCGGGCTCGTGAACTGGCGGCCAAGTACGGCGACCGTTTCCTACCGCCGGACTCGTTGACGTAACGGTTTCCCGCGAGCAGCTCCCCTGACAGCTGCTCGCGCTCATAGCGGGGTGTAGTCCTTGTACTGCATCGAGTCGTACATCCGCACGCCGCCGGGGTTGAGCTTCGCGATCGCCTGGGTGAGCCCGGCGGGAAGCATCGAGACCAGCTGGGCGCCGCGGGTCAGCACCCAGACCCCGGCCCGGGAGCCGGGGACGATGGTCTTGGCGGCGGTGCGCGCGAAAGCGCGGCTACGCCGCACCGGCGCGGCCATCTGCTGCTCGTAGGACGCAAAGGCCCGGGCATAGTCGCCGTCGGCTTGCGCGAGTTCACCGGCGAGCACGTAGGCGCCGAGCACCGAGAGGCTGGTGCTGCCACCCACAGCGGGCCCGGGGCAGTACCCGGCGTCACCGACCAGCGTCACCCGCCCGCGCGACCAGGTCTGCAATTGCAACTGGGTGATCGAGTCGAAGTAGAACGTCGGTGTGCGGTCCAGCTCTTCGAGCCAGCCGTCGATCGTTGGATGCATGCCGGAAAATGCGTCGCGCAGTAATTCCTTCTGTCGCATCACATCCCGGTGGTGGTATTGGAGCTCGTGCTTGCTGCGAAACATGAACAATGCGCGAGCGTCGTCGAGGGGCGCCGCGGTGTAGATCCCGGCGAGCCGGCCGACGCCGATGTGACAATCCATCTGCCCTTCGCGTGCAAGCGCTTTCGGCACCGACTGCACGGCCAGGTAGCCGCCCAGGAACCGGGTACGTCCGGCGTCTGGGCCGAAGGTCAGGGTCCGCACGTTCGAGTGCAAGCCGTCGGCGCCGACGACGACGTCGAACTCGCGGGGGCCCCCATGCTCGAAAGTCACCTTGCCGTCAGGAGATATCGACGTTATCGAGTCGGCGAACACGTACTCGGCGTGATCGCGACCGGCCAGGTAGTAGGCCTCGCTCAGGTCGTCCCGCATGATCTCCACGTGCCGGTCCGACGAGGCGCCGTAGACTTTGGTGAGATCGACCTCGGCCGGCCGCTCGATTCCCTTGCGGTACATGGTCAGCCGGGTTGTGCCGGTGGCTTTCGCCTCGATCTGCGGCAGCACGCCCATTTTCTCCGAGATTTCCATGGCCGGCCGGAACAGATCGACGGCGTGGCCACCTGTCTTGCGTAAGTGCGGCGCACGCTCGACGACGGTGACGTCGAATCCATGCCGGGAGAGCCAGTAGGCCAGTACCGGGCCGGAGATGCTGGCCCCCGAGATCAGGATCACGCATGACGCCCTCCTTCACCGAGGTTAGTGAGGGTAAGCCTAACGTAATAGCCAAACCTAGCGATAGGTCAGAAGGGCTCGTCGGCGAGCGGATCCCTCTATGCGGTGCTCTGGTCCTGGGCGTTCTGCGTGAAGGTGTCGCCTTCGGTCTGGCCGTTGTCGTTGACCCCGGCGGTGCCGTCGAAGCCGTCGGTGGCCAACCCGCCAACGCCGGCTACGTTCGGTGCAGCTGCCAGGTGCACCGTCCCTGGTGTGGCAACGGTTGCGGCGCTGCCGGGCTGGGCAGTGCTGAATAGCGCGAACGCAGCGACGGTCGCGGCCCCGGCGAATATCAGTTGCAGTAAGCGGATTTGGCGACGCCGAGCGCCAGTTGAATTGAGTTCACGTCCATCGGTGGTCGAGCGTGTGTTTGTCATGAAACTTATTTAGCTTCCCGTTGTCAGCAGCTGGCTAGGTTCTTGTTATCCATTTGCTGTGAGGCCATGGCACCGCCGCCCGTTCCGGGCCGCATCGATGGCGGGTTAGAGTCCTCGTTATGCGCTTTGGTCTCTTCATTCCGCAGGGCTGGCGAATGGATCTGGTCGACATCGAACCCGAAAAGCACTGGGCGGTGATGCGGGACCTGGCCACCTACGCCGACGGCAGCGCTTGGGACTCACTGTGGGTCTACGACCACTTCCACACCGTCCCGCTGCCCAGCGGCGAGGCCACGCACGAGGCGTGGTCGCTGATGTCGGCCTATGCGGCGACGACCTCGCGGATCAAGCTCGGCCAGATGTGCACGGCAATGAGCTACCGCAATCCCGTCTACCTGGCCAAGGTGGCGGCTACTGCCGACATTATCTCGGGCGGCCGGATACAGATGGGTATCGGCGGCGGTTGGTACGAACACGAGTGGCGCGCTTACGGTTACGGATTTCCGTCGGCAGGGGAGCGGTTGGGCCGGCTCGACGAAGGCGTGCAGATCATGCGGGACGCGTGGCGCGACGGAAAAGTCAGCTTCGACGGTAAGCATTACCAGGTCGACGGTGCGATAGTTGCCCCGAAGCCATTGCAGAACAATGGGATTCCACTGTGGATCGCCGGCGGCGGGGAGAAGGTCACCTTGCGTATCGCTGCGAAATATGCGCAATACACCAACTTCACGCCGGAGCCCGCCGCGTTCGCCCATAAGTCTGACGTGCTGGCCGAGCACTGTCGCAAGCTGGGCACCGACTTCGGCGCCATCGTGCGGTCGGCGAACTTCAACACCGTCGTCGGCACCTCGGATGCCGATGTCAAAGATCGGCTGGCGCGGATACGCGAGCGCATGGTCGGTTATGTGCCAGAGGCCATAGCGGATTCGATGCTCGAGGCCGGAAGTGGCCCGGATTCGGCGACGGGCACGGTGGAACAGGTGGTCGAGCGGATCGCAAAGATTCGCGACCTCGGCTGCGAGTACGCGATCTGCTACTTCCCCGAGGCCGCGTACGACCGCTCCGGCATCGAGTTGTTCGAACGCGAAGTGATTCCCGCGCTGAGCTAATTGCCAGGTGTCAGACGATCGAACCTGCGGTGTGCGTCAGATATCGCTCGTGACGTATCTCGTCTTGACCGGGGGAGCGGCCAACAGTGGCGGGAGCTCCGTTACTTTTCCTTCGCCGGCACGAAAGTTCCGGTAGGCCTCGTCGTGCTCGACCGTGTCCCAGAGTTGGTACATCATCCAATGCGCTTCGTCGTCCGCATCGACGAGCACTTCGATGCCGAGATTCCCGTCGAACGCCCGGGTGACTTCGAGCGTGCGGTGCATGAGATCGCGCGCCGCGGGCACCGCG
>PLSK01000051.1:12184-20902 GCA_003165155.1 Mycobacterium sp. | reverse complement strand
AGACAAAAAAGAGAATGCGATTACCACTTTTGTGGAATGCTGTTGTAGCTTTTGGTGAGTCACTTATTCTGTTGGCTGACTGTGGATGATCGCTGGAGGATCGCTCGATGCAGAAGGCACTTGCCCCCGAAATCTCGACCTGGCCGGACGAGAACCCGCAGTTGATTGGCAGTCGCTGCGGCGATTGCGGTGCTACCACCTTCCCTGTGCAGCAGTGGTGCCCGCGCTGCAGCGGCGCCCAGATGAGTGAGTTGTTGTTGCCGCGCCGCGGAAGCCTGGTGGCATGGACCACCCAGGGCTTCCCGCCCGGGGCTCCTTACGCCGGCCCAGTCGGCAAGGATTTCGTGCCGTTCGGTGTGGGCCTGGTCCAGCTCGGTGACGTCATCCGAGTCGAAGGCCGGCTGACCGAGAACGACCCGGCCAAACTGCAGTTCGGCCAGGAGGTCGAGTTGACCATGCTGCCTTTTACCAACGACGCCGACGGCAACGAGATCGTCACGTTCGCATTCCAGCCGGTCTAAACGGGACGCAAGAAGGACTCAGGAGGACTGTGCGATGACTAATGACGTCGCCATCATCGGCGTAGGCCTACACCCATTCGGCAGGTTCGAGAAGACGGCAATGGAGATGGGTGCTGAAGCCATCCAATTCGCGCTGACCGACGCCGGTGTCCAGTGGAAGGACATCCAGTTCGGCTTCGGCGGCAGCCACGAGGTGTCCAACCCGGACGCGGTGACCCGCCTCGTCGGGCTGACCGGCATCACGTTCACGAACGTCTTCAATGCCTGTGCCACCGCGGCCAGTGCCATCCAACAGACTGCCGACACCATCCGGCTGGGCAAGTACGACATCGGCATCGCCATCGGCTTGGACAAGCACCCCAAGGGCGCCTTCACCGACGACCCCGCAAAGCTGGCGTTGCCGCAGTGGTATGCGCAAAACGGGCAGTTCGTCACCACCAAATTCTTCGGCATGAAGGCCAACAAGTATCTGCACGACCACAACGTCTCCCAGGCCACCCTGGCGAAGGTCGCCGCAAAGAACTTCCGCAACGGCGCGATAAACCCGAATGCATTCCGCCGCAAGGCGATTTCTGAGGACGAGATCCTGAACTCGGCCGTGCTCAACTACCCGCTGACGCAATACATGTTCTGCGCACCCGACGAGGGTGCCGCCGCCGTCATCATGTGCCGCGGCGACATCGCGCACAAGTTCACAGACAAGCCGGTGTACGTGCGGGCCACCGAGATTCGCACCCGCCGGTATGGCGCCTACGAGGTGCACGCCACGTTCGGTGCGATGGACGAGGACGTTTCACCCACGGTGTACGCGGCCAAGGCCGCGTACGAAGCCGCGGGCATCGGACCCGAGGACGTCGACATCGCCCAGCTGCAGGACACCGACGCCGGCGCCGAGGTCATCCACATGGCTGAGACGGGCCTGTGCGCCGACGGCGAGCAGGAAAAGCTGGTGGCCGATGGCGCCACCGAGATCCACGGCTCAATTCCGGTCAACACCGACGGCGGGCTGATCGCCAACGGCGAGCCGATCGGCGCTTCGGGGCTCCGGCAGGTGCATGAGTTGGTGCGTCAACTGCGGGGCGAGGCGGGCGAGCGTCAGGTGCCCGGCAACCCACGGGTGGGTCTGGCGCAGGTCTACGGCGCACCTGGTACCGCATCGGCGACCATCCTGTCGCTCTAAATCGCCGGTCCCAGTAGGTCGTCGGCGTCGCGGATGATGTAGCCGTAGCCCTGCTCGGCTAAGAAACGCTGCCGGTGCGCGGCGTACTCGGCGTCCAGACTGTCGCGGGCCACCACAGAATAGAAGATGGCGCCGCCGCCGTCGGCCTTGGGGCGCAGCAGCCGGCCCAGCCGCTGGGCCTCCTCTTGGCGCGAGCCGAATGTTCCTGAAACCTGAACTGCAACAGAGGCTTCGGGCAAGTCGATAGAGAAGTTAGCGACTTTGGACACCACCAGCGTAGAGATCTCACCCCGGCGGAATGCGTCGAACAACGCTTCGCGCTCAGGGGTCTTCGTTGACCCCTGAATCACCGGGGCGTCGAGCTCGACTCCCAGCTCATCGAGCTGATCCAGGTAGGCGCCGATCACTAGGGTCTGTTCACCGGGGTGCATGTTCAGAATCGACTTGACCACAGCGATTTTGGTGTGCGCCGTCGAGCACAGTTTGTAGCGTTCCTCGGGCTCGGCGGTGGCATAGATCATCCGTTCGTTGTCGGTCATGGTGACCCGGACCTCCACACACTCCGCCGGCGCGATCCAGCCCTGAGTCTCCATGTCCTTCCAAGGCGCGTCGTAACGCTTCGGCCCTATCAGGGAAAATACGTCGCCCTCGCGGCCGTCCTCGCGGATCAGCGTGGCCGTCAACCCCAACCGCCGTCTGGACTGCAAGTCGGCGGTCATCCGGAACACCGGCGCCGGCAACAGGTGCACCTCGTCGTAGATGATCAGCCCCCAGTCGCGGCTGTCGAAGAGCTCGAGATGGCGGTACTCGCCTTTGGTCCGGCGAGTGATCATCTGGTACGTCGAGATAGTGACCGGGCGAATCTCCTTGCGTTCTCCGGAGTATTCGCCGATCTCTTCCTCGGTCAGTGACGTGCGGGCGATCAACTCGCGTTTCCATTGGCGGGCGGCGACGATGTTGGTGACCAGGATCAGCGTCGTCGCACCGGCCTTCGCCATCGCGGCCGCGCCGACCAGCGTTTTGCCGGCGCCACACGGAAGTACGACCACCCCGGATCCGCCGGCCCAGAACGAGTCCGTGGCCAGCTGCTGGTAATCGCGCAGCTGCCAGCTGTCCTCGTGCAGGCTGATCGGATGTGCCTCGCCGTTGACGTAGCCGGCGAGATCCTCTGCGGGCCAGCCGATCTTGAGCAGCATCTGCTTGACCCGGCCGCGCTCGCTGGGGTGAACGATGACGGTGTCGTTCTCGACACGGGTGCCGAGCATGGGTGCAATCTTCTTGTTGCGCAACACCTCCTCGAGCACCGCGCGGTCCAGGCTTACCAGCGTCAGGCCATGTGTCGGGTGCTTGACCAGTTGCAGCCTGCCGTAACGGGCCATGGTGTCGACGATGTCGACCAACAGCGGCTGTGGCACCGCATAACGGGAGAAACTGACCAGCGCATCGACGACTTGTTCGGCGTCATGACCGGCGGCGCGCGCGTTCCACAGCGCCAGCGGTGTGATGCGGTAGGTGTGGATGTGTTCGGGCGCGCGCTCCAGCTCGGCAAACGGCGCGATGGCTGCGCGCGCCGCACCGGCCTGCTCGTGGTCAACTTCGAGCAGCACGGTCTTATCGGACTGCACGATCAACGGCCCGTCGGTCACTCGCGCCCCTCCTGATTGGTCATGTGGTCCATTATCCGCCGACGGCCGACACCACCGACGTGATGCGATGAATCGCGAAGTCACGCAGCCGTCCGGACGCCGAGTCGTAGGCCACCAGCTGGCCGCCCCGCACGGTGATCGGCGACACCACCCGCTGAGTGGCCACACCGGCGGCGTCGAGATAGTCGATCACCAGCGTGTCTTGATCCCGCGCCGCGCGCTGCAACAGCGACATCGCGACAGCAGGATCGACGCGCATACTGCCGAACGGCGCGACGGTCACTTTGCGCAGCACCGAGATGACAGCATTCAGTGTCTCACTGCTCGGGCGCGACGGGGTGCGGTACGGGCGGCGCTGCTGCGGCGTTGCAACACGGGCTCCGTGCGGCCGGACGTCGACGATGGCGCCCGAGGAATCCTCGGCGGCCGGGGCGAAGCCCGCGGCCCGTAACGCGACCAGCACTTCGGCGATCGGCGCAGATGACACCGCCACTGTCGGGGCCAGGGCACGCAACTGCAGCTGTTCGGCGGCCGGCGCCGCCACCGCTTGGGCCAGCAATGCCGGGTCTTCGCACCGTACGAACGATGCGGCCATGCCGATCCGCAGCTGGCCGTGGCGACGCGCGACATCGTCGATAAGATATGTGAGCCCTTGCGGCACTGGTGTTTTGGAGTGCTTCGTAAAAAGCGCACGCATCCAGTCGCGGGTTTTTCCGACGTCGAACGCGTGGCGGATGGATTGTTCACTGATGCGGTAGACCATCGCCGCGCCGGCCGACTCGACGGTGGCGACTGTGGCCAGTTGTTCGGCCAGGTCGCGCTCCAGTGGCCCCGGCACCACGACGGTCAGGTCGGCCTGCAACAGGAAATGGTCGATCGGCTTGGGCAGCACACGCGTCATCGCCGCGACCGCGGCGGCGGGGGCCGTGGTGGGTTCGATGGCTTCGTCCAGCAGAATGCGGCCGGGTGTGCTGATCGCCCCACGGCCCACCAGGCCAACCGAGTGGCCCTCGGCCAGCAGATCCCCAACGGGCCCAGGCTGCAGCCGCCTGGCCCAACGCGGGCGCAGCCAGATTAGTGCCGCAGACGCTTCTGCTGGGTCGACACCGGCACCGGCTGGTAGCCCGGACAGCATCCCGAGCAAGAGCCGGCGATCCAGCGGCGCGGCCGTGGAAAAGAGTGAATCTGAAAGGGCACCATAGGGTTTAGCGTCTGGGCCGCGGCTGCCGATTAAGGCAGGACGACCGGGTAGGTCAAGCCAGGTGCTGGCCAGCAAGTGCCAACGCTCGGCGGGGGATAACGCCGCGTACCGGTCAGTGGCCACCGTTGGAGCCCAATAAGGCCCGTCACCGCTGACGGGCTCCGGATCGGGCATGCCGCTCGCGATCAGTCCGGCCGCGGCCGTGAGCTCGAGGATCAAGCCCAGCCGAGGCTCGGCGATACCCGTCGCTTTGGCCAGCCGCTTGACTTCACGGACTCCGAGGCCCCCGCTGCGCAGCTCGGAAACGGGCCCGGCGCCAAGGACTTCGAGCAGAACGTCGACCTCGCGGAGCAGGTCGATGGCGGCTCCGGCCGCTACTGCGTCGGCGTCGGCGGCGGTGGTGGTCGACACCACCGGATCGGGCGCAGTCAGCTGCATTGGGCCGGGGCGCTCGCCGCGCAGTAGCTGCCCGACATGTCGGGGCAAAATCACCGTTTCCGCGTCGACCCGTCGCAGCAGGCCCGCCGCCAGCAGTTGCGGTACCGGCCGGTCCGCTGGGGCGCCGGGCGCGGCGTCGCGGGTACGCCCCATCGGGGAGCCTTCGAGCAGTTTGTCCAGCACGTCTCGCTGCGCCTCGTTGAGCCCGTCGATGAGGTCGACGATCTCTTCGTCGGTGTGTGAGCTGTCTTCGAGGGTGACTTGCCCCGGATGCCACGGCAGCGATGTGCCGGCGTCGGGCGCGACCTGCACCGCTGTCTCCCCCCAAGCGAGGGCGCGTTGTCTGAGGTCATCGATCGCGGCGAGCACGTCAGCTTGGGGAGCGCGCTCACCGATCAGCGCCAGGAGCTTGGCGGCCGGCACCGGGTGTGTGTCGGCCTGCAGCACCAGCAGCGCGTCAAGCACGGCAAGCCGCAGGTAGTCGAGCTCGTCGGTGGCAGCCTTGACCGACTGACGCGCCTGAGCGCGCGCCGCCAGCGCGGCGATACTGCCGGGCGCTGGCTGGGCCAGGTCCGGGCGCAACTCCAGCAGCCGGATCAGTCGTCCGTCTGGCAAGTCGGCAAGCCAGGACCCCAGCGGGATATCCGCGGTGTTGTCGGTCATTGCTGACCAGCGTAAAGCAGCCGGCGGACACCTTGGGTACGGTTCGGAGCCTTGTGCTCCGGGCGCGGGCGCGACCTGTCAGAATGGAGTGCGTGGCTGACATTGCTGAGGGCAAGGCACGCAAACCCAGATACGTCGACAACGGCTGGCCGACGGTGGACCCGGACCACCATGCGGTGAGCGAACTCGCGTGCGATCGGGCGGGTGCGTTGTCCCCATTCGGTGAACTGGTGTTCCCGCTACCCGCCAACGACCTGCCGTACGTCCACCCGGTTACCGTCGCCAACCGTTAGGTCGGCACGATGACTGGGGCGTCCTGGGCATCCGGGCCCGGTGCGACCTGGGAGTCGGCGGAACCGCGCGCGGGCGCGTTGTCGCACCTGGACGAGCGGGGTGCGGCGCACATGGTCGATGTCACCGAGAAGGCGGCCACCAAGCGCACTGCCGTTGCCGCGGGTGCGCTGCGTACGTCTGCGCAAGTGGTGGCGTTGATCTCGGCCGGCGGGCTGCCCAAGGGTGACGCGCTGGCTACAGCGCGGGTGGCGGGCATTCTGGCGGCAAAACGCACTGGCGACCTGATCCCGTTGTGTCACCAGCTTGCGCTTACCGGAGTCGACGTCGATTTCACCGTCGGCGAATCGGATATCGAGATCACCGCGACGGTGCGCAGCACCGATCGCACCGGCGTGGAGATGGAGGCGCTCACCGCTGTCAGCGTGGCCGGACTCACCCTGTACGACATGATCAAAGCCGTTGACCCCGCTGCGCGCATCGATGACATACGAGTGCTGAGCAAGCAGGGTGGCAAAAGCGGAACGTGGGCGCGGTGATGGGCGCTCGTTCCGCCCGGGTCATCATCGCCTCCAGTCGAGCGTCGGCCGGTGAATATACCGATCAGTGCGGACCGATCATCACTGAATGGCTTGAACAGCAGGGATTTTCGGCTGTGCAGGCGGTGGTGGTCGCCGACGGCGGAGCAGTCGGTGAAGCGCTGGACGACGCGCTGGACGACGACGCCGATGTCATCATCACCTCCGGAGGAACCGGCATCTCACCCACCGATGCCACTCCGGAGCAAACCGTTGCGGTGCTGGATTACTTGATTCCGGGGTTGGCCGACGCGATCCGTCGCTCCGGACTGCCGAAGGTGCCCACGGCGGTGCTGTCGCGCGGCGTGTGCGGGGTAGCAGGCCGGACTCTCGTTATCAACCTGCCGGGATCGCCCGGCGGGGTCCGCGACGGTTTAGTGGTACTCGCCGACGTGCTGGACCATGCGCTTGGACAACTGGCCGGCGAAGATCACCAGCGATGACACTGGTGCTCCGCGCCATCGTGACGGACCAGCCGATCTCACTGGCCGAGCATGAAGAGCTGGTGAGCCATCAAGCGGCCGGAGCCATCGTCGGGTTCGTCGGCATGATTCGCGACCACGACGATGGACGCGGGGTGTCGCGATTGGAGTATTCGGCGCACCCGTCAGCCGAACAGGTCTTTGCCGATGCCATCACCGAGGTGGCTGAGCAGTCCACCGGGGTACGTGCCGTTGCCGCCAGTCACCGGATCGGCGTGCTGCAAATCGGTGAGGCGGCCCTGGTGGCCGCGGTGGCTGCCGACCATCGACAGGCGGCATTTGCCACCTGCGCCCGGCTGGTCGACACCATCAAGGAGCGGCTACCGGTGTGGAAACACCAGTTCTTCGATGATGGAACCGAAGAATGGGTGGGTTCGGCCTGACTCGTTCTAGGTCAGCCGATCGCGGACGGCTGCGCGAGTGCGTCTAGTGCGTCGTTTCCGTGCACATCCTGCGACTGAATCGCGTCCCACAGTTTCTGTGTGTAGCCAACCTCAGAGGCCCGCTGTGGTTCAACGGGCGGCACGGCGTCGGGAGCGGGGGCCGGCGGCAAGGCGTCTGCCGGCGGCGCGGGCTGGTCGTTGGCCGCCAGCTGAACGGGCGCAGGCGGGTCTGCCGGCGGGGGAGGAGGAGGTGGCGGCGGCGCGTCCGGCGGNNCGGCGGTGGAGCCAGCGGTGCGGGGGCGCCATTGATCCCAGGCGCATCAAGCGGCGCGTCCAAAGCGGCCGGCGCGGGAAGAACCTCGCGCGGGGACGGGCCGGACAGCCCATGACCACACACGGGCCAGGCGCCACGACCCTGGGTCGCCAGCACTTGCTCAGCGATCGCGATCTGCTGCTCCCGGGTGGCCAGCTGGGCCGACGGGGCGTACTGGCCGCCGCCGTGCGCGGCCCAGGTGCCTTGGTTGAATTGCAGGCCACCCTGGTAACCGTTGCCGGTGTTGATCGCCCAGTTGCCGCCCGACTCGCAGCTGGCTACTTGATCCCATTCGTGGTCGGTCGCGGCGGCCGCTTGGCCGGCCAGAGCGATGCTGCCGCTGCCAAGCACCGCCGCGGTGAAGGCGATTTTGGCGACGCTGACGCTTGATGTGGTGGGTTTACGGTGACGTCCACTCATACGTTGGAAGGTTTCCTCTCGCATTACGCGCTTACGAGGTCAGCTGTCGGGTTCGGGTGGGAGAGGCTACCCGGCCAGCGTCGTGTTCCGCAGAACGCGACGCCGACTTCACCCCAAGGAGTCGAAAGCGACTCCGGGCCGATCACGGTGGACCGGTGGGTCCCCCGTCTCCATCCACTTTCGGTGTCCCCTGCCTACTGGATGGAGCTCAGCGCGGTAGAGAGGGGAGGAACGCCACCGGTCAGATTGACGAACCTCCCGGAACGGTAGCGGTTTCTGTAGCACCCGTCACGTCTTGCGAATCCGGGCGTTTCGCCCGCTGTCGCTTCGCAAAACGCCAGGAAGACAACGGATCTGCGCAGGTCAATGACACCCGACACCGGAGCGTGTCCCGGCCGTTATCTTTCCGTTACGTGACATAACTCACAGTTTCAACCGCCGGCGAACGGGGGTAGGACGTCGATCGTCGCGCCCGCGCGCAACGCCGTGGTGACGTCCCGGACGGCGATTCCGTCGTAGAGATACGAGCACCGGCCCAGCACTTCGGAGAGGCGAGCACCGCGAGCTGCGAGGCTCTCGACCAGCTCGGCCACGGTGGTGCC
>PLSK01000051.1:1922-12134 GCA_003165155.1 Mycobacterium sp. | reverse complement strand
CAGACCGCGAAGGTCGGTCTCTTCGCTGGAGAAAAGGCAACTGCGGATTTGGCCGTCGGCCGTCAGCCGAGTGCGATCGCAGGTCGAACAGAACGCGCGCGACACCGACGCGATGACACCGAACTTTCCGGACGGCGTGTCCAGGCCCGTGTCGACCAGCCACAGCTCGGCTGGGGCCGAACCACGCGGCGCCGGATCTGGACGCAGCCGGAAGTGTGGCCGCAGCGCAGCGAGCACGTCGTCGGCCCGCAGCGCGTCGTCACGGCGCCACTCGTGCCCGGCGTCCAGCGGCATCTGCTCGATGACCCGCAATTGGTAGCCATGCTCGAGGCAGAACGCCAGCAGTTCAACCACGTCCTCGCGACCGGTCACCGGGTCGAGTACGGCATTGACCTTGATCGGCGCCAGGCCGGCGGCCTTGGCGGCGGCCAAGCCGGCCAGCACGTCGTCGAGCCGGTCCCGACGGGTAATGGCCGCAAATCGGTCCCGGTCCACGCTGTCCAGCGACACGTTGACTCGGTCCAGGCCCGCTTCAGCGAGCGCACCAGCGCGGGGGGCCAGACCCACTCCATTGGTGGTCAGCGAGATCTCCGGGCGGGGCCGCAGACCGGCCGCCCCGGCGATGACCTCTTCAAGGTGACGGGCCAAAAGTGGCTCACCTCCGGTGAATCGCACGCTGGTGACGCCGAGGCGAGTGACGGCGATGTGCATCAGCCGGGCCAGCTCGTCCGGCCGCAGCAGTTTTTCGCCGGGCAGCCAGTCCAAGCCCGCCGCGGGCATGCAATAACGGCACCGCAGATTGCAGCGGTCGGTCAGCGATACCCGAAGATCGGTGGCGACCCTTCGGTAGGTATCCAGCAACGGGCCGCGGGTCGGTGCGTCTGCGGCTCTCTTGGCTGCCCCGGGAGGGCCGGGCACTTTCGGCACACCGAGTGCGGTCATAGTCATGCGGGCACCCGACCCAGCGTCGGCGAGCTGACCGGGACGATCTCTTTGCCCAGCGGCAGGAGTGATACCGGGATGAGTTTGAGATTAGCCAACGCCAGCGGAATGCCGACGATGGTGATCGCCATCGCTGCCGCACTTACCAAGTGCCCGATCGCGAGCCAAATCCCGAACAACAACACCCAGATGACATTGCCGATAAGGGCACCACTGCCAGCGTTGGGTTTCTCGACGATCGTGCGGCCGAACGGCCATAACGCGTATGAGGCGATGCGCAGTGACGCGAAGCCAAAGGGGATGGTGACGATGAGCAGGAAGCAGATTAGCGCCGCGACGAGATATCCGAGGGCCAGCCAGAGGCCGCCGAATACCAGCCAGATGATGTTCAGGATGAGGCGCATATCTCCTCCATGGGTGGCTGCCAGCCTACCGAGGAAGCCGGTGATCGGGGGGTTCTGGGCGGCCAACCCACCGAGTAGGATCACAATCCACTGGGGCGTCCTGCGCAGGCGGGACGCTTCTTGTGTTGCCCATCGTAGAGATCCATCAGACAAGCAGGTGAGAGTAGTGCCGACCGGCAAGGTGAAGTGGTACGACTCCGAAAAGGGGTTCGGCTTCCTGTCGCAGGAGGAAGGCGAGGACGTATACGTCCGTTCGTCGGCGTTGCCCGAGGGGGTTGAGGGGCTCAAAGCAGGTCAGCGCGTGGAATTCGGCCTTGCTTCGGGCAAGCGCGGGCCGCAGGCGCTGAGCGTCAAGCTGATCGATCCGCCACCCACCCTTGCCAAGACCCTTTCCCGGACCCGCCGCGAAGCGCCCGCCGAGCACAAGCACAGCCCCGACGAGCTGCACGGCATGGTCGAGGACATGATCACGTTGCTCGAGACCACTGTGCAGCCCGAGTTACGCAAGGGCCGCTACCCGGACCGCAAGACGGCGGGCCGGATATCCGAGGTAGTTAAGGCAGTGGCCCGGGAGTTCGACGCCTAGTCCCTTCTCTGAACTCGGATTGCGGCGCAGGATTGTCGCCATGGGCGCATACGTCGGCAAGGGCGAATTCAGCCGGGACACCAACTACATCACCACCCGCATCACCGCGGACGGGCGCGATGGTTATCCGGTAGAGCCCGGCCGGTATCGGCTCGTCGTTGCCCGCGCTTGCCCGTGGGCCAATCGCGCGATCATCGTCCGGCGGCTGTTGGGCCTGGAAGATGCTCTCTCCATTGGATTTTGCGGTCCAACCCATGACCAGCGCAGCTGGACGTTCGACCTCGATCCGGGGGGTGTCGACCCGGTTCTGAAGATCCCGCGGCTACAAGACGCGTACTTCAAACGCTTCCCCGACTACCCCAAAGGCATCACCGTCCCGGCGATCGTCGACGTCCCCACCGGCGCGGTGGTCACCAACGATTTCGCGCAGATGACTCTGGACTTCTCCACCGAATGGACCGCCTACCACCGCGACGGCGCACCTGAGCTGTACCCGGAGGCACTGAGGGCTGAGATCGACGAGGTGAGCAAGAGGGTTTACACCGAGATCAACAACGGCGTCTACCGGTGCGGCTTCGCCGGCTCACAGGAGGCTTACGAAGCGGCATACGATCGCCTGTTCACCGCGCTGGATTGGGTGAGCGATCGACTGTCGAGCCAGCGATACCTGGTGGGCGACACCATCACCGAGGCTGATGTGCGGCTGTTCACCACGCTGGCCCGCTTCGACCCGGTTTACCATGGACATTTCAAGTGCAATCGATCCAAACTGTCCGAGATGCCAGTGTTGTGGGCTTACGCCCGAGATCTTTTCCAGACGCCCGGTTTCGGCGACACGACCGACTTCGTCCAGATCAAGCAGCACTACTACATTGTGCACGCCGATATCAATCCCACCCGCATCGTGCCCAAAGGCCCTGACCTGAGCGGCTGGGTGACACCGCATGGCCGGGAGGCGTTGGGGGGCAGTCCCTTCGGGAACGGGATGCCGCCCGGGCCGCCCGTCGAGAGTGAGCGCGCGTCCTAGTTGGCTGAGTCGCCTTCGGCGGTGGGTGAGCTGTGCATTTCGGCGGGTTCCGCTAGCGAGCCGAAGTGGAAGGCCGTTTGGTCCCGAAAGTGTGGGACCAATTGCTCCTGACCACACGCCGCCGAAGTTCTAGAGTCCACCTTGCGGACGCAGAATATTGAGCAATGAGGCAGCGAAATGCACAGTGAGATAGCGAATCCCGGAATCGTCGTTGGTATCGATGGATCGCCAGATTCGGGCGCCGCCCTGCAATGGGCCGTCCGTGAGGTGACGATGCGCAACGTGGCGCTGACTCTCGTGCACGCTGCAACTCCGATACCCGGCGACTCGCTGGTGCTCAAGTGGACGGGAGATTCCGTTCCGGCTGAATTGCTCGCAACGCTCGGGGCAACGGCGCAGCAGGCGCTCGCCGACGCAGTCAAGCTCGTCGAGGACATGACCGACGACCGGAGCCGGCCGCGAATCAACAACGAGGTATTCTCCGGGAGGCCCGTCTACGCGCTCGTCGAGTTGTCGACAAAAGCCGACATGGTCGTGGTGGGTAGTCGCGGCCATGGAGCTTTGGAGCGCGTGCTTCTGGGTTCTGTCAGCACTGGACTGGTCCATCGCGCCCACTGCCCGGTGGCGGTGATCCGCAATGAAGTCTCGCCACCAGTTGAGGGATGCGTGCTTGTCGGCGTTGATGGCTCGCCGGCATCGGAACTGGCAACCGCCATCGCTTTCGACGAGGCTTCCTGGCGGGGCGCCGAACTCGTGGCTCTATACGCCTGGACCGACGTCGAGGTTCCCGACCTCTCGAGCCGGGAGTGGACCGGAACGACCAGGACTTCCTGGACGAAGCTGCAGTCGGAGGCCGAGGAAACATTGGCGGAGCGTTTGGCGGGCTGGCGGGAACGTTACCCCGACGTCGTCGTCCATCGCGAGGTCGTCGTGAACCACCCCGCGCAACACCTCGTTGAGCTCGCGGAATCCGCGCAACTCGTGGTCGTGGGCAGCCACGGGCGCGGCGGATTCGACGGAATGCTACTCGGATCCGTCAGCACGGCGGTGGTGCACGCGGTACGCACCCCCGTGATCGTCGCCCGAGGGCGCTAGCCAGACGACCAATCAAAAGGTCAGTCGCACTGACCATTCCGCGTGCGGGGCATCGCGCAGTTCGCCGGAGGGGTCGACCACCAACGTCAGCAACTGCACGACTATCCCGGTCAGCCGTCCGCGCTGCGGGTCGACCGGTGGGATGGTGACCGCGAGCCGGGTCCCCGGCCGAAACATGGTGCTGGCGGTGTTGGTGGGATCCTCGTACACCTGTAGTAATCGCCAGGGAGCGCGGGAAATGGCTTCGGGCACCGAGAGCTGAACCGGATAGCGCTCGTTGACCGGCAACTCGCCCTGTGCATGCGGTTGCTGGCAGTCGTTGAGGTTGAGCACATTGCAGTACAGGTATGGCCCAACGCGGGTCAGGTGCCCGTGTGAATAAACGCTGATCTCCGGTCGCTGTGGACTGGTTGGTCGTACTAGCAGCCACGTGCCGACCCCGGCGCCCACGGACAGCGGGATCAGCACGGCCGCCAGGAGCACGGCCATGCGGCGGTTGCCTGCAGGCTTCACTCGGGGACCGCCGCCGCATTGCCGGCGCCACGCCGCATGCCTTCCTGCTCGACCATCACCGGCCGGTTACCTCCGAGGCCCGGGATCAAGGAGTCGCCGCGGAAGCTGACGATGGTCTGCGCCAGACCCAGGATCAACATCGAGCTGACCGCGGTGAAGCCGACCCACAATTCGGTGTAGACCATCACGCCAAGTGCACCGCCCAGCACCCAGGCCAGCTGCAGCGTCGATTCCGAACGCCCGAACCCCGAGGCTCGCGATTCCTCGGGCAGATCGTCTTGTAGCGAGGCATCCAGCGAGGCCTTGGCAATGGCGCTCGAGCCCGATGTGACTAAGGTGGCAATGACCGCCGCCGCCAGGGTGCCGGCGACGGCGGCAATCAGGGCGACCGAGCACACCGCCACCGTGCAACGCACCACCAGCAGGGCCGGCCTGCCCAACTGCAACCGCGCGCTGGTGAAGTTCCCGGCGAAGTTGCCGACTCCGGCTGCCGCGCCGATCATCCCCAGCAGTGCCAGTTGTCTCCAGCCGTTGGCGTATTGCGCCTTGGCTACAAACGCCGGATACAGGAACAGGAAGCCGACCATCACCTTGATCGTGCAGTTACCCCACAGCGCGGTGATGATGTTGCGGCCCAGGGGTTGTCGAAGTGTTCCGCCGACCTTCTTGACTTCCTCGGGCCAGCTTCGCGACACGGGGCCGCTATCCCGGTGGTAGCTCAAGGTGGCCGGCACCTCGCCCGCGGTTACCTCGACCCAGCGGGGAATCCGCATCGATAGCGAGGCGCCGGCAATCGTGGCGGCTACCACTACGAACAACGCCCCGGGCAGCTTGAACATGTGAGTAAAGGCGAACTCGACGCCGCCCGCGATGGCACCGCCGGCGATAGTGCCGCCGAGCAGACCGAACATGGTCAGCCGGGAGTTGACCCGTACCAGGTCGATACTCGGCGGCATCACCCTCGGTGTCACCGCGCTGCGCAGCACACTGAACGACTTCGAGAACACCATCATGGCCAGCGCGCACGGGTAAAGAACCCACGACGGGAAGCTGCCGGTGGCTCCGTCGTAGTTCATGATCAGCACCACTGCCAGTGCGGTGCGCAGTGCGAACGACATCGCCAGCGCGACGCGGCGGCCGTGCTGCAGCCGATCGAGGGCCGGTCCGATGAGTGGGGCGATTACCGCGAACGGCGCGATGGTGATCAACAGATACAGCGCGACTTTGGACTTACTTTCCCCGCTGGCCGCGGCGAAGAACAGCGTGTTGGCCAGGGCAACGGCCATCGCGGAGTCGACCGCGAAGTTCGCCACGACCGGCCAGGTCAGCGCGGTTAGACCAGACTTGTCAGCGCCGTCGGCGGTGGCGGCCCGATGAACCATCGAGTACATCCGCGAACCCATTTCGCGGCTGCGCTGCGCAGCGGCGCGGGTAACGGTGATTCGTTCGCCGGCGGCCGGACCACGTGGAGGCGGATTGCTCCGGTCCGGTTCTCGCTGCTGCCGGCCTAGCGGCGGCAGATATCGGTTGGCGCTGGGTGTGGGCGGTGGACGGCGCGAGCGTCGATACTCGGCGTCATCGGCTGGGTAGTTGGCCATGCCGGGATGCTGGTTGACCGATCCGTTGCGGGACCGGCGGCCTGGGTTGGAGGTCACCCGGCCAGGATCATCACGCCGCCGTCCAGACACGAATCAATTCTGTCCTATGTGGAGTTCTCGCGTGGGCAAGTGACCGGGTGTGGCTTGCCAACCTTGTCATCCGGCAGTATTAGTGGCGCAACGCAGAGAGGGGTTCCACCTGTTGCGCGTTGAGTGGTCGGTAGTTGTCGGTGGTGTGCTGTAAGAACAGAGGTATGAATTTGGCGGCGTGGGCTGAGTGCATCGGTGGTGCGCGGGGAGCCCATCAGCGTGGCGACAACGCCGCGATCAACCTCGCGCGGTGGGAGNNGAACAACCCCGAGATGGGGTGCGAGTCGCGTGACCAATAAAGATCACTCACTCGCAACGGATAGCGTGACCGGACCCATTGAGGAATCCGTCGTGGCGACCGTGGGCGACTGGCCCGACGGATTGGCGCCGGTGCTCACGGGTGCGGCGGACCAGGCCAGGGCGGCAGTCGTCGAGTTCAGCGGCCCAGAGACGGTCGGGGAATACCTCGGCGTCAGCTACGAGGATCCGAGCGCCGGGACGCACCGGTTCTTGGCTCATCTGCCCGGTTATCAGGGGTGGCAGTGGGCCGTCGTCGTCGCGGCCTACCCCGGTGCCGAGCGCGCCACAATCAGCGAAGTGGTGTTGATTCCCGGGCCGACGGCGCTGCTGGCGCCGGAATGGGTGCCATGGGAGCAGCGGGTTCAGCCGGGGGATTTGGGCCCGGGAGACCTGCTGGCGCCGCTCACGGACGACCCGAGGCTGGTCCCCGGTTATATCGCCAGTGGTGACCCCCAGGTCGACGAGACCGCAGCCGAAATCGGGCTGGGCCGCCGCTGGGTGATGAGCGGCTTGGGCCGCGCCGAGGCCGCCGAACGATGGCACGAAGGGGATTACGGTCCCGACGCGCCGATGTCGCGGTCCACCAAGCGAGTGTGTCGCGACTGCGGTTTCTTCCTGCCGCTGGCGGGATCGCTCGGGACAATGTTCGGGGTGTGCGGCAACGAACTTTCCGCAGACGGGCATGTTGTCGACAAGCAGTACGGCTGTGGCGCCCACTCCGATACTCCGGCCCCGGCGGGCACCGGGTCGGCGCTATACGAACCCTACGACGACGGCGTCCTCGAGGTCACCGAGAAACCCACAGTGCAGCCGGCGGAGGCCATAGCAGAGGTTCCGGTGGAAGCCCCGGCGGAGGCCACGGCAGAAGCCCCGGCGGAAGCCTCCACGGAAGCCCCGGCAGAATCGCCGGATTAGTCCTTCTCGGCGGCGGCTTTAATCCTGGTCAGTGAGGCTTTCATGCCGTCGATCAATTCGCTTTCGAAGTTCGCGGTCCCGCCGAAGAACGCGTTGACCGTCAGGTTCGAGACCGCGGTGACGCCGTTTTCGGCGTGGCGGCTCTCAATCACCCGGGTCCTCTCGCCGTTCGGCTCGAGCTCGTAGCTCCAAATGGTGTGATTGGTGTTGACCCGGAATGCCAGCTTCTTCTCCGGGATCACTTCGAGGACCGTGCACGTGGTGGTCCATAAGACGCGATTGCGACGGTTGAGGTTGACAGTGCGCGTGCCCGCGCGCAGCGGGCCGAAGGCCTTCATCCAGCGACATTGGGGGCTCCAGTCGGGCATCCGCCGAAAATCGGAGATCAACGCCCAGACTTTCGCGGCCGGTGCATTGATGTCGACTTGCGCCTGTAGCAGCGGGGCCACCATCGGTCCTCCCGGGTTTCGTCGCGATCTATTTGGAGTCGAGAAAGGTTTCGAGTCCGGTTTGTGCGCCACGTGCGCCGCGGCGGGCGGCGGCGAGCTGCCACACGAAGATGCTTGTGCCGAGGAACGAGACTCCGATCCCGGCCAGCGCGATCGGGCGCCAGCTCTGGAGGGACGGTACGAGGAACGCGGCCGCCACGGCGATTACCCAGCCCAGAGCGCCGATGATGATGAAGGGCCAGAGCCCGAGCAGCACCCGCGGCAGCTGCGGCGCTTCGCGGTTCTGGTCGGGTTCTTGTGGCATCGCGATTAATTTAACCCGGCGACGATGCAGGCCGCGGCGCGGCCTGAGGAGAAGCCGGGCAATCAGGTACAGCCCGGCGACGATGCGGGCCGCGGCACGGCCTTGGCGAGAGGTGGGTTGGCGACGTTCGCCGTTTCTTTTCCCTTCCTCTCAGGTTCCGTTGTAACCTCGCGCCATGCCTGACAGCGACGCGCGGCTGGCCAGCGACTTGTCGCTGGCCGTGATGCGGCTGGCCCGCCAACTGCGTTTCCGTAACCCGTCGTCGCCGGTGACGCTGTCGCAGCTGTCGGCGCTGGCGACCTTGGCGAACCAGGGTGCGATGACTCCCGGGGCATTGGCGATTCGCGAACGGGTCCGCCCGCCGTCAATGACCCGCGTCATCGCCTCCCTTGCCGAGATGGGTCTCGTTGACCGTTCACCGCACCCTGTCGACGGCCGGCAGGTCCTGGTCTCGGTCTCGGAATCCGGGGCCGAGTTGGTCAAAGCGGCTCGTCGCGCTCGGCAGGAATGGCTGGCCACGCGGCTCGCGACGCTGGACAGCGACAAACGTGATGTCCTGCGCAATGCGGCCGATCTGATCTTGGCTTTGGTCGATGAAAGCCCGTGATGGTCGATGAAAGCCCTTGAGGGCCTGGATGTTCAGGACGTCACCGACGCGGACGACCCGCGGCTCGACGATTTCCGCGACCTGAACAGCGTGGATCGCCGTCCCGATCTGCCAACCGGCAAAGGGCTTGTGATCGCCGAGGGCGTGCTGGTGGTGCAGCGGATGCTGGCGTCGCGATTCACCCCGCACGCACTGCTTGGCACCGACCGCAGGCTGGTCGAGCTCAACGACGACTTAGCCGATGGCAACGGAATGGCGGCGCCGTATTACCGGGCGTCCGCGGATGTCATGGCGCGGGTGATCGGCTTCCACCTCAACCGTGGGGTGCTCGCGGCCGCGCGAAGGGCCCCGGAGCTCAGCGTTGCCCAGGTGGTCGACCACGCCCGCACTGTCGCCGTGCTCGAAGGCGTCAACGACCACGAGAACCTGGGCTCGATCTTTCGCAACGCGGCGGGGCTCGGTGTGGACGCGGTGGTGTTCGGCAGTGGCTGTGCTGACCCGCTCTATCGTCGTGCCGTTCGGGTTTCTATGGGGCACGCGTTGTTGGTGCCCTATGCGTGGGCGACGCAGTGGCCCGCTGACCTGGCGATGTTGAAGGAAGTGGGTTTTCGGTTGCTGGCGATGACTCCACACCCCGAGGCGTGCGCGCTGTCGCAGGCGATGGAAGCGGTGTGTGGCGAACGTGTCGCGGTGCTGGTGGGTGCCGAGGGACCGGGACTGACGCCGGCGACACTGAGGTTAAGCGATGCGCGGGTGCGCATCCCGATGTCGCGGGGCACCGACTCGCTCAACGTCGCGACCGCGGCCGCCCTGGCGTTCTACGAGAGAGTCCGGCTCGGCTCGTGAGTGACCGGCCCGTGAGTGATCGGCCCGCGAGTGATAAGCGGCGCGAGACCGTGCCCTGGGCAACGGGTTTAACGGTAGCTGGGTTCGTCGCCGCGGTTACCGCCATAGCTGTCGTGGTGCTCAGCCTGGGGCTGATCCGGGTGCACCCGCTATTGGCCGTCGGACTCAATATCGTGGCGGCCGGGGGACTGGCGCCAACCCTTTGGGGATGGCGGCGTAAACCGGTGTGGCGCTGGTTTGTGCTGGGCGCAGGCGTGGGTGTGACGGGCGCGTGGCTGACGTTGGTCGCGCTGACACTAGCCGGTCGCGGCTAGCCTGCAGAGTGTTGAACGCCAGCGTTAGCGCTGTCCGGCCGAGCGCACTCCGAGGAGCACATCCTCCCAAGCCGGAATGACCGGCTTGCCCCGACGGCTATGCGCCGGTGGTTCGGGCCGCGCGGCGTCGGCCGGTCTGGCGGTCTCGTCGAACTCGACGTGAGCCACCTTCGCCAGCGGCCGCAGCGGACGTTCGAAGTTCGGATCGATGAGCTCGCTGGC
>PLSK01000051.1:0-1815 GCA_003165155.1 Mycobacterium sp. | reverse complement strand
GATGTCTGAGCCCGATGCTGCTGCCACCTGTTCGACAGACGCTCCGGCGCGGATCTTGGCCTGGATTTCTTTGGGGCTCAGCATGTTGACGACTTGGATATCGAGCTGCGGTTGATCCGCCGCTGCCGAGTCACTACGCAGCGCGGCCCGGAGTCGGTCGTCGGTCGGCAGCTTGAACCGGTCAGCAGGGCCGTCACCCTCGCAGATGATGTGTTTGCCGTCGGCATCGAGCCCTACCAGTTTCAGTTCCCGCATGGCTTCTCCTCGCNNTTACCAGGCTGACACGCGGGGTGGTTGCGCGCTGATGAAAAGCCGGTTAAAGCCTCTCGACTACCCAGTCGACGCATTGGGTGAGGGCGCTGACGTCATCCGGGTCGACCGCGGGGAACATCGCGACCCGCAATTGGTTGCGCCCGAGTTTGCGGTACGGCTCGGTGTCGACGATGCCGTTAGCCCGGAGCGTCTTGGCGACCGCCGCGGCGTCCACCTCGTCGACGAAATCGATCGTGCCCACCACCTGGGAACGCAGCCCGGGGTCGGTGACAAACGGCGTGGTGTAGGGCCGCTCTTGTGCCCACGAGTACAACCGCTGCGACGAGTCGGCCGTCCGCTTCACCGCCCAATCCAGCCCGCCATTGCCCAGCAGCCAGTCGAGCTGTTCGGCCAACAGCACCAGGGTGGCGATCGCCGGGGTGTTGTAGGTCTGGTCCTTCAGGCTGTTCTCCACCGCGATCGGCAGGGACAGAAAGTCGGGAACCCAGCGACCGGAAGCCGCAATGGACTCGACCCGGGCCAGTGCGGCAGGGCTCATGATAGCCAGCCACAGGCCGCCGTCGGCGGCGAAGTTCTTCTGCGGCGCGAAGTAATAAGCATCGGTGTCGGTGATGTCGACCGGCAGGCCACCGGCGCCAGACGTGGCGTCGATGACGACCAGTGCGTCACCCGCACCGGATGGGCGCTGGACGGGCACCGCGACGCCTGTCGACGTCTCGTTGTGCGCCCACGCGATCACATCGACCGACGGATCGGACTGCGGCTTTGGTGCGCTGCCGGCGTCGGACTTGACGATGATGGGATCGCCGATGAAGGGATTCTTGGCGACGCAGGAGGCGAACTTCGCGCTGAACTCGCCGAAGGACAGGTGCAGCGAGCGCTTGTCGATCAACCCGAACGCCGCGGCGTCCCAGAAGGCCGTCGCGCCGCCATTGCCCAAGATGACCTCATAGCCGTCCGGCACTGAGAACAGCTCGGCCAGTCCCTTACGAACCCGGCCCACCAGATTCTTGACGGGCGCTTGCCGGTGCGAGGTGCCGAACAGCGCGGCCGCGGTCGTGGACAGCGCCTGCAATTGCTCGGGTCGCACCTTCGACGGGCCCGACCCGAATCGGCCGTCGCGGGGTTTCATGTCAGCGGGGATCTGGAGGGGGTCAGCCATGCCTTCAGGGTAGTAAGCAGTTCGGACGCGTCGGGACCCGCGGGCCGATTGTCGGTATATCCCCAGTACGGATATCGATCCAGGTATGGCCCATGCCACACGGAACCTCACTTGCGGGCTGGGTCACAGCGCTTCGGAAGAGTCTGGATAATTCCCGGTACCTGCGGTACTGTTTAGACATATAACGTCCAGATGTAAACCTCGCCGGGGAGGCTTGGAATGGACAGGACACGAATGGTCCGGCGTTGGCGCCGCAATATGGAGGTGCGTGACGACGCGGAGTACGTCGACATGCTTGCCACACTGTCCGAGGGGTCAGTGCGGCGAAACTTTAACCCGTACACGGATATCGATTGGGAGTCACCGGAGTTCGCTGTCAC
>PLSK01000147.1 GCA_003165155.1 Mycobacterium sp. | reverse complement strand
CGATCGCCGTCGACGGCGGCGTTGGAGCATGAGTAGCCGACCCGACCGCACTGCGGAAACCGCCCAAATACGCTATGCCACCTGAACGTACCGAGAGGAACAACGCGATGACGACCGCACCGGCAGCGCAAAGCGATGTCTACTACGACCCGTACGACGTCGACATCGACCGTGACCCATACCCGACCTACGCGCGTCTGCGCGACGAGGCGCCGCTCTACTACAACGAGGCGCACGACTTCTACGCAGTGAGCCGCCACGCCGATGTGGCCAAAGGGCTGGCCGATCGCATCACTTTTCTCTCCAGTCGTGGCAACATCCTCGAACTCATCAAATCGGGCATCGTGATGCCGCCGGGCATGCTGATCTACGAGGACGCGCCCGCTCATCCTATCCACCGCAAACTGGTGTCGAAGTTATTCACCGCCAAGGCGATTGCGGCACTCGAACCGAAGATACGGGCGTTCTCGGCGGCGTGCCTGGGGCCGCTCGTCGATGCTCAGCGGTTCGATCTGGTCGCCGAGTTCGCCGCCCAGATGCCGATGCGTGTCATCGGCATGTTGCTCGGAATTCCAGAGGCGGATCAAGAGGACATTCGCGACAAGAGTGATGCGAACCTGCGGGTCAGTGCAGGCAAGGCGATGAGGTTCAGCCAGGAGAAGTTCGTCACCGGCGGGGCGTTCGCCGAGTACGTGAGCTGGCGCATCGACCACCCGTCCGACGACATCATGACCGAACTGCTGCATACCGAATTCACCGACGAGAACGGTGTCACCAGGACGCTGACGCCCAAGGAAGTCCAGACCTATGTGCAAGTCGTCGCTGGTGCGGGCAACGAGACGACCACGCGCACGATCGGCTGGACGGCCAAGCTGCTCGCCGAGCATCCCGACCAGCGTCGTGAGCTGGCCGCGGACCACTCGTTGATCCCCAACGCAATTGAAGAGATTTTGCGCTACGAGACCCCGGCCCCGCACATCGGCCGGTATGTCGCGGTCGACACCGAGTTCCACGGCAGGGCGGTTCCGGCTGGCAGCGCGATCCTGTTCGTGGCGGGCGCCGCCAATCGCGACGAGCGCCAGTATCCCGACCCCGATCGCTTCGACATCCATCGCCGGATCAACTCGCCGATCACCTTCGGGCTGGGTGCGCATTTCTGCCTCGGTGCGGCGCTGGCGCGGCTGGAGGGCAGGATCGCGCTGGAGGAGATGCTGAAACACTTCCCGGAGTGGGATGTCGATCTCAGCGACGCGCGACTGAGCCCGACGTCCACTGTCCGCGGCTGGGAACATCTGACGCTCGTCCTGCCTTGAGCTGGCCCACACCAACGAAGTGGAAAAATGCACCGAATCATACTGAGCACGTTCATAATTGACGCGCCGTCGGACGTACACGAGAAGACGGCAGACTTCTGGGCGGGGGCCCTGGATGCGCAGGCCGTTCAGCCCAGGGGTGGCCGGGACTATCGCATCCTCGAAGGCGCCTCGCAAGACTTCCGCGTCGTGGTGCAGAACGTCCACTCCGGGCCGGCCGGAGTTCACCTCGATATCCACACCGACGACCTCGACGCCGAAATCGAGCGCCTACTGGGGCTGGGCGCCACGATGGTCGACGCGTCCTTCCGGGATCATCCGGGGCAGTGGGTCATCATGGCCGACCCCGCGGGCAAGGAATTCTGCGTGGTCAACGCGCTGAACCCGCTACGGCCCCAGGCGGACCGCGACGCCTTCGAGCGAAAAGCGAAGACAGTCAACTAATCACGGCCCACACCGCTATCGAACAACGGAGAAGGCATGGGAGAATTGCGGTTCGACGACCGCGTCGCAATCGTCACCGGGGCCGCCAGGGGCATCGGGCGCAGCTACGCCCTCCTGCTGGCGGCCAGGGGCGCCCGCGTCGTCGTCGCCGACTACGGCGGTGGTCCCACCGGCACCGGATCCTCGGCCGAGCCCGCCGACGACGCGGTGCGCGAGATCAAGGAGGCGGGCGGCGAGGCGNNTCGACATCGTCGTCAACAATGCCGGGATTCATGATCCAGGCTTGTTCAGCGACCTTTCGATGGACCAGTTTCACCGCATGCTCGACGTCCACTACCTCGGGACCTTGTTCGTGATCCGTTCAGCCTGGCCACATTTGGCGCGGGCCGGCTACGGGCGGGTGGTGAACACCGTGTCCGAGGCGATGCTCGGCGGAAACCCCGAATTGTCCAGCTACGGCGCGGCGAAAGGGGCGGTGTTCGGGCTAACCCGCAACCTCGCCACCGAGGGGCTCGGGCATGGCATCCGGGTGAATGCGATCGCGCCCCGCGCCCTTACTCGGCTTTCGGCCGCGCATACCGAGCAGATGGCGGTCGAGAAATCGATTCCCAAGGAGATGATGGCCAAGCTCAACGCCAGCATGACGCCGGATCTCGTCGCGCCGGCGGTCGCATACCTGGCCCACGAATCCTGTCCGCTCAATGGCGAAATCCTGCAGGCGGGTATGGGCGGGGTGGCGCGCATCGTCGTGCTCAGCAGCCACGGCATCTCCAAGCGGAATCTCACGCCAGAGGACATCGCCGACAATATCGAAACGATCATGGACCTGACCGGCGGCGAGGTCAGAAGCGCCGACGATCAAGCGGGCTGATGCCTGCGATCAGCCGGTCTAGCCTTCGGATTCGCTTGGGGCGCTCGGGGGAAAGTAGTACTCCCGCCAAGCCGTGATCTTGTCACCATGCACTTCGTACGCCCCCATGACCGGCCAGCTGGTCTTCTGGCCGCCGATCGACCAGTGGTCGGTGCGCTCCATCAGGACCACATCACCGTCCATCGCCAAGTGCAGGATCTCCAGCTCGATACAGGTTCCGCCGGCGAAGAAGTTCTTCAGCAGATCGTAGATCGCTTCGCGCCCTGCGACCTTCGGCCAAGCCGGCCCGATGTCGAATGTGGCGTCGTCCGCGAAGTGGCTGATGATCTCGTCGACGTCGTTGTGACCCCACGCGGCCATTTCTGCACGGACGATCTGCTCGATGCTCATTTTCTGCTCCTAGATTCTGATGAGTTATGTTGCGGCACTGCAGAAGAATGGGAACTCAGACGTGCGCCGGCATGCTGTCCCATCCCCGGACCGCCGAAGACGACGAGAAGACCGCGCTGTCCAGGTCGACCTCCCAATCCGGGAAGCGGTTGAGGACCTCGTCGAGCGCGATGCGCCCTTCGAGACGCGCCAGTGCGTTCCCCAGGCAATAGTGCGCTCCCACACCGAATGTCAGGTGCTGGCGTGGTTCCCTGGTGACGTCGAACAATTCCGCGTCGGCTCCGAAACGTTGAACGTCCCGGTTCGCGGCACCGATCAACGTCAGTATCGCGCTGCCGGCCGGCACCGTCTGACCGTGGAACTCCACATCGCGCGTGACGTATCGCGCGGCCTGCAGGGCGGGCGGCTCGTACCGCAGAATCTCCTCGATGGCACCAGAGAGCAGCGAACGGTCCGTGGCCAGTGCACGACGTTGATCGGCGTGCTCCGACAACAGTTTTCCGGTCCAGCCGATCAAACGCGTGGTGGTCTCGGCGCCGGCGACGGCCACCACGTTCATGAACATGAGCAGTTCTTCTCGACGCAGCCGTCGAACCGTTCCCGTCTCGTCTTCGAACTCCGCATTGAGTAGTTCGGTCGTCAGGTCGTCGGCGGGATGGGTGGCGCGCCAATCGATGAAGTCGGAGAAGACCTGGCCGTCGGTGATCGCGCCGTCGGGGTTGTCGGTCATCTGCTTGCCGGGTTCGGTCCGGACATGACGATCGCCGTCTTCGATGACGCGTTGCTGGAAGTCCTCGGGAATGCCGAACAGCATTCCCACCACCCGCACCGGCATGATCGCGCCGAGGTCTTTGACGAAGTCGAAGTTGCCGTCGATGACTCGCTGGTCGAGGCAGCGAGTCGTCAGCTCGCGAATCTCGGATTCGAGCCCGTTGATCTTGCGCGGGATGAATGCCCGGGACAGCAGATTGCGGTGGATGTCGTGAATGGGAGGATCCTCGAAGATGATGATCCCCGGGGGAATCTCCATGCCCGACTTCAAGATCTCCAGGACGATGCCCTTGGCGGAGCTGAATGTCCGGTGGTCGACCAGCGCCCGGTTGACGTCGTCGTAACGGCTCACCGCGTAGAATTCGTGCGCCTCGTTGTAGTAGAGCGGCGCTTCCTCGCGAAACCGCATGAACATCGGGTAGGGGTCGGCGTTGAGCTCAACGTCCCAAGGGTCGTAGTAGATCTCGCTGGTGGCACCAACCGTCATCACAGTCCTCTCCCCTGTGCAGCTAAGTGATGCTAAGCACATAGCTGGTCATTTGCAACAGTGTTGTACTTATTGCCTATGCCACAGCCTCGCGTAGCCGAAAAGGCTTTGGCCGAGCAGTCAGTTCGACGTCGTGAACTCGTAGCGGAACTGGATGAAAGTAACTGATTTGTAGGGTGTTTGGTATACGACGCCAAGCAAGGATGGTCCAACGGACAAGGCGGTGGCGGCCGTTTGTGAGCGGTCCCAAATCCGACGGCCTCATCCATCCCGTAGCGAGTCGCCAACTCGTCCAACACCTCATCGACGGATCGTTCCGGCGCCCGGTATCGGGCCGCCATCGCGGTCACGGCGCGCAGCGCTACGTCAGGTGAAACCGAAGCACATGCTCATCATCGGGATCCAGAAGACCGAAGCTGCCCTCCAAAGGCTCCCAGTCGACCACCACGGCATCGTCCAACACACCAAGCACATCCGATCCTTTCTTTTTGATTTGGCTGGTGGGTCGGCCTGGGCTGCGGAGTTTTCGGTCGAGGACGAAATGAGCGACGGTGACGAGGCTGACGCCGATCATGATCAGGGCGTTGAGGTGGACGCCGTTGTCGTTGATGCTGTTGTGGAAGACGATGCCGGTGATGGTGGAGGAGGCGATGGAGCCGGCGCCGACGATGACGGGGCCGTGAACGAGGTTGTGCCGCGAGATCGGTGCGACGACAACGCCGGAGATGACGCTCGTCGGCAGCGGCAGTCCTGCGCCGAGGGCGGACATCCCGCGTCCTGCCTCCAACCATTGGGTGATGCCGTACAGGACGATGTACACGCACAGGGCGACGACGGCGTATGGCAAGTACGTCCGGGGCAGCGCCCCGTTGCCAACGAGCAGCCGGACGTCGACGAAGGGTACTTGGCGCGCTGTTCCCACAGGGTCGGGGCGACGAACAAAACCGCGGCCAGCATGATCCAGTTCGGTTTCGGGAGCGACAAAGGGGGATCCAAGCCCGCCGCCGCCACCAGCGGTGCGGGGAGCGCCCTCGCCGCCCGCATCCACGCAACGCCTGGCTGGACGCCCAACTCGGCGCACTCAGCCCCGAGGATCAGAACGCGATCGCCCGCGCCTGCGTGCTGCTCAGCAACATCGCTGGCTGCTGAAAGATAACCTTCAGGGGGCACGTTCCACTGGCCCTGGTGGCGTAACGGCGGAGCCGCCGGAGACCCGGCTCACACCAGCCGATGACACGGTGCATCGTGACGAGCTATCAGCGTTCGTCCCCACCATGGGTGACGCCACTGACCCCAAACTTGTTGCGCCCGACCTTTTCCGGTGCAGGATCCCCAACGCGATCGTCGACTTGCCGGTGTTGCCCTTCGGTGCGGCGATGGACGGCGCCGACACGTGATCAGGCCAGCCGCCGCAGCCGCGGTGCGAGATCCTTTAGGAAAAGCTCCAGGAATCTGCGCTGGTCGTGACCCGGCGCATGGAAGACTAGGTGGTTGAGGCCCCACGTGACGTATTGACCGACCTTTTCGACAGCCTCGTCGGGGTCCGAAGCGACGATCCAGCGTTTGGCGACCTGCTCGATCGGCAGCGCATCGGCGGCCTTCTCCATCTCGATCGGATCGTCGATGCTGTTCTTCTGCTCGGCGGTCAACGACAGCGGCGCCCAGAACCGGGTGTTCTCCAGCGCCAGCTCCGGGTCGGTGTCGTAGGAGATCTTGATTTCGATCATCTTGTCGATGTCGTCGACGTTGCGGCCGGCGGCCGCGGCGCCCTCTTTGACGGCCGGCATCAGCTTGTCTTTGTAGAGCTCCTCCCCCTTGCCGGAAGTGCAGATAAAGCCGTCACCCGAGCGTCCGGCGTACTTGGCCACCGCGGGCCCGCCGGCAGCAACGTAGATCGGCACCCCGCCCTCGGGCACGTCGTAAATCGACGCGCCTTTGAGCCGGTAGTAATCGCCGTCGAAATCGACGCGGTCACCACGCCACAGCTCGCGCATCAACCGCACCGACTCACGCAGCCGCGCGAACCGCTCCTTGAACTGCGGCCACTCACCCTCATATCCGGTGGCGATCTCGTTGAGCGCCTCACCGGTGCCCACACCGAGGAAGACACGGCTCGGGTACAGACACCCCATGGTGGCAAAGGCCTGCGCGATGACGGCGGGGTTGTACCGGAACGTCGGGGTGAGCACCGAAGTGCCCAACACGATCCGCTCGGTGCGCTCGCCAACGGCAGTCATCCAGGACAGCGAGAAGGGGGCGTGCCCGCCCTCGTGCCGCCACGGCTGGAAATGGTCACTGACGGTTGCACTGTCCATGCCGTGCGCTTCGGCAGCGACCGCCAGCTCGACGAGCTCACGCGGCCCGAATTGTTCCGCCGACGCCTTGTACCCCAGTTTGAGTTCAGCCATCTCTACTCCTTCGTAACGCACCTCAGCGCCAGGGCTTAATTGAGCAATCCTGACGCTCGGATCGCCTCGGCGAGCGGCTCCAGCACGGCCGGGTCATGCGGCGGCATGAGGTATACGACCGCAAGTTCCAGCCCCTCGGCCGCCAGGGCAGCCGCGTCCTCGGTGACCTGCCCGTAGTTGCGGTCGCCATCAAGAAGAAGATGGGAGCACAGGGTGATCTCTTTCGGGTCGCGTCCAATGTCTGCGCAGTGCGCGGCCAGCACATCGCGCTTGTGGGCGAACTCCGCCGGTGTGCCGCCGCCGAAGTCCCAGCGCTGGGCGTAGCGGGCGGCGATGCGCAGCGTGCGCTTCTCGCCCTTGCCGCCGATCAGGATCGGCGGGTGCGGGCGCTGCGGGCCCTTGGGCTCGTTGCGGGCGGCTTTGAGCCGGTAGTAGCGGCCGTCGAAATCCGTGGTCTCCTGAGTCAGCAGGCCGGTCAGCACTTGGCAGGCCTCCTCGAACCGGTCGAAGCGTTCCTTCATACCGCCCAGCGCGATGCCGTAGGCGGCCGACTCCTCCTCATTCCAGCCGGCGCCGATCCCCAGCTCGAGCCGGCCACCCGAGATGATGTCGAGCGCGGAGGCCATCTTGGCCAGCACCGCGGGGTGACGGTAGTGGATACCGGTCACCATCGTGCCCAGCCGCAGCCGGGTGGTGGCCTGGGCCAGTGCGGTCAGCGTCGTCCAACCCTCCAGACAAGGGCCGCTGGAGGGTCCGCCGAAGATGGGATAGAAGTGGTCGAAGGTAAACCCGGACTCGAACACGTTGATGTCGTCGGCCGCTTTCCAGACGGCCAGCATCTGTGACCAGGTGGTGTTTTGCGGTGAGGTTTTGAACGCAAATCGCATTGAAGTCAACTCAGCTCTGTTCGGGTCGGCCGCTTGTGTGCGTCCTGGTGGTCGGTGGGGGCACCATCGTGCGGCTGCGCAGGCATACCTGGATGTCGGCCTCGAGTGCGTNNTCGTTGGGGTTAGGAGTCACGCAGAAAGCCACGCGAGTGGCACCGTGCGCGGTGGAGTCGCGACAGCACACATCTAGGCGCTTGCAGTTCGCGTCGGTCTAGCCGATCTGCGCCAGCCGCGGAACCACCTGCTCACCGACGCGGACGACGAACCCGGCTGGATCGGGAAAGCCTGGCGGCGGTCCCACATTGACCAGGTCGATCCCCAGGCTGGCGAAGCCCTCCACCGTGCGCAGGAAGTCATCAGTGAACGGGTCGTCGGGCAGCGCTACCGTCTTGCGGATCTCGGCGGGGTCGCGGCCCACCGTTTCACAATGGCGGGTCAGCACATCGATCTTGTGGGCGAGCTCGTCGACCGACACCGCGGCACCCGTGAAGTTCCAGATGTCGGCGTATTGAGCCACCAGGCGCAACGTCTTACGTTCCCCGCCACCACCGATCAGGACCGGCGGCCCCGGCCGCTGAATGGGCGCGGGCACGCACACCGTCTCGGCAAGTTGGTAGTGCTTGCCCTGGTAAGGCCCGTTGTCATCGCTCCACATCTGCCGGCAGATCTGCAGTGTCTCCTCCAGCATTTCGAACCGGGTGGCAACCGGAGGATAAGGCACGCCGAGGGCCACGTGTTCGCGTTCATACCAGGCGGCCCCGATGCCCAACACCGACCTGCCGCCGGAGAGCACATCGAGAGTGGTTACGATCTTGGCCAGTACACCGGGGTAGCGATAGGTGACCCCGGTGACCAGCAGCCCCAGCGCGATCCGCTGAGTCTGGCCGGCCAAGAAACCCAAGCTGGTGTACCCCTCGAGAAACGGATCCTCCGCACGCCCGACGGCCTCCATCTGAAAGAAATGATCGGCTTGGGTGAACATCGCCGCACCGCCCTCCTCGGCGGCGCGGGCGGTCGCGGCCAGCGTGGGACCGAGATCCTCGGGCCGACCCGGCAGGAAGTCGATGTAGTGCACGCCTAATTGCATTGGCATCCTTTCGTTCATGATTCGGTGAGGCGATCCAGCAATCCCAGCGCGGCGATGATGCTGCGCCGCTCAGCCTCGGTGAACCGCTCCTGCAGTGCACAGGTGAGCCATTCGTCGCGAGCCTGGCGGCCACGCTCGGCGCACCCGCGCCCCTCAGCGGTGAGACTGATGACCTGCCGACGGCCGTCGCCAGGGTCGGGGCCGCGGGCGATCAACCCGTGCCGTTCGAGTGCTGCCACCGTCGTGGCCATCGACTGCGGGCGGACCCGCTCGGCGCCGGCGAGCTTACTCGTCGAAGACGGACCAGCCTTGGCAAGCCGCACCAGGGCGGCGGTCTGCGAGGGCGTCAAGTCGTCGCCCGCGGTGAGCTCTCGCATCTGCCGCCAAAGACGGCTGAAGACCGCGCGCAGGTCGCGGGCCGCGGTGACAGACGACGGGCTGATCAGCTCCACCTGCCCGACAGTAATATATTCAGCTCAACCTGTACAGCTTGGACTTTTATTAGGAACCCCGCGTCCCGAGGGCGCTGAAGCCCAACGTCCACGAAATAGGCTGGCGGACAGACTCTTACACAGATCAGCCGGCCATCCGCCGAGTATCATCGTGCGGTCGCCTCCGTCCCACCAGTGACACACTCGAACGACTCGTAATCCAGCGGCCACCGTCAGCCTCGATCGTGACGAACACCCGCTTACGGTCGCTTCCCTAGGTCATGTGATCGTCGTTAACACCGGTCCAAGCACGGCGCGGTCGACGAGGCCTCGGCGATCAGAATCAACGGCCCGGCAACGGTACAGCGGATCCTCCGGCACAGTTCGATCACCGTGACTACCGGCACCTACGTCGAAGTGATCGAGGCGGTGCAGCGCGATGCCTTGGACTCGATGAGCGCCCTATTCGAACAAGTTGACGACGAATCGTCGGGCCGGTTGTCGTCAAAGAAGTCACGGTTGTCGTCACGGTTGTCGTCAAACGCCCGCAAATCAGGGCCCTGAAACCGTATTTCCACTGGTGGAGCTAAGGGGACTCGAACCCCAGCTTCTACCTGCGGAAATGCCGCTTGAACTGCTGTTTTGTTACGTCTCGTTCCCGTTCAGTCCCGCTAGTTACCTGCGGTTTCGTTTCGGATCTTGACGGCGTCAAGAGCCCCGTTGCCGACCTCTGCTACACGATCGCTCATCAATATCGGGCTAATTCTTGTGTCGTCAGTGGCTGCGTCGGTCCCACGGCGTTGGTCAGCGTTGGTCAAGCCAGGATGCCAGCGACCGGGCGGCTTCCAGTACGTGGCTTTCGGCGACTGAACGGGCGCGCTCGGCGTCGTGATCGGCGATTGCCTCGATCAGTTCGTCGTGCTCATCAAGGGAGTGCTTTTCGTGTTCAGGGAAGAGGGTTAGGAAGTTGGTAGGGACCATACGGGCGGCTTGCGTAAGTTGGGCGAGTAGCCGCCGCGAATGAGCCGCGCGGTGGATCTCCTGGTGGAAGCGCCAGTTGGCTTCGCCGATGCTGTCGTCACCCGACCGCGCGGCGACCTCGGCGGCGAGCTCGCGTAGTGAAGCGAGCTCCTGTGGATTTACGCGCTGCGCCGCCCAGGCGGCGGCCTGTCCGGTCAGGACACCCAGAATGGTGAAGCTGTCGATCACGTCCTTGGAGCTGATGCCGATGACGGTGATTCCGCTTCGCGGCGCAACATGCACTAGGCCTTCGAAGGACAGTTCCAGGAGGGCCTCACGCACCGGTGTGCGACTTGTGGCGAACTCGGTGGCGATGGCATCCAGGTCAACGCGCGTGCCAGCGGGTAATGCTCCGGTCAAGATGCGGTCGCGCAACTCGCGCACGGCGCGCTCTCGCACTGTGCCGGAAATATTGACATCCCTTGGCATAAACGAACCGTAGCTGGAGAATGCATATCACATTTGTAATCTGATACAGACGTCTTCTAGCATGGCGAAACGGCACCGCACCATGTCCCTCGAGGATTCACCCAAAGGGCACCACCTCGGTCTACGAGCTGTCGGTTCCGGTCGAAAAGCGAGCGCCCTTCGGTTGAAGAGTGCCTGGTGACGGCGGTAACACGAATACGTCAAGCGCGTGGCGTCACGAAATCTGGAGAAAGAGTCAGCTATCACAACAAGACGAGCGGCGGCAACAGATACGGCCGGGCAACATTGACGCTGAACCGTTGAACCCACCCGCGAATAACACTTAAAAGAAAATTCCCAGTGTCTGAGATGGAGAACGCGAGTTGGTTGATCTAGAACTCGATCAAGGGCTGGCCGTCATCACGATCAATCGCCCCGGTGCTCGTAACGCGATCGCGCCTCAAACCATGGACCAGCTTGGCCAGGCCATAGTCGGCGCCAAGGGCGCGCTGTGCCTGGTCATTCGGGGCGAGGGAGACAAGGCGTTCGTTTCGGGTGGGGACCTCAAGGAGCTCAGTACGTTGCGCACCGAAGAGCAGGCGGCAGCTATGGCATGGCGGATGCGGTCGCTCTGTGATGAGCTCGCGAATTTCCCCGCCCCGGTCGTCGCCGCGCTAAACGGCCACGCGTTCGGGGGCGGAGCGGAGGTCGCGGTCTCCGCCGACATACGGGTGGCCGCCGACGACATCAAGATCGGGTTCAATCAGGTGTCACTCGAAATAATGCCGGCTTGGGGTGGCGCGGAGCGGCTCGCGGCCCTCGTCGGCCGCGGCCGCGCGTTGATGCTCGCGGGCACTGGAGCCGTACTCACCGCCGATCAAGCCGAAAAGGTAGGTCTGGTGGATCGCGTGCTGCCGAGAGCGACGTTCGAAACTGAGTGGCGTTCCTTAGCGCGGGCGCTGGCGAATCGGCCTGCCGGCGACATCAAGCGCGTGATGTCGGGCGTGCCGGCCAGTGACGCCGTCGCAGCTTTCGCCTCGCTATGGGTATCTGATGAGCATTGGGCCGCCGCGGATCGAGTGATGAAACGCAGCCGATGAATGAGTCGTGAGCATCTTTGCTGCCCGACGCCGGCTGCTTCACATCGTTGCACCGGGATCGGTGTTTTAAGGATCACTGAACTAGTCGGATTTATCGGCGGTGGCTGACTCGATCAGCAGCAGACCGGCGGCGGTATACGGATCGCATCGACCGTCAGCGACGGCAGCGGCCAAACCGGCGAGTTCCGGGTGGGAGTGCAGACGAGTTTGCGCCAGAGAGAGGATCTGTGCCCGAGCGCGCGATGCCCTTCGGGCGGGCGTGTCGGCGCGGTGGTGGGCGTCGATCGCGTCCATCAAGTCGGTAACGCCCTCGGAGCGCGCTGCAACGAGTGTGAGGACTGGGGCCGATGTCTCGGCCCGCAAATCGCGGGCGGTTTGCCCCGCACCGTCGCGGTCGGCCTTATTGACGACCACAATGTCAGCCACTTCGAGCAGGCCTGCCTTCGCGGCTTGTACTGCGTCACCCGCACCGGGATTGAGGATGACGATGGTGGGATCGGCGACGGCGGCGATCTCGATTTCCGACTGACCGACACCGACCGTTTCAAGCACGATGAGGTCGTAGGACAGTGCTGCAAGCAGCTGGATCGCCGCGGGAACCGCGGCGGCGAGACCGCCGAGGTGACCGCGGGTTGCGATCGAGCGGATGAACACATCGGGGTCGTTGATGTGGGCGGCCATCCGGATGCGATCGCCGAGGATGGCGCCGCCGCTGTAGGGCGATGACGGGTCCACCGCGAGGACCGCGACTCGCATCCCTTGTTCGCGGTAGCCGCCAACCAGCACGGCGATCGTCGTCGACTTTCCTGCGCCCGGAGGACCGGTAATGCCGACAACCCGGGCGGAGGCTGTGTCCAGAGCTGCCAGCACCTCGTCGCGACGATCGCCCTCGATCAGGCTCAGTAGGCGGCCCGTCGCTCGGGTAGAGCCGCTCAGCGCTGCCTGGATGAGATCCGCGACATTCATATGTCACCGCCTTTTCCGGCCGTATCGCTCAATAACCGAACGGCGGTTGGTACTGCAGCCGACGGCGATCTCAAACTGAGAGATTAGCTCCACCGTGCTCATCGAGACGTGGCGGTGCGCCGTAATCGGGTTCATACCCGTCGATCCGAATAGGGCTTCGGATCAACTGAAATGCGCCCGCGGCAACGATCACTTCCGGGTTGGCGGCGAGCGCTTCGGGCAGCGTTCGGACGGCAGCGACGGGCACGCCTAGCGGACGCAGCCGCGCTTCCCAGTTCGCGGCGGTATCGGTAACCAGAGCGCTGGCCACTAACGCGAGGACCTCGTCGCGCCGAGCGGCCCGCTCCCCCATCGTGGCCGGCCCCACGATGTTGGCCTCAGCGGCGAATAGCCGCCAGAATTTGTCGTGGGTGATGAACAGTGCCAGGAATCCGTCTGCAGTCGAAAAGAGCTGAGCTGGCACATAATACGAGTGCGCACCCATCGGCAACCGTCGCGGCTCGATTCCGTCGTTGAGGTAGGCTGACGCACGATAGTTCAGCTGGGAAAGCATCACATCACGCAGTGATACCTCGACCTGCCCCCCGCGGCCGGAGACGATCTGGGCCAGCAGTCCAAGGGCGGCAGTAAGTCCGGCGGAATTGTCGGCCGCGGAATATCCCGGCAACGTCGGTGGTCCAAGCGGATCGCCGGTCAGCGCGGCGACGCCGGTGGTCGCCTGGATGACGTAGTCGAATGCCGGATCATCACCCGCTTCCAGACCAAAGCCGGTGAGCGCCACGCAGACAATCCGCTCATTCCACCGCCGCAGCGCTTCGTAGGTGAGCCCGTATCGGCGGATGGCGGATGGTTTCAAATTCGCCAGCAACGCATGCGATCCGGAAATGAGTTCACCGAGCTCGAGCTGGCCCGTCTCGGATGTCAGGTCAACGCAGATGCTGCGCTTGCCTCGGTTGAGGCTGGCGAAATATGAATCCCCGACTTGCCGTGAGATGTCGCCGTCCGGTGGTTCGATCTTGATGACCTCGGCCCCAAGATCGGCCAGCATCATCGTGGCGTATGGCCCGGCCAACATGTGACCGATCTCAAGGATCCGGACGCCGGCGAGAGGGCCCGTGGAACCAGTCTTTGTCGGTCCGGTCACCGAAGGACCTGGGGTGCCAACTTGCGAGTGCAGTCGGCACTCTCCGCACCAATCATCACGACGAGACGCATCAGTCTTCTCCCCCGGCTTCCGTCAGGGCGCGTACGTCGCGGACGAGGGTATCCAGTGGCGTACCCGTCGGAAACACCGCTGCTGCGCCGGCATCCAACAACTTCTGCACGTCGGCCTGCGGGATGGTGCCGCCGACGACCACCGCGATGTCGCCGGCGTCCGCGGCCCGCAGCGCGTCGACGGTGCGGGCGGTCAGGGCCACATGGGCGCCCGACAGGATCGAAAGCCCGACAAGCTTGACGTCCTCCTGCAGCGCGATCGAAACGATGTCCTCGATGCGCTGGCGAATTCCGGTGTAGATGACCTCGAATCCGGCATCGCGCAGCGTGCGCGCGACGATCTTTGCGCCGCGGTCGTGTCCGTCCAGACCGGGTTTCGCGACCAAGACGCGAGCCCCCATCAGAACACTACCGGTTGCTGGAATTCGCCCCATACCGCTTTGAGCGTGGTCACCAACTCTCCGACGGAACAGTACGCATTGGCACAGTCGATGAGGCGGGGCATCAGATTGTCGGTGCACTCGGCCGAACGCGAGAGGGCGGCAAGCGTTTCCTTGACGGCGACCGAGTCACGCTCGGCTTTGATCTTCGCCAGACGCTTCAGTTGCAGATCGCGGCCCTCCGCGTTCAGTTCGTAGGTGTCGATGTCAGGCGACGGCTCGTCGGTGACGAACTTATTGACGCCGACCACGGGGCGTTCGCCCGACTCGACCTCTTTGTGAATCTTGAAGGCTTCGTCGGCGATCAGTCCCTGCAGGTAGCCGTCCTCGATGGAGCGCACCATGCCGCCGTGCTTTTCGAGATCGTCCATGATTTCGACGATCTTGGCCTCGGTGGCATCGGTCAGTGCCTCTACGAAGTAGGAGCCGCCGAGCGGATCGGCCACCTTGGCCACTCCGGTTTCGTAGGCGAGGATCTGCTGGGTGCGCAGCGCCAGCGTCGCGGATTCCTCGCTGGGAAGGGCGAACGGCTCGTCCCACGCCGCGGTGAACATCGACTGGACGCCGCCGAGCACCGCGGCCAGCGACTCGTAGGCGACGCGCACCAAGTTGTTCTGCGCCTGAGGTGCATACAGCGACGCGCCGCCCGCGACGCAGCCGAAGCGGAACATCGACGCCTTATCGGTGGTGGCGCCGTAGCGCTCGCGCACGATGGTTGCCCAGCGGCGGCGGCCTGCCCGATACTTCGCGATCTCCTCGAAGAAGTCGCCGTGGGTATAGAAGAAGAACGAGATCTGGGGCGCGAACTTGTCGATGGTCATCCGACCGCGTTCGACGACTGTGTCGCAGTAGGTGACGCCGTCGGCCAACGTGAAGGCCATCTCCTGGACCGCGTTGGCGCCGGCGTCACGAAAATGGGCGCCCGCCACGGAGATCGCGTTGAACCTCGGCACCTCGGCCGCGCAGAACTCGATGGTGTCCGCGATCAGCCGCAGTGACGGCTCCGGCGGCCAGATCCAGGTACCGCGCGACGCGTACTCCTTGAGGATATCGTTCTGGATTGTGCCGGTGAGCTTCTCGCGGGCCACGCCCTTCTTCTCCGCGGCGGCGACGTAGAACGCCAGCAGGATGGCTGCGGTGCCGTTGATGGTGAAGCTGGTGCTGATCTTGTCCAGCGGGATGCCTTCGAAGAGCACCTCGACATCGGCGAGCGTGTCGACGGCGACACCGACGCGGCCGACTTCCTCGCCGTACTCCGCGTCATCGGAGTCGTAGCCGCACTGGGTCGGCAGGTCCAGCGCGACCGAGAGCCCGGTGCCGCCCTGGCCCAACAGGTACCGATACCGCTTGTTCGACTCCTCGGCGGTGCCGAATCCCGAATACTGGCGGAACGTCCAGGTTTTGCCCCGGTAGCCGGACGCGAAGTTACCGCGGGTGAACGGGTACTCTCCGGGCGGCGGCGGGTCTGGCGCGCGGTCACCGGGTCCGTACACGGGCTCCAACGGAATGCCCGACGGGGTCTGCACGACGTCACTCATCGGGGCTGACCGCCCTGGTCAACGTCTGGTTCTGGATCGCAGACTTCAGGATAAAGTCCCGGCCAGACTCAAGCGTCATGGTGCTCGGTCAACTTCGTCAAACGCATTCCACGACCATTTCAAAGTTGGATGCTGCCGATACATAATTCGGCCGATTTGTAATTGTAAGTTACTGCGATGGTAGATGCTCGCATGGCCTGCAAGCATCTCGCGTTCCGTCAAACAGGTGCGACAGTGCGCGTCACAGCTCCAGGTGTAGAAGCGACCAAGGTGTTCGCGACCAAAAAGGTTGCCCAGTGTTGGGCTACCGAGCAGCGCCAACAGTGAAGCACCGCGACGTGGGCGCTGAAGCCAAGTCGGACGTTCGATGAGGTCGCCGACCACTGGCTGAGGTTGCGCGAGGCCGACACGTCGATCGGGCCGAATACCGTTCGGGCTGAGCGCAAGTCGCTGGCTGGCCCAGATTGTCTTGCGGATGCTGCTTGAGCAGACCGAGTGGATTCACGCCACCGACGTTGGCCAAGGGCTACCCAGCATTCCTTGTCCACCGACTCGAACGACTACAACTGAACATCCGCTGACAGCCGACGGGCGAGAAAGCTGCCAACGATGAGCCCAGCAACACAGCAAATTGAGCTGCCCCGCTCACCCGTCTTTGCCTCCTCCGAGGACACCATCAACGCAATCCAATGGGCTATCGGACTCGTCGTCCAGAATCTCCAAAACAGACGGCTTGACCCGATCACGCACGTGGCTGCTCTGATCTGCGGTTATAGAGTGGAGGCAATAGGAGCGTACTCGAACACCGGTCACCTCTGTAAAAAGTGGGCTGACCTGTGCAAATCCATCATAGAGATGCCACCTCGATCACCTCTGTCCCGCCAAGACGACCCAAAACCGCGCTCCAAACGCTTCCTGACCCCCAACGATCTCGTTGACATCGCCACCCGCTACAAAGCCGGTGCGACGACGAATGCCATCGCCAGTCACTACGGCGTCTCCAAGACGCGTGTCGCCACAGTTCTCCGCGGGCAGGGCATCACCATCCTCGTCAAGGCCTGAAGGGTCTGCTGCACGACCAGTAGCCATCACTGGCCAGCACGCACCGGCACTTCTCTTCAGAGTCGGGTGAAAAGCTGGGTACGTTCTGAATCATGGCCTTGAGCGAACGCGACAGAGAATCCATGAGGATGGCTAACGGCGTCCTAATGGAGTGGATCAGCGGCCACCCCGACGACTTCTCAGTCCAAGAAGCCCTGACCCGCTACGACGAGCCTGATGCAGCGGCCATGGTCCTCGGCGGGGCATCGTCAAGTTGTTTGAAACTGAATTGTGGCGCAGTTGATGTTAGTTGCTTCGGTGGCCAAATATATTGGCTTACTCGGTCTTTCATGCCGCTGCGGTGGAAATAACTTCGTCCCAGACCGCGAAGCTGACGGTCATCTCGGTT
>PLSK01000246.1 GCA_003165155.1 Mycobacterium sp. | reverse complement strand
CAGCGACGACGGGGACGTTGCCGCCATCCTGCGCTACTGCTCCGAGCGCGGCATCGCGGTGGTTCCGTTCGGCGGGGGCACCAACGTGGTCGGTGCACTCAATCCCACTCGCGGCATGTTCAGCACCGTGGTGTCGCTCGATTTGCGCCGCTTCGACCAGCTGATCGGCATCGACGAGGTGTCCGGCGAGGCTGTATTCGGGGCCGGCGTCACCGGCCCGGATGCCGAACGGCTGCTCGGCGAATACGGCTTCTCGCTCGGACATTTCCCGCAGAGCTTCGAGTTCGCCACCATCGGCGGCTATGCGGCGACCCGATCCTCCGGCCAGGATTCGGCCGGGTACGGCAGGTTCGACGACATGGTTCGCGGGCTGCGGGTGATCACGCCGGTGGGAACGATGGATCTGGGCCGCGCGCCGGCGTCGGCCGCGGGTCCCGACCTGCGCCAGCTGCTGGTCGGCTCGGAGGGCACTTTCGGCATCATCACCCAGGTCCGGGTGCGCATCCACCGACGGCCGGACGCCGTCCGGCATGAGGCGTGGTCGTTCCCCGACTTCGCGACCGGGGCCGCGGCGCTGCGCGCCGTCACCCAGAATGCCACCGGCGCCACCGTCCTGCGGCTCTCGGACGAGACCGAGACCGGAGTCAACCTCGCCACCACCGAAGCGATTGGCGAAAACCAGATCACCGGCGGCTGCCTCGGCATCACGGTGTTCGAGGGCACCAAAGAACACGTCGAGAGCCGGCACGCCGAAACCAGCGCACTGCTGGCGGCCCAAGGCGGCACATCGCTGGGCGAAGGACCGGCCCAGGCGTGGGAGCGTGGCCGCTTCGGCGCACCGTACTTGCGCGACTCCCTGCTTTCCGCGGGCGCCCTTTGTGAGACGCTGGAGACCGCCACCGATTGGTCGAACGTCCCCACGCTGAAAGCCGCTGTCACCGAGGCGCTTACGACCGCGCTGGCCGAGACGGGCACACCGGCCCTGGTGATGTGCCATATTTCGCATGTGTACCCCACCGGCGCGTCGCTGTACTTCACCGTCGTCGCCGGGCAACGGGGCAATCCGATCGAACAGTGGCAGACCGCCAAGAGGGCGGCATCGGATGCGATCGTCGCCGCCGGCGGAACCATCACCCACCACCATGCGGTCGGTGCCGACCACCGGCCCTGGATGCGCGACGAGATCGGCGACCTGGGCGTGCAGGTGCTACGTGCGGTCAAAGCGACGTTGGATCCGGCCGGGATTCTCAATCCCGGCAAGCTGATTCCATGACCCTGGGCCGGCGCGAAATCGGCAAGGTGACCGCGTTGACCAATCCCCTCTCAGGACATGGCACCGCAGTTCACGCGGCGCAGATCGCGATCGCCCGGCTGCGGCAACGCGGTGTGGAGGTCATCGAGATCATCGGCGACGACGCCGAAGACGCGCGCTATCTGGCCGGCACGGCGCTCGAGAGGGGCGCCGACGCACTGATGGTGACCGGCGGTGATGGAGTCATCTCCAACGCGCTGCAGTTGCTGGCGGGCACCGACATTCCGCTCGGAATCATTCCGGCAGGAACCGGCAACGATCATGCTCGCGAATTCGGAATTCCCACAAAGGATCCCGAGGCCGCCGCCGACATCGTCGTCGACGGCTGGGCGGAAACCGTTGACTTGGGCCGGATTCAAGACCGCAACGGCGTCAACAAATGGTTCGGCACCGTGGCTGCCACCGGATTCGACTCCCTTGTGACAGATCGCGCGAACCGGATGCGCTGGCCCCACGGGCGGCTGCGCTATTACGTCGCGATGCTGGCCGAGTTGTCGCAGCTGCGGCTACTGCCGTTCCGACTCGTGCTGGACGGAACCCAAGAGATTGACGCCGACATCACGCTGGCGGCCTTCGGCAATACCCGCAGTTACGGTGGCGGGCTGCTGATCTGCCCGAATGCCGATCACACTGATGGTCTGCTCGACATCACCATGGCGCATTCGGCATCACGGACGAGGCTGGTCCGCCTGTTCCCCACCGTGATGAAAGGCACCCACGTCGAGCTGGACGAAGTGACGACGGCACGCGCCAAGTCAATTCAGGTCGAGTGCCCGGGCATCAACGTGTACGCCGACGGCGACTTCGCCTGTCCGCTGCCGGCCGAGATCTCCGCGGTGCCCGCCGCGCTGAAGATTCTGCGTCCGGTGTAACGATTCGCGCGGCTGGCCCCCGCGGCCTTCGCCAGCGATCCGGTCTGGAACGGGCAATACGTCTTGACGGTTTCCGCCAATGCCAAAACCGGGCCGAATGGAGTCCTCAGCGGGTTATTTCACACGGATGTCCTGAGCGGCCCGTGCAAGGGCAGTGTGGACATGCCGGTGTCTGCCACCCCGCTGCAACCGCCGGTTATATGAGCGGTTCGATGGTGGCGCTTAACCGACGCCCCGGTTGAGCCAGGTCACTTCGCCGGCGTCGCCGCCGTCGCGGTACATCTCCAGCGCCTCATCCCACGCCGTTCCCAACACCGAGTCCAGTTCGGCGGCAAGGGTGTCGGCGCCCTGCGCCATCATCACCCGCAGCCGCATCTCCCCGACCATGATGTCGCCATTGGCGCTCATCGACCCGCTCCACAATCCCAGCTGCGGTGTGTGGCTGAACCGATGCCCGTCGACGCCGGGGCTGGGATCCTCAGTGACCTCGAACCGAAGCACCGACCAGGAACGCAGCGCGTTGGCCAACCGGGCGCCGGTGCCCACCGGCCCCACCCAGTTGGTGACAGCGCGCAGCTGTCCGGGCATCGCCGGCTGCGGTGTCCACACCAAGTTCGCCTTGGATTGCAGGGTCGACGACAATGCCCACTCGACATGCGGGCATACCGCGGCGGGTGAGGCGTGTACATACACCACGCCAGCCGTCACGTCGGCAAATTGATTCGACGCATACATCTGCTGCTCCTTCGGCTCCACGAGGGACGTCTTCCCCAACGACCTGGCGGACCCGACAAGCGAGATGCTTTTGAGATGTTTTGTGTCGTGCGTGTCTATTGTGCCCTGTGATGCCCCTGTTGCGCTAGTGTGCAGTGCCAATCAGATGTGATCGGATGTCACCGCGTCGGAGATCGCCGGCCAGAGATCGAGCGCCCAGTCGCCGAAATCGCGGTCTGTGAGGACCACCAGCGCCAGGTCGATTGCGGGATCTGCCCAGATGAAGCCGCCTGATTGGCCGAAATGGCCGAATGTTCGCGCCGAGTTGCGCGCGCCGGTCCAATGCGGCGATTTCGCATCCCTGATCTCGAAACCCAGCCCCCAATCGTTGGGTCGCTGCACCCCGTATCCGGGCAGCACGCCGTCCAAACCGGGAAACTGCACGCTTGTCGCCTCGGCGTGCAGCTGCGCCGAAACGGTCGACGGGCGCAGCAGTTCACCGGCGAATGCGGCCAGATCCGCGACCGTCGAGGTGGCCCCGAAACCGGCCGCCTCGGCGCCGCCATCCAGGCGGGTGGTCGCCATGGCCAGCGGTTCGCACACCGCTTCGGCCAGGTAGCGGCCGAATTCGATCCCCGACTCCCGCTGCAAAGTTTCGGCGAGCACGCCGAAGCCGTAGTTCGAATACACTCGGCGAGCGCCGGGCTTGGCCAGGATGCGATCAGAATGCATCGCCAAGCCCGACGCGTGCGCCAGCAGGTGCCGGACCGTGGAGCCGGGCGGGCCGGCCGGGGTGTCGAGGTCGACGACCCCCTCTTCGACGGCGACTTGCGCCGCCCGGGCGACCAGCGGTTTGGTCACCGACGCCAGCTCGAACACACGCTCCGTGTCGCCGTGACTGGCCAGCACTCCGCTGGGCCCGATCACCGCGGCGGCGGCATTGGCCACGGGCCAATCCTCAATCGCGTCCAAAGCGGCCATCCGGCCGGCTCACTTTCTGGCGATGTAGTAGGCGTTGATCGGGTCCGAGTCGACCTCGGCCACCCGCACATCGTCAAACCCGGCGTCCGCGAGCATCGAAGTGGCCAACTGAGTTCCCCACACCGCTCCCAGCCCGGCACCGTCGTATGCCAGCGACACCGTCATGCAATGCATCAACGAGGTCATGTACAGGTAGGTACTCATCGGAAGGCCGACGTTGTCCTCGAGCCGGCTCGATGCCTTGATGTCGGCCATCAGCAGCACACCGCCGGGTCGCAGCGCGCGATAGATGTTTCCCAGCACCCGCGCCGGCTGCGCCTGGTCGTGGATCGCGTCGAAGACGGTGATGACGTCGTAAGTTGCGACCTTCCCCAACTCGGTCAGGTTGTGGCGCTCAAAGGTCGCGTTGGTCAGCCCCAGCCGAGCCGCTTCTTGCACGCCGGCCGCAACGGCCTCGTCGGAAAAGTCCAAACCGGTGAATCGGCTCGCCGGGAACGCTTGTGCCATCACATTGATCGCGTGACCGCTACCGCAACCGAAATCGGCCACATCCACTCCGGACCGCAGCCGCTCCGGAAGGCCATCGACCAACGGCAGCACCACGTCGACGAGTCCGGCGTCGAACACCGCCCCGCTCGTCTCGGCCATCAGTGCGTGAAACCGCGGAAATTCGCTGTACTGCAGGCCGCCGCCGTCGCGGAAGCAGCCGATGATCTTCTGTTCGACTTCGCCCAGCAGCGGGACGAACTGCGCCACCACGGCGAGGTTGTGCGGTCCTGCCGCGCGAGTCAGCACTCCGGCGCGGTGGCTGGGCAACGAGTAGGTTCGGTTCTCGGCGTCGTAGTCGACGATGTGGCCGGCAGTCATGCCGCCCAGCCACTCTCGGACATAGCGCTCATTGAGGCCGGCGGCTTCGGCGATCTGGGCGCTGCTGGCGGGCGCAAGCCCCGCCATGGTGTCCAGCAGGCCGGTCTGATGTCCGACACTTATCAGGATCGTCAGACTGGCGCCGTCAAGCGCCGCAACCATCCGTCCGCTGAATTCTTCGGCGCTCTCGCCGGCCGCCAGGCTTCCGTCGAGTGTCGTCACGCCCAGCGACGCTACTCCGACGCCCTGAGACGCCGAGCCTGAGTCCAGGGTTGCCAATTCGTGTGGTTTGGCACTCTCAGCTCAGGATCGGCGCCACCGTCGCAGACTCGACGGGCGCACGTTCATGGGTGGACGGGCCGCTGAGAGATGTATGGCGGCGAACAGTAGGTTAATGGCCATGAGTCAGACAGTGCGCGGCGTGATTTCACGCAAGAAGGGCGAACCCGTCGAGTTGGTGGACATCGTCGTACCGGACCCGGGCCCCGGTGAGGCCGTCGTCGATGTGATCGCCTGCGGCGTGTGCCACACCGACCTGACCTACCGCGAGGGCGGCATCAACGACGAATACCCGTTCCTGCTCGGGCACGAGGCCGCGGGCACCGTAGAAGCGGTAGGAGCGGGAGTCACTTCGGTTCAGCCGGGCGACTTCGTGATCCTGAACTGGCGCGCCGTGTGCGGCCAGTGCCGGGCCTGCAAACGCGGCAAACCCTCCTACTGCTTCGACACCTTCAACGCCGAACAGAAGATGACGCTGACCGACGGCACCGAACTCACCGCGGCGCTGGGCATCGGGGCGTTCGCCGACAAGACGCTGGTGCACTCGGGTCAATGCACCAAAGTCGATCCCGCCGCGGATCCGGCAGTCGCCGGGCTGCTGGGCTGCGGAGTGATGGCCGGGCTGGGCGCNNGGGGCCGCGCTGGTGGGCGCCAAGCAGATCATCGCGGTCGACACCGACAACACGAAACTGGACTGGGCCCGCAAGTTCGGCGCCACCCACACCGTCAACAGTGCCGAACTCGCCCCCGAAAAAGACCTCGTCAAGACCGTCCAGGACCTCACCGGCGGGTTCGGCGTCGACGTGGTGATCGACGCGGTGGGCCGCCCCGAAACGTGGAAGCAGGCCTTCTACGCCCGCGACCTGGCCGGCACCGTCGTGCTGGTGGGTGTCCCGACGCCCGACATGCGCCTGGACATGCCGCTGGTGGACTTCTTCTCCCGCGGCGGCTCGCTGAAGTCGTCGTGGTACGGCGATTGCCTGCCCGAACGCGACTTCCCCACCCTGATCGACCTGTACCTGCAGGGCCGGCTTCCGCTGGAAAAGTTCGTTTCCGAACGCATCGGGCTCGAAGACATTGAGGAGGCGTTCCACAAAATGCACGACGGCAAGGTGCTGCGCTCGGTGGTGGTCCTGTAATGGGCGCTNNGTGACCCACGGCACGTTCGAACTCGATGGCGGCAGTTGGGAAGTCGACAACAACATCTGGTTGGTCGGCGACGATTCCGAGGTGGTGGTCTTCGACGCCGCCCACTCCGCTCAGCCAATCGTGGATGCTGTCAGAGGGCGCAAAGTGGTCGCGGTGGTGTGCACGCACGGCCACAACGACCACGTCACGGTCGCACCACAGCTCGGAAAGACGCTGGAAGCCCCGGTGCTGCTGCACCCTGGCGATGAAGTGCTGTGGCGGATGACTCACCCCGACAAAGACTTTCGCCCATATTCCGACGGGGACACGCTGACCGTGGCGGGCACCGCGCTGCAGGCGCTGCACACGCCGGGCCACTCCCCCGGGTCGGTGTGCTGGTACGCCCCCGAACTGGGCGTCGTTTTCAGTGGCGACACGCTGTTCTCCGGTGGCCCGGGCGCGACGGGCCGTTCCTACTCCGACTTCCCGACGATTCTGCAATCGATCTCGCAGCGGCTCGGCGCATTGCCCGGCGACACCGTCGTGCACACCGGCCACGGGGACAGCACCACCATCGGCGATGAGATCATCCACTATGAGGAGTGGGTGGCGCGGGGCCACTAAGACCTTCCCGCGCGAGCGTGCGCAAAATGCCAGCCGTTGCGGCGTGTCGGCGTGCAGACACGCACGCTCACCGCGAGGAAGCTAGGGGTCGGCGAGGATCCGGCGCTTCTCGGTCTCGAACTCCTCCTCGGTCAACGCACCGGAATCCCGCAGCGCCGCCAGTGTTTTGAGTCGCTCCAGCCGGATGCCCTCGCCGCTGGGCTCGTACGCCCCGCTGGTCGCCACGGGCTGCATGGGCGGTACGGCCGGCGGAGGCAAAAAGGGCGCGTCGGTCACTCCCGCGGCCGCGGCCTTGCGGCCGCTGCGGGACAACCACTTGCTGAACGCGAACGTGCCGACCAGGCCGGCAACGAACATGCCCACGAAGACCCACACCAAGAAGCCGAGTGCATTCGGGTGACCGAAGGCAAGGCGCGGGGTGATGAATCCGTTGACCTGGCCGTCCGTGGTGATGTTGTAGGTGCCGTCGGCTGGAATCTGGGCCGTCCACACCCGCACGTGCGCATCATTGTTGACAGTCGTTGTGCTGCCGATGTTTTCGGTCACGGTCGGCTGTGCCACGCCGTCAGGCGGGGTGAAGGTGATCCCGAGCGGCGGCACCGGCAAACCACCGCCCCCACTGCCGAGCGTCACGGTGTGGAAGTTAACGGTGACTTCGCCGCGGGGCAGATGCACGCTGCCCGAGCCCGGGATCGGAACCTCACCGTAGGCGTCATAGTCGTCCAGGAAGAACGCGTTAAGCACCAACATGACGATGAAGCCCGGAACCGCCACAACCATCAGCAGGATGCAAGCACTCCTCGAGATTCGAGCGAGCCCTGCGCTAGTCATTCACGCAGTCTGACACTGCGCGCGGGCCGCTGCCACAAGGCGCACACTAAGACCAGCCGAGCACCGAACAAAGGAGTAATCCGGATGGCAAACGAACTCGTCGCCACTGTGCCCGATCTGACCGGGAAGCTGGCGATCGTCACTGGAGCCAATAGCGGCCTCGGGTTCGGGTTGGCCAGGCGGCTGGCCGCGGCCAACGCCGACGTCGTGATGGCGATTCGTAATCGCGCCAAGGGCGAGGCCGCGATCGAGAAAATCCGTGCCACGGTTCCCGACGCCAAACTGACTATCAAAAGCCTCGACTTGTCGTCGTTGGCCGCCGTCGCCGCGTTGGGCGAAGAACTCAACACCGAAGGCCGCCCGATCGACATCTTGATCAACAACGCCGGTGTCATGACACCTCCGGAACGTGATACCACCGCCGACGGCTTCGAATTGCAGTTCGGCAGTAACCATCTCGGCCACTTCGCGCTAACCGCGCACGTGCTGCCGCTGCTGCGGGCCGCCGGAGACGCTCGGGTCGTCGCGTTGAGCAGCCTCGCGGCCCGGCAAAGCGGCAAGATCCACTTCGACGATCTGCAGTTCGAGAAGTCCTACGCGGCGATGTCCGCCTACGGGCAGTCGAAGCTGGCGAACTTGATGTTCGCTCGCGAACTGGACCGCCGCAGCCGCGAGGCCGGCTGGGGCGTTCTTTCCAATGCCGCGCACCCCGGCCTCACGAAGACCAACCTTCAAATAACTGGGCCATCCCACGGCCGTGAAAAGCCCGCATTGATGCAGCGGTTGTACACGACGTCATGGCGTTGGGCGCCGTTTCTCTGGCAAGAGATCGACGACGGGATTCTGCCTGCCCTGTATGCGGCGACGACACCGCACGCCGAGGGAGGCGCGTTCTACGGGCCGAGCGGCTTCTACGAGATGAACGGCGGCGGAGTGAAGGTGGCGCATGTGCCCGCGCGTGCGCGCAACGACGCCGATAGCAAGCGACTCTGGGAGCTTTCCGAACAGTTGACCGGCGTCAGTTACCCGAATCCACATTGATCACTGCCGCACCGGTATTCATGTCAGGGAGCCGGCGGGGGCGCGGGCGGCACCGGGGAAACCGTAGCGCTGCTCACGCCCGGTGCCGGTGGGGTCGCCGGCCGCCAGGTTGGTGGCGCCAATCGACAAGCCCAGCGCGGGCCTAGCTTCCTCGGCCATCTGTCAGTCCCTAATATTGCCGCTGAAAGCTATGGCCAATCAGTGCGTCCGCTGCATCGTCAGCGAATGTTGCCTGCGCCCGCGATCAGCGGAAGATCGAGCGCGGTGACCCAGCCCGGCGGCAGGTCGTTGACCGCGGGGACCGCGTTGAGCGCCCGCAACCCGGTCGACAGGCACCCGGCCGTGGCCGGATCCCGGCCCGAACCATCGGTGAACCGGAACGCGGTCTCCTGGAAGATGCTCGGGGTCCCTTCGATGTCCACCCGGTAGACGTCGTCGTCATGCCCCGACGGCCAGTCCGGTGCGGCGTCGTGCCCGATGCGGTTGACGTGTTCGAGCTGGATCCGCGTCTCGCCCCGGTAGATCCCGTTGATAGTGAACCGGACGGCGGCGACATGCCCCGGCTTGATGACGCCCTTCGCGGTCTTGCGGTCGGTGGGAGTCACCCACTTGTCCCAGGTGGTCGTCATCCCGTCGAGCGTGATTCCGGCGGCGTGCGCGATCATCGGCACGGTGGCGCCCCACGCGAAGATCAACACGTCCTGGTTTTCCAGCATCGGGCTGAATTCGGGCTCCCGACCGATCCCCATTTCGACTTCGTAGTCGCCTTCGTAGTTGGTGTAGTCCAGCAGCTCGGAGGCGCGCACTCGCCGCACCTCGGAACACAGGCCCATCAGCGTCATGGGAAACAGGTCGTTGGCGAAGCCCGGGTCGATGCCGGTGGTGAAGCAGGACGCGCCACCCTGTTCGCACGCCTCGGTGATGGGCTCGATCCAGTTGGGCGGGTTCACCGACATCGCCGGCCACACCCACGGCGTCATCGCGGTGGAGCACACATCGATGCCGGCCCGCAGGAAGCGCGTGATCAGCGAGATGTTCTCTTTGGCGTGCATCGCCGTCGGGCCGTAGTGCACCAACGCGTCGGGCTTGAGCGCGATCAGGGCATCGATGTCGTCAGTGGCGGTGATTCCCACCGGCTCGGCCAACCCGCAGATGTCGCCGACGTCGCGGCCGACCTTGTCCGGATTGCTGACGCCGACACCGACCAACTCGAACAGCGGATGTTTGACGATCTCGGTGATCACCATCCTGCCCACGAAGCCAGTGCCATAAACAACGACTCGCTTTGCGTCACCTTGCGGCATGCTCACCTTCCAGATCGATCCCCGCCCCGACTCACACTAAGCGCGGCGCGCGGGCGCATCCAAAGCGGCTTCGAGGTTTTCGGCGCAGCGAAGCAGCAGGGAGGCGAGCTGACCCTGCGCCGACGACGAGATCCCCTGATCAACGTCTTCCACATGGGAGCTTGCGCCGCGATTGCGACAGGCTTCGAACCGCACCTTTACACGGTGGAATCGGTACACCTGGCGCCAAACGTCTAAATAGAAATCGCTTCCGTGTCGCCGCTCGCAGTGACACCATGGGAAACCATGACGAACCATCTCGGCGGACCCTCGATCCTGTTCGCCATCGGCGTCGGGTTCGCGAACATCTGCGGTGGGACCGCGGGTGTTGCCAGCGCGAAGGACTTTCCCACGATCCGCTACGAAATCAGCGGCAGCTCCCCCGTCGCCGAATACATCTCCTACGAAACCGACACCGGCCAGCAGCGTGCGGTAAACGCGAAGCTGCCGTGGTCGGCGGAGTTCCCCGGCTACGGAGGCGGCGTGTACGTCATTAGCGCACAGGGGCTGGGCAGCCTGACGTGCAGGATTCTGATGGACGGTCAACCGGTGAAAGATGCGACGGCGACGGGGACGCCCGCGAGAACCGTATGCACGCACTGACCCCACGGGTAAACGGAGCGGCGCCGCCCGAGATCCCGCTTGCCGATGTCAATCTCAGCTCATTGAAGTTCTGGGGACTCGACGACGACGTCCGCGACGGTACTTTCACAACCCTGCGGCGCGAGGCTCCGATCTCGTTCTGGCCCCCGATCCAATACGAGGGCTTTGCCGGAGGCGAAGGGCATTGGGCGCTGACGAAGCTTGACGACGTGTTCTTCGCCAGCCGCCATCCGGATATTTTCAGCTCGGCTGGTGGCATCACCATCAGTGACCAGACGCCCGAGATCGCCGAGTACTTCGGCTCGATGATCGTGCTCGACGATCCGCGCCATCAGCGACTGCGCTCGATTGTCAGCAGAGCGTTCACGCCGAAAGTAGTGGCCCGCATCGAGACGTCGGTGCGGGAACGGGCCCACCGGCTGGTCGCATCGCTGATCGCCAACCACCCCGATGGGCAGGCTGATCTGGTCAGCGAGCTCGCCGGGCCGCTGCCGCTGCAGGTCATCTGCGACATGATGGGGATTCCCGAGGACGACCACCAACGGATATTCCACTGGACCAACGTGATTCTCGGGTTCGGCGACCCCGACCTGACCACCGAATTCGACGATTTCCTGAAGGTTTCGGCGGACATCGGCGCCTACGCCACCGCGCTGGCGGAAGATCGTCGCGTCAATCACCACGACGATCTGACGAGAAGCCTGGTCGACGCCGAGGTCGACGGCGAGCGGCTGTCATCGCAGGAGATCGCGTCGTTCTTCATCCTGCTGGTGGTGGCCGGCAACGAGACGACGCGCAATGCGATCAGCCACGGCGTGCTGGCGCTGTCTCGCTTTCCCGACCAGCGGGAAAAGTGGTGGTCCGACTTCGACACTCTGGCGCCCAGCGCGGTCGAGGAAATCGTGCGGTGGGCTTCGCCGGTGGTCTATATGCGACGTACGTTGACCCAAGACGTCGAACTCAGCGGCACCAAGATGGCGGCGGGCGACAAGGTCACGCTGTGGTACAACTCGGCCAACCGCGATGAGTCAAAGTTCGCCAATCCGTGGGCCTTTGACGTGTCACGCAACCCCAATCCGCACGTCGGATTCGGCGGCGGAGGCGCGCACTTCTGTCTGGGCGCGAACCTGGCTCGTCGTGAGATCAGGGTCGCGTTCGATGAGTTGCACCGCGAAATCCCCGATATCGTCGCGACGGAAGAACCCGCGCGACTGCTGTCGCAGTTCATTCACGGCATCAAGACCCTGCCGGTCGCCTGGACACCGAGAGCCTGAGGTCCCACCGTGACCATCCCCACGTTCCCCACCCCGGACGTCCTGGCCGCACGCCAAAAACTCGTGCTCGACCACTTCCATGACGAGGTCCGCCACGCCTGGGACGACGTGTTGTCGACCTTCCCACATCCTCGTTACGAGCTGATCCCGCAAATGGTCGTCCACGACGGCGACGAGGCGGTACGCGGCTACTACGCCTACACCCGCACCGCGTTCCCCGACCAGGACCACGAGATCATCGCGCTGCGACACAGCGCCGATGCGGTGATCGTCGAGTTCTGGTTAATGGGTACTCATCGCGGTTATCTGGGTAAGGTTCCGCCGACCGGCAGCCGCTTCCGGGTCCGGATGACTGCTTACTTTGTCTTCGACGACACGGAAACGCTTGTCTGCGAACGTATTTATTTCGACACGCTGACCATGATCAAGCAACTGCTGGGCGGGCTGGATATGAAGAAGACGACGAACTGGCTGCTGGCCGCGCGCTGCGTGCGGGGCCTGCTGTCGATGTCGTCAGAGAAACCGGACCCGGCACTGACCGACACCGTCGCGCCCGCGTTCACACCAAAGGCGCCGTGACCTAGCAATCCACGGCAAGGGCAACGAGATCGCAGATCTCTACCCCCCATCGCCGCTGGCAAAGCCGACGCCGCCGCCCCCGCCGACGCCGACGCCGCCAATCACCGCTGGCCGCCATCCGCAGCACGGCGGTCCGCTAGCCATCTAGAGTTCGGTGGGTTCTTCCCGTGAAAAGCGCACTTTGTCTCTGTCGGAGTGCATAGTGTTGCGCTGTGAACGAGGACGTTTTCCCAGATGTCCGGTGGGGTCATGAGCCAGGCCCGCACCTAAACAAAACAGTGCAAGCTTTCGCGAGCTCGCGGCTGGGCTCCTGGTGTGTCCGGAAACTCAGGCCGCTGGATCATCGACTCCTGAGCCGAAGCAACGGGCGCTACACAGTCGCTGGCCCGTTTGGGGTTCCGCTGCTGTTGCTCACCACGACCGGCAAGAAGTCAGGTCAGCGGCGACAGACGCCCCTGATGTATCAGCGGGAAGGTGATCGCCTCTTCCTCATCGCGAGCAACTACGGACAGTCGATGCACCCTGCATGGTCGTTGAATCTGCTGGCCGATCCGAACGCATGGGTGACAATGGGCGGAAAGGAAATACCCGTCGTCGCAGCGCAGCTAACGGGTCCGGAGTACGACCGCGTCCTCACGAAGTTTGCCGAGTACGTCGGTCCGAAGATGTATCGGACCTACAGAGGCCGAACTGACCGCGAGTTTCGATTGTTCGCCTTGACCAGACGATAGCGCCTTGCAGCCTGCTCAACAGTCCTGCGCTGGGGCGACAAAACCGGCTGGGGAGCGGCGGG
>PLSK01000034.1 GCA_003165155.1 Mycobacterium sp. | reverse complement strand
GCATTCCTGTCGGCGACACCTTGCCGGCTGGAACAACTCTGACGGTCTATACAAGCACCGACCAGGAGCTGTACTCGGAGACAATCACCACTGCCAACGCGCCCTACGTCGTGTCGTCAAGCGGAGGCATTTTCAACACCGGTGATTATCCGTTCTCGCAGGAGCCGATCTACATCTCGAACAGCCCCAGCGGGGTCGGTGCGACGGTCTTTGACGCCTGACCGGCGCCGCGTCGAGTGTGCACTGGCGGCTAAGAACACACTCAACCTGCCAACGCCCGCAGGAAGAAAGTCAGGTTCGCGGGCCGCTCGGCCAACCGCCGGATGAAATAGCCGTACCACTGCGTACCGAACGGCACGTACACCCGCATCTGGTTGCCGGAATCGGCCAGCCGACGCTGCTCGTCGTCGCGGATGCCGTACAGCATCTGGTATTCGAAACTGCCGACCGGACGCTGTGATTCGCTCGCGATGCCCGGCACGGCATCGATGATCGCAGGGTCATGCGAGGCGACCATGGGATAGCCGGACCCCGCCATCAACAACCGCAAGCACTCCAGATACGAGTCGGTAATGGCGGAGCCGGCGCGGTGGGCCACCGATGCCGGCTCGTCGTAGGCGCCCTTGCACAACCGGATCCGCGCTGAAGCCAGCTGCTCACAATCGCCGAGCGTGCGCTTCAGGTAGGCCTGCAAAACCGTTCCCAGCCAGGGAAAGTCGACCCGCAGGTCGGCACAGATCGACAACGTTGAATCGGTCGTGGTGTGGTCCTCGGCGTCCACCGTGACCCAGATACCCGCCCGCTCGGCGCGCTCGCAGATAGTGTGGGCGTTGTCCAGGGCGATCTTCTCGCCGTCGCGATCCAATGCCTGACCCAGCGCCGAAAGCTTCAGGGACACCTCAAGCGGCCGGGCGCCATCCCGCGCGGCGTCGGTCCCGCCGCCCAGCGCATCGAGAAGCTGCAGGTACGCCCGCACGGTGGCGGCGGCGTCGGCGGCGTCGGTGACATTTTCGCCTAAATAGTCGATGCTGACGTAGCGATCCGAATCCCGCAGCGCAACAACGACGTCCAGGACGCCGTCAAGTGTGTCCCCCGGCACGAAACGGCGCACCACCCTGCGGGTGACTGCCGAGCGCTCGATGGTGTGGCGCAGCTTGTCGGCCCGGCTGGCCGCGAGCATCGCCGGACGCATGGTGTGCGCGAACACCCCGGCCATCAGCCAGACCCCATGTGCGGGTAGGTGTACTCGGTCGCCGGCACGAACGTCTCCTTGATGGTCCGTGCCGACGTCCAGCGCAACAGATTCAGCACAGACCCGGCCTTGTCGTTGGTGCCCGAGCCACGCGAGCCTCCGAACGGCTGGCGCCCGACCACCGCGCCGGTCGGCTTGTCGTTGACATAGAAGTTTCCGGCGGCAAACCGCAGCCGTCCCTGCGCGGTCAGCACAGCTTCGCGGTCATCGGCGATGACCGCACCGGTCAGCGCGTAGCGCGTCCCGGTGTCGATGACGTCGAGGATTCGTTCGTACTGTTCGTCGGGGTAGACATGTACCGACAGCACTGGACCGAAATACTCGGTCGAGAATGCCTCGTCGGTCGGGTCGTCGGACAGCAGGACAGTTGGCCGCACGAAATAGCCGACGCTGTCTTCGTATTCGCCCCCCACCGCGATGGTGATGCCGGGTGCGCTTTTCGCGCGCTCGATGGCGTTGACGTTCTTCGCGAAGGCGCGCCGGTCGATCAGCGCGCCGCCGTAGTTGGTCAGATCCGTGATGTCGCCGTAGCGCAACGCGGCCGTCGCGCCCAGGAAGTCGTCGCCCATCCGCTCCCACACCGAGCGGGCGACGAATGCCCGCGACGCCGCCGAACACTTCTGGCCCTGGTAGTCGAATGCCCCCCGAATCAAGGCCGTGCGCAGCACATCCGGGCGCGCCGAGGCGTGCGCGACCACGAAGTCCTTGCCGCCCGTCTCGCCGACCAGCCGCGGGTAGCTCTGGTAGCGGCCGATATTGGCCCCCACCTGCTGCCACAAGTGCTGAAAGGTGGCCGTCGATCCGGTGAAATGGATGCCAGCCAGCCGCGGATCGGTCAGTGCCACATCGGAGACCGCGAGACCGTCGCCGGCGACCAGGTTGATCACCCCGCGCGGTAAGCCGGCGGCCTCGAGCAGCTGCATGGTCAGATAGGCCGACAGGGTCTGGGTGATCGACGGCTTCCACACGACGGTGTTGCCCATCAACGCCGGCGCCGTGGGCAGGTTGGCTGCGATCGAGGTGAAGTTGAATGGCGTGATCGCGTAGACGAAGCCGTCCAGCGGACGGTAGTCACTGCGGTTCCATTCCCCCGGGCCGCTGATCGGCTGCTGGGCCAGGAGCTGACGGGCGAACGCGACGTTGAACCGCCAGAAGTCGACCTGCTCGCAGGGCGCGTCGATCTCGGCCTGGTAGACGGACTTGGACTGGCCGAGCATGGTCGCGGCGGCGATCTTTTCCCGCCACGGTCCGGCGAGCAGATCAGCAGCCCGCAGGAACACCGCGGCGCGTTCATCGAAAGGCATGGCCGCCCAGTTTTTCTTGGCGTTCTCGGCGGCTTCGATAGCGGCGGTCGCGTCCGCGTGCGTGGCGTTGGTCAGAGTGCCGAGCTTCTTGGCGTGCCGGTCGGGCCGCACGACGTCGATCGGGTCACCGGCGCCCATCCGGTGGATGCCACCGATGACATGCGGGAGGTCGATCGCGGTGTTCTCCAGAGATGCCAGTTCGGCGCTGATGCGGGCTCGTTCTGGAGATTGCGGCGCGTAGTCGTGGACCGGCTCGTTGGTTGGTAGTGGTACCTGAGTGATCGCGTCCATGCTCTCAGGATCCCCGAAACGACGTCTGAACATATTGGCCGATCAGACAGGATGATGCGCCAGTCCTAGTAAGATCGGACAACATGGCTGAGGTTGGACTGGGCCAGCTGTTACTGGCGCTGGACGCGACGGTGGTCAGCCTGGTGGACGCCCCGCGTGGGCTGGATCTTGCGGTGGGGTCGGCCGCGCTGATGGATTCCGACGACGTGCGGCTGGGCCTGGCACCGGCAGCCGGTTCGGCCGACGTCTTCTTCCTGCTCGGCGTCACCGACGACGAGGCGTTGCGGTGGATCGACGGGCAGACTCGGGGGCAGGTGCCGGTGGCGATCTTCGTCAAACAGCCGTCGGACGCGGTGGTGGCCAAGGCTGTCGGGGTTGGGTCGGCGGTCGTGGCGGTGGAACCACGCGCCCGCTGGGAGCGGCTGTATCAACTGGTCAACCACGTCTTCGAGCACCACCAGCCGACGCTGGACCGCGGCGACCTTGACTCCGGCACCGATCTGTTCGGCCTGGCACAATCGCTGGCCGACCGCATCCACGGCATGGTCAGCATCGAAAACGCCGAATCACATGTACTTGCCTATTCGGCGTCCAACGACGAGGCCGACGATTTGCGCAGATTGTCCATACTGGGTCGCGCCGGGCCGCCCGAGCATCTGAAGTGGATCGGTCAATGGGGCATTTTCGACGCGCTGCGGTCCGGCGGCGACGTGGTGCGCGTCGCCGAGCGTCCGGAGCTGGGGCTTCGGCCGCGGCTGGCGATCGGAATCCATCAGCCGGCTGCCGGTGCGCGCCAGCCACGGGTGTTCGCCGGCTCCATCTGGGTGCAGCAAGGTTCCCGGCCCGTGGCAGATGACGCCGAAGAGATGTTGCGGGGCGCGGCGGTGCTGGCTGCCCGCATCATGTCCCGACTGGCCGCCAGGCCGTCCACGCACACTCGATGGCTGCAGCAACTTCTGGGGCTGGCCGACACAGCGGGACCCGTAGACGTGGCCGTCGTCGCCCGCGAACTCGGCCTGGCCGCCGACGACACTGCCGCGCTGATCGGTTGGGACACAATCGATACCAGAGACGCCGGGTCCCGTCCCGCTCGGCTGGCCGAGGTCCTGGCACTGAGCGCCAGCGCTTTCCGACGTGATGCGCAGGTCGTGACGAACGGCTCACGGATCTACGTGCTGTTACCCAAGACCGCGACGGCGCGGTCGGTCACTTCCTGGGTCCGCGGCACGATCAGCGCGCTGGCCACCGAACTCGGGGTCCACCTGCGGGCCGCCATCGCCGCACCGGTCGCCGGCCTGGCCGGGGTCGCCGCGGCACGCGCCGAGGTGGACCGGGTACTGGACAGTGCCGAGCGCCATCCCGCTTTTGCTCAGGTGACATCGCTGGCCGAAGCGCGCACCACTGTCCTGCTCGACGAAATCGTCACCTTGGTCGGCACCGACGAACGGCTGGTCGATCCGCGGATCCACGACCTGCGCGCGCGGGATCCGGTGCTGGCCGAAACCCTGCGGGCCTACCTGGACAGCTTCGGCGACATCGGCGCCGTCGCGCAGTCGTTGCAGGTGCACCCCAATACCGTTCGCTACCGGGTGCGGCGGATCGAGAAGCTGCTGTCCACCTCACTGGCCGATCCCGAAGTGCGGCTGGTGTTTTCGCTAGGCCTCAGGGTGTCAGAACGGGCTTGAGAAAGGGCTTGATAAACCGCTCAGCAGTGCGGGGCCCAGCACCTCTGATTCGGGCAATAGGTCGTATGTGCGATGCCGACCATGGATTGGACCTGTCCGACCGACACACCCCTCGCGTCCAGAGTGGCGTGCACCTGACCTGCGATCTGCTCATACGTCCAACCCCACCCGAGATCGTCGCAGATGAGCCATCCCATCCCGATCAGGGAGGCGTCGTGCTCCGGCGGCCAAGTGAAGCCAACACCGCGCAGTTGAGCGAGGTATGCGTCATCAAGCGGGCTGGCAGCCGCACTCGGAGCACCGGTAACCAGGGCAGCGCCAGCCATCAGTGGGACGATCAGTCTGGCCAGCCAGCGGGTTGAGGGCATTAGATACGCTTCTTTCTTCTCGGCGTCGAAGATGCGTCAGTCTGCGCGCCCAAAGCGGCGCAAATATGAAGAATAGCGGAAGCCCAGAAAAAGCCCATGAAAAGCCGATTGGACGCGGTGGCCCAATGTGCCTAGCTCGGTTGCGTTGCGGCGATGAAATGATGGCTCGGTTAAGCACCAGGAAATCCAATGACGGGCGGTACTGTGCCGCAGCCGATCTCGAATACCCGCCAGCGGCATTCGTTGCACTGCGCCACGTATTCATGCCGGTTGGATATCGCCGACGCCCGACGGCATACTCATGCTTATTATCGCATTAAGCGCATGCCTCCGCGCGGTTGCCGAAGACCAGAAGCCGATACCACGCAACAGTTATCTTCAGTGTGATGGTAATTCGATGTGTTGCAGCCGATTTCCGTCCGGTTAGGCTTCGTTGGTGACAGAGAGCCCGTCGTCGTATTTAGTGCTGGCATCCCAGCGCAGCGGCAGCACGCTGCTGGTCGAATCGCTGCGGGCGACCGGCGTGGCCGGCGAGCCCCAGGAGTTCTTCCAGTACTTGCCCACCACCAGCCAGTCTCCGCAGCCACGGGAGTGGTTCGCCGACACCGAGGACGAGTCGATCCTGAGCCTGCTCGATCCGCTGGACGCGGGCAAGCCCGACCTCGCGTCGGCCGAAATCTGGCGTGATTACATCCGCACGGTCGGGAGGACACCTAACGGTGTGTGGGGCGGCAAGCTGATGTGGAATCAGACGCCGCTGCTGTTGGACCGCGCAGCCGGCTTACCCGATCGATCCGGTCCCGGTTTGCTGGCCGCGATCCGCGACGTTGTCGGCGGGGACCCGCTCCTCATCCATATCCACCGGCCCGATGTGATCTCGCAAGCGGTGTCGTTCTGGCGAGCGGTGCAGACCCGGGTGTGGCGCGGCAGGCCCGATCCGGTCCGCGACGCGCGCGCCACGTATCACGCCGGAGCGATCGCCCACGTCGTCACCATGCTGCGAGCTCAGGAAGAGGGCTGGCAGTCCTGGTTCGCCGAAGAAAACGTCAAACCGATCGAGATTTCCTATCCGGTGTTGTGGCGCAACCTGACTCAGGTGGTGGGCGAGGTCCTCGCGGCGTTGGGGCTCGACCCACGGCTGGCACCGGAGCCAGTGTTGCAGCGTCAGGCCGACCAGCGTTCCGACGAATGGGTGGACCGCTACCGAGCGGACGCGGAGAAAGAGGGGCTACCAACATGACAACCACGCTCCCGGACACCTGGCGCGTTGACGAACTGCGGCTACTGGAAGCCGAAGCGGTGCACATCATCCGCGAGGTCGTCGCCGAGCTAGAGCGGCCCGTCCTGCTTTTTTCGGCGGGCAAGGACTCGATCGTGCTACTTCGCCTGGCGGAAAAAGCGTTTCGGCCGCTGCCACTGCCGTTTCCGGTGATGCACGTCGACACCGGCCACAACTTCGACGAGGTGATCGAGTTCCGCGACCGAAGGGTCATCGGCCACGGCCACAAGCTGATCGTCGCGTCGGTTCAGGATTCCATCGACAACGGCCGCGTCCCCGACCCCGGCCCCACGGCTTCGCGCAACCGGGCCCAGACCCGCACGTTGCTCGACGGGCTGGAGGCCGGTGGCTTCGACGCCGCCTTCGGCGGTGCCCGCCGCGACGAGGAGCGCGCCCGCGCCAAGGAGCGGATCCTGAGTTTCCGTGACGAGTTCGGCCAATGGGATCCACGGGCTCAGCGCCCGGAGCCGTGGTCGCTGTACAACGGCCGGATCAAGAAGGGCGAGCAGGTGCGGGTGTTCCCGCTGAGCAACTGGACCGAGCTCGACGTCTGGCGGTACATCGAGTTGGAAGACCTTGAGATACCGTCGATTTACTACGCGCACGAGCGCGAGGTATTCGAGCGCGACGGCATCCTGCTGGCGGTGTCGGATTACACCAGCCCGCAAAATGGCGAAACCGCCGCAGTGGAGTGGGTCCGGTATCGGACCGTTGGTGACCTGACCATCACCGGGGCGGTGCGTTCCACCGCCACCGACATCGCCCGAGTCATTACCGAGATCTCGGCGGCGACGGTCTCCGAGCGCGGCGAGACCCGCGCCGACGACCGTACGTCGGCCGCCGCGATGGAAGACCGCAAGCGAGAGGGCTACTTCTGATGAGCGTCAGCGAAGAAGAACGAAANNGCCTGTGACGCGCCAGCTGCTGCGCATCGCGACCGCCGGTTCAGTCGACGACGGCAAGAGCACCCTGATCGGCCGGATACTGCACGACACCGACAGCCTGCCGCTGGACCACCTGGAAGCCGTCACCGATTCCGAGGGCGTCGCCGACCTGGCGGCCCTGTCCGACGGTCTGCGCGCCGAACGCGAGCAGGGCATCACGATCGACGTCGCTTACCGCTTCTTTTCCACCGAAACCCGCAGCTACATCCTGGCCGACACACCCGGCCACGAGCGCTACACCCGCAATATGTTCACCGGGGCATCCAATGCGCACGTGGCGATACTGCTGGTGGACGCGCGGGCCGGCGTGCTGCGCCAGACGCGCAGGCACGCCCGGATCGCAAAGCTGTTAGGCATCAAGCATTTTGTTGCAACGGTGAACAAGATTGATCTTGTCGACTTCGACCAGGCCAGGTTCGCCGAGGTCGCGGAAGAGCTGCAGCAGTTGACGGCGCGCCTTGGCGGTTTGGAAATCACCGTCATCCCGGTCGCGGCCAAGCACGGGGACAACGTCGTGCATCGCTCGGACCGCACACCCTGGTACAGCGGCCCAACGCTGCTCGAGTATCTGGAAACCGTCGAGCTGGGCGCGCCGCATGCCGAGGCGTCGCGGCTGCGGCTGCCGGTGCAATGGGTGTCGCGGCCGACCACCGACGTGCGCCGCCGCTACACCGGGCGGCTCGCGGCGGGAACACTCAGTGTCGGCGACCCGGTGGTCTCGCTGCCCGCCGGCACCACCTCGACGGTGACGGCGCTGGACACTCTCGATGACGAACGCACGACAGGTGTTGCGCCGCTGTCGGTTTCGATCGAGCTGGCCGACGACATCGACGTGGGCCGCGGCGACGTACTGGTGAGCGGAGCAGAGGACGCGGTTCTGCCGGTGCTGGCCCGGGAGCTCGATGCGACCGTCTGCTGGTTCGTGGACGCACCCCTGCGGGCCGGCGCCCGGCTGGCCCTCAAACAAACCAGCAAAACCGTCCGTGCCACCGTTCAGGAGCTGCACGCACGGCTGGATCCTGAGACGCTCGACGAGCTGGACCAGCCAGTTGAGTTGACGCTCAACGACATCGGCACCGTGACACTGCGAACCAGCTCCATCATTATCGCCGACCCGTACGCCGACAATCGCGACACCGGCGCGTTCATCCTGATCGACGAGACCACCAACGACACCATCGGCGCCGGAACCATCCTCGAAGCGCGCGAGGTCAAGCCCGGCACCCATGCGCGCACCGATATCCGCTGGCACCCTTCGGCGCTGGACCGAAGCCACCGGTGGCAGGCCACCGGTCAGCCGGGCGCCACCGTCTGGTTCACCGGCCTGCCCGCGTCCGGCAAGTCGACCGTCGCCGTGGCCGTGGAACGCGCGCTCGTCGAATCGGGGCGGGTGGCATATCTGCTCGACGGCGACAACTTGCGCCACGGCCTGTCGGACGACCTGGGCTTCTCCCCCGGCGACCGCACCGAGAACATCAGGCGGGTCGGGCATTTGACTCGGCTGCTGGCCGACGCGGGCGTGGTCGCGCTGGCGTCCCTGGTGTCGCCGCTCAAATCGGACCGCGAGACCGCCCGCGCCCTTAACGATGCCGCCAAACTGCCCTTCATCGAGGTGCACATCGCCACGTCGCTGGCCGAATGCGAAAAGCGGGACCCCAAAGGCCTCTACGCACGCGCGCGCAGCGGCGAACTCAAGGGGCTGACCGGAGTCGACGCGCCCTACGAGCCACCCGAGAACCCGGACCTGGTGCTCGACACCACCGGCGCCGACATCGACGATCTCGCTGCACAGGTCATCGATCTGCTCGAGAAGCGCAGCCCGCGCGGGTCGTAAACCTAGATTCACCGCGATCCAATTACTTGGTGTCTGGCCTCGCGCACGCAACGGTGGGTCCGTGAGTGATTGGAGCGAGCGGATCGGCTCGGTATCTGTGGACTGGTGGGCGACCGCGGTCGCCGGTGTGATCGTCGCGTTGGCGGTAGCCAACGTGCTCCCGAAGATTCCGTGGTGATCGCATGAGTACCACTCGCGTTGAGCCCGACGAAACCGAAGAAGTCCTGGACGAACCGACCTTCACCAGCAGACGGCCGCTCGACTACGTGCCGGGCATTGCGCTGCTGATCGCCGTGGGGGTGTTGGGCAAGTACGCCCAGATCTGGTGGAACGCGCTGGCCAAACACGAGCACTGGCGGGTGCCCGATATCGAATACGTGTTGTGGGCCATCGTCATTGGACTCCTCATCACCAACACCATCGGCCTGCACCGGATATTTCGTCCCGGCGTCCTGACCTACGAGTTCTGGCTCAAAATCGGGATCGTGGTGCTCGGAGCGCGATTCGTGCTCGGTGACGTAGCCAAACTCGGCGGGCTGAGCCTGGTCCAGATTTTGGTGGACATGGCGGTCGCGGGGACGGTCATCATCCTCGTTGCGCGCGCATTCGGGTTGTCGGGCAAGCTCGGCTCGCTGCTGGCGATAGGCACCTCGATCTGCGGGGTGTCGGCCATCGTGGCCGCCAAGGGCGCCATCCGGGCCCGCAACTCCGACGTCGGCTACGCCATCGCGGCGATCCTGGCATTGGGCGCGGTGGCGTTGTTCGTGTTGCCGCCGCTAGGACACGCGATCGGCCTGACCGATCGGGAATTCGGTTTGTGGGCTGGCTTGGCGGTGGACAACACCGCCGAAACCACGGCCACCGGCTACCTGTATTCCGACCACGCCGGCAAGATCGCCGTGCTGGTCAAGTCGACCCGCAACGCGCTGATCGGATTCGTCGTCCTCGGTTTCGCGCTGTACTGGGCCGCGCGCGGGCAAGCCGACAAGATCGCGCCCGGCGCGAAGGCCAAAGTCGCGTTCATCTGGGACAAATTCCCGAAGTTCGTGCTGGGCTTCCTGGCGGTCTCGGCGATCGCGACGGCAGGTTGGCTGACGAAGGGGCAAACCGCCAACCTCGCCAACGTGTCGAAATGGGCGTTCCTGCTCACCTTCGCCGGTGTCGGACTCAACATCGACATCCGCCAAATCGCCCGTACCGGGTGGCGCCCGCTTCTTGTCGCGGTGATCGGACTCATCGTCGTCGCGTCGGTCTCGCTGGGGATTGTGTTGCTCACTTCGCGCGTGTTCCATTGGGGCGTGGGCGTGTAAAGAAGGGGCCTCTCCTAAACGGGACGGTAGCCTTGCCCGCATGCAGAACTCGTCTCTGCGCTCTCTGCTGAGCGAACGCGCCGGTCGGTGACCGGCGCCCCGGACTAGACGCTGCCATGTGGTTCACCATCCTGGTGATGGCCGTCGCCGTCAGCCTCGAACCGTTCCGGATCGGCATGACGGTGCTGATGCTGAACCGACCCAGGCCGATGCTGCAACTGCTCGTATTCCTGTGCGGCGGTTACGCAATGGGCATGACCGTGGGCCTGGTCGTCTTGTTCGTCTTTCGGCGCAGGCCGCTGGAGTCCGCGTACTTCACGCTGCCCAAGGTGCAAATTCTGATTGGCGCGCTGGCCCTGCTGGTCGCTGCCGCGCTGGCCGTGCGGTCCGGTCGCGTTGCCGCGCCGGCGAAGCTGTCGACACGGGTGCAGGGCTTGCTCAGCCGGCACTCGCTGTGGGTTTCGGGACTGGCCGGCATGGGGATCGCGCTGCCGTCCGTGGATTATCTGGCCGCGTTGGCCGTCATCTTGGCCTCCGGCGCGGCGGCCATGGCACAAGTCGGGGCGTTGCTGATGTTCAATGTCGTGGCTTTCTCGCTGGTCCAGATTCCGCTGGTCGCCTATCTGCTCGCGCCCGACAAGACGCGCGCCTCGATGGGCGCCCTGAACGACTGGATACGGTCACGCCGCCGCGCCGAAGTCGCCACCCTGCTGGCCGGGGTCGGCTGCGTGCTGCTCGCGGTCGGCTTAACCAATCTCTGAGCCGGTCCCTGGCGAGCCGGCCCGGCAATTACCCGAGGGGCGCGTAGGTTTCGGTGAGGAACTGCTCGACAGCCACGGCGGTGTGGGCCGCGCGAGCGGATCCGAAGCTCTCGAAAGCATGCTGCGCGTAGGGCAATTCGGCGTATACGACGGGCTGACGGCTAACCTCGGCCAGGCGCGCGGTAAAGCTGCGCGCCTGTTCGACCGGGACCAACGAGTCGTTGGTGCCGTGCAGCACGAAAAACGGTGGCGCATCCTCGGACACATGAGTGATCGGCGAGGCGACTCGGAAGGGTTCGGCTATCTCGGTGCGACTCAATTTGAAGACGTTCTTGGCCACCATCGGCACCATCAGCGGATGCATCGAATTGTCCGATCGGGTGAAGTCATAGACCCCGTAGAACGGGACGGCCACTTGCACCCGGGTGTCGGCCTCCTCGAAACCCGGCTGGAAGCGCGGATCGTTGGGCGTCAACGCGGCGAGCGAAGACAGGTGTCCGCCGGCCGAGCCGCCGGTGATCGCGATCCAGTTCGGGTCGCCCCCGTATTCGGCGATGTGCTCTTTCGTCCACGCTATCGCCCGCTTGACGTCGACAATGTGATCGGGCCAGGTGGAGCGCGGGCTGAGGCGGTAGTTGATCGCGACGCAGACCCAGCCGAGCTCGGCCAAATGACTCATCAGCGGGTGTGCCTGGCCACGTTTGTTTCCGGTCATCCACGCGCCGCCGGGCACCTGCAGCAATACCGGCGCCCGCCCGCCGCGGTCGAGGTCGGGGCGGCGCCAGATGTCCAGATGATTCCGGGAGCCGTGCTCCCCGTAGCTGATGTCGCCGTCGTGCGCGTAGTCGCGGTAGACCCGCAGCATTCGAGCCGCGCCGGGTTTCTTCGCGGTGGCGCCTGCGGGTGCGGGCCGCTTCCACAGGTCACCCGACTCGGTGCGACGTTCGGGCCCCAGGCCTGCGTCCAGCGCCGCGGTCAGCGGCTCGTTCGCCTTGCGCCCGACGTGCCGCAGGCCCAGCAGTCCCAGCCCCGACAACCCCAACACCAGCCAGCTGAATCGGCGTAGTCGCGTGGGCAGCCGCCGCGACACCGCCGCCAGCGCCGCCAGCTGGACGCCGAGCGCCTGCATCGGAAGCTCCGACGCGAACACCCCGAAGACGAATGCGAACACCGATCCGTAGCCGTGCTTGGTCAACGGCCGGTAGCCGTTCGCGGTGAATGCCGAGCCCAACGCCGACACCAGCACCGCTGCCAGTCGCTTCATTGCGCTCTCGCTGCCCTCTCGCTCTTGTCAGGTGTGGCAAGGATCATTCTGACTTTTCCTGGGGGTCCTCGACGACGTGGTAAGCCGGGTCGGTCATCGACATGGTCCGATTCCCGCTCTGCCGGGCCTTGCCGGTGATCTGTAACAGCTGACCGGGCTGAATGTCGGCGCCGCCGCGTCCGGACCGGAACGTGACGTTTATCTCGCCACTGTTGTCGCCCACGACAATCGAGCGAAGCGTGCGTCTGCCTTCTGTGGTGTCCTCGACTTGGCTGACCCGTCCCTGGAAGGTGGCGCGATGTCCCGGGATCAATCCCGCCACCGTGATCACCGATCGCGACGGGTCCGGATGTTCGTAGGCTTCGACGTCCCCGTCCTCACCCCGGGAAACCCACGTTTCCACCTTGTCGAGTTCACGCGTGACCCTCTGCTCGAAGCGTTCGGGGTATGCCTCCTGGATCCGCGTTTGAACGTCGTAGGGCACGATGGTCGCCGCGGCGTCCGGGATGAGGCTGACGGCCCTGGCGATCTTGTCGGCGGTGCGGTCGTGTAGCAATCGCCCAATCAGCGGCGCGTAGGTTCGACGCGGCAGAAGCACCGTCACGTTGGTATCCCGTTGTTCGTCACGAGCCTTGGCGACAAACAGCTGCGCTGCTCGGGTGATCCGCCGGTCCGGGCAGTCCACCACCCTTAGCCTGGTGTCGAGTTCGAAATGATCCCAACGGTTCCGCAATTGCGCGGCATAGGCCGCATCCACCATGAAGTGCACGGCGAGCAATTCGTCGGCCCGCAATCCTCTGCCGTAGCGAAGCGCCTCGATCACCGCAAGGTCAACCGAGTTCACGAAGACGAACACCTTGTGTCGCGCGTATCTCACCAAATCCGGGCGGTCGGTGCGGAACATCTCGAGGATGGCAGCCTCGGCCCGATATTCCCGGTTCAGCCGCATCAGCATGTACACCAGCACCGGAAAGACGACGACCACCAGCCACGCGCCCTCGGTGAACTTCGCCACCGCGAAAATGCCGACCACGACGGTGGACAGAATGCCCGCGGAAAGGTTGATCGCGAGCTTACCTCGCCAGCCCTGCACCCGGTGCGTCAGATGATATTTGGTCATCCCATAGCCGGCCATCGAGAAGCCGGTGAACACGCCGATTGCGTAAAACGGAACCAACGCGTTGACCGAGCCGCCGGTGGCTAACAGCAAAAGCACCGACAGCGCCGCGAGCGCGATGATGCCATTCGAAAACACCAGGCGGTGACCGCGTTTCATCAACTGGCGTGGCAGGAAGCGATCCTCGGCGACGAAACTGGCCAGCACCGGGAATCCGTTGAAACTGGTATTCGCACCGGTGAAAAGGATGGCAGCCGTTGAGACCTGGACGAGAATGTAGAAGACGTTGCCCACTACCCCGTGGCCGAAGACGTTACGGGCAATCTCGGATAGCACCGACGGATAACCGGCGGCGTAAGGGGTGGCGTGGGTGACATGAGTCAGGTAGGCCACCCCGGCCAACAGAAATCCGAGAACGCAGGCCATCGCCGTGAGTACTCGGCGCGCGTTGCGGCCCTGTGGTTTTTGGAAGAGATCGACGGTGTTGGAGATCGCCTCGACCCCGGTCAGTGACGAACCCCCGTTCGCGAACGCGCGCAGCAACACCAGGACCGTCGCGCCCATCACCAAGCCATTCCCTTGATGGACATCCACGGTTCCGGGCATCTGCGTCGGGTCGTATACCGGCAAATCCCCGAACATGATTCGCGCAAAGCCCACCACAATCATCCCGCCGACCATGAGCACGAAGAAGTAGGTGGCGAATGCGAACTGCCAGCCCGCTTCCTTCAACCCGCGCAGGTTCGCGAAGCAGATGACAAGCACCACCCCGACGGTGATTTGCAGGCTGTGCGGACCCAACGAGGGGACCGCTGACAACACCGCGACCGTCCCGGCCGCCGTCTGCACCGCCACGGTCACCACATAGTCGATCAACAGCGCCGCGGCGGCGACCTGTGCCACCCGGGGTCCGAAATTCTCCCGCGCGACGATGTAGGACCCGCCGGCCCGGGTGTAGGTCATGACGACCTGCCGATACGACGCGGCCACCAACACCAGGATCACCAAGATGACGCCGGTAACGGGCAGCAATAAAGCAAACGCCGCCAGCCCGGCGGCCGGCAAGAGTTCGATCAGGATCTGCTCGGTGCCGTAGGCGGTCGACGAGATAGCATCCGGCGAAAGCGCCCCAAGCGCAACGGGATTCGACAGCTTCTCGGTAGCTAGCTCCTCCGTGATGAGGGGCTTTCCGAGAAAGACGCGCTTCGCTATGTCCGCGATCGACAGCGGGATGCGCAGTTTGCCAGCCGTACCGACCGTAGTTGTCACGACCACACTCCTAATGCCGAAGTTGAGCGCTTGGGAAACACATCGGTAAGGCCTCCCCCGATGCATTCTGCCGCTTGAACGAGGCGGCGGCAGACCGGTATGCCATTACCGTGGTCAGGGGACGATCAGGTCACCATCACGACGATGTCGCTGCACTAAGCCGATCAACCGCCGCGGCGATGCGTTCGTCGGTGGCGGTCAGCGCCACCCGCACATGCTCCGCGCCGCCCCGGCCATAGAAATCACCGGGGGCCACCAGGATGCCGCGTGCCGCCAGCCAGGTCACACTGTCCCGGCACGGCTCGCCGCGAGTAGCCCACAGATACAGGCCGGCGTCCGAATAGTCGATAGCGAAACCCGCCGAGCGCAAGGCCGGCGCCAGCGCCGCCCGCCGGCGCGCATACCGCTCGCGCTGCAACTTCTCGTGAGCATCGTCATCCAGCGCGGCCACCATGGCCGCCTGCACCGGCGTCGGCACCATCATTCCGGCGTGTTTGCGCACCGCCAATAGTTCGGCGACCAGGTCCGGATCGCCGGCAACGAAGCCGGCCCGGTACCCGGCAAGCGACGAGCTCTTCGACAGTGAGTGGATCGCCAGCAGGCCGGTGTGGTCGCCGCCGCAGACCGAGGGATGCAGTACCGATACGGGCTCGGCCTCCCAGCCCAGCCCCAGGTAACACTCGTCGGAAGCCAGCAGCACGCTTCTGTCCCGCGCCCAGCCGATCACCTTGCGCAGGTGATCGACGCCGAGAACGCGCCCGGTCGGGTTACTCGGGGAGTTCAGGTAGACCAGCGACGGCGATTGCGGACCCAGCTGCGTCAGCGAGTCCGCCCGTAGCACCTGCGCCCCGGCCAGCCGGGCGCCGACGTCATAGGTCGGATACGCCAGTTCCGGCACCGCGACCGCGTCGGACGGGCCCAGGCCGAGCAGGGTCGGCAACCACGCGATGAGCTCCTTGGTGCCGATCACCGGCAAGACCGCAGCTTCGGGCAACCCGGTGATGCCGTACCGCCGATTCAGGGCGGCCACCGCGGACTCGCGCAACCTGGCGGTCCCAGCCGTGGCGGGATAACCCGAAGCGGAGCTGGCCGCCGCCAGAGCCTCCCGGATCACTGGCGCGACGGGATCGACCGGGGTTCCGACGGACAGGTCAACGATTCCGTCCGGATGCGCCGCGGCCAGCGCCTTAGCGTCGGCCAGAGTGTCCCAGGGGAACTCCGGCAGGGTGGCCGCCACGGAAGGCCGGCCCAACCCGGGCTCCTGCGGCACCAGGCCGCTCAGTCGCCTTCGCCCTGTGGCGCCAGATCCTTGACCACTTGCGGGTCGTTCTCGGTCAGCCCGACCTTGGCCGCGCCACCCGGCGACCCCAGCTCAACGAAGAAGTCGGCGTTGATCTGGGTGTACTGGCCCCACTGTTCTGGCACATCGTCTTCGTAGTAGATCGCTTCGACCGGACAGACCGGTTCGCAGGCCCCGCAGTCGACACATTCGTCGGGGTGGATGTACAGCATCCGAGCGCCCTCGTAGATGCAGTCGACGGGGCACTCTTCAATGCACGCCTTGTCCTTGATGTCGACGCAGGGTTCGGCGATCGTGTACGTCACGGACGTCTCCTCAACGTTTCCTAATTTGTAGTGGTTTCGTAGTGGTGTCTGTAGTGGTCAGTCTGGGCTGCTGCTCGCCTATTCGTAGCCTCTTTGGGCCTTTAAGGCAAAGCGTTTCGGTTACTGATACTAGACGTCGCACATACACGTCAACTCGTGGCACGCCCGCGCCGGCGCCGCCGCTATGCACCTAGTTGCATAGCGGCGGGGCATCCCCCTTATGCTGCCCGGATGGCACTCGCCCACGCGATCTTGGTGTCGCTGTGCGAACAGGAAGGCTCGGGCTATGAGCTCGCCCGCCGATTCGATCGCTCCATCGGATATTTCTGGGCCGCCACCCATCAGCAGATATATCGGACGCTGCGGGTGATGGAGGGCGACGGTTGGGTGCGCGCGACGACCGTGGCGCAGCGCGGCCGGCCCGACAAGAAGGTCTATGCAGTGTCCGGGCAGGGCCGGGCCGAACTCACCCGCTGGATAGCCGAGCCGCTCAGCGCGTCGCGACCCGGCCGTGGAAGCGCGTTGAGCGACAACAGCACTCGGGACCTGGCCGTCAAGCTGCGCGGCGCCGCCTACGGCTCGGCAGCCGGACGCGCAGACAGGAATGTCGCCGCGGTAAGCGCCCAGGTCGCCGCGCTGCGGGCCGAACGCGTCGACTCGCTGGATACCTACCGTCAACTCGAGAAGCGCTCATTCCCCGATCCATCGGCGTTGCGCGGTGCAGCGCTGCACCAATACCTGGTGCTGCGCGGCGGCATCCGTGCCGAAGAAAGCGCGATCGGCTGGCTCGACGAGGTCACCGCGGCACTGCTGGAGAAGCCATGACGGGTCAATACCCAAATCTGTTGTCCCCATTAGATCTTGGCTTCACCGCACTGCGCAACCGGGTGATCATGGGTTCGATGCACACCGGGCTCGAGGATCGGGCTCGCCACACCGATCGGCTCGCCGAATACTTCGCCGAGCGCGCCCGCGGAGGCGTCGGGCTGATCATCACCGGTGGCTATGCGCCGAATCGCGCCGGCTGGCTGCTGCCGTTCGCCTCGGAGCTGGTTTCGGAGGCACAGGCCCGCCGGCACCGCCGGGTCACCGGGGCAGTGCACGAACACGGGGCCAAGATCCTGCTGCAAATCCTGCACGCCGGACGCTACGCCTACCACCCGCTTTCGGTAAGCGCCTCATCGATCAAGGCACCGATCAACCCGTTCCGGCCGCGCGCGCTGTCGTCGCGAGGCGTCGAAGCGACCATCGCGGATTTCGCCCGCTGTGCGCGGCTGGCCCGCGAAGCCGGCTACGACGGAGTCGAAATCATGGGCAGCGAAGGTTATTTGCTCAACCAATTCCTGGCACCGCGCACAAACAGGCGCACCGATTGCTGGGGTGGCACACCCGCCAACCGCCGGCGGTTCCCGGTCGAGATCGTCCGCCGCGTCCGCGCCGCCGTGGGATCCGACTTCATCATCTGCTACCGGATGTCAATGGCCGACTATGTCGAGGAAGGCCAGAGCTGGGACGAAATCGTGACACTGGCAATCGAACTGGAGCGTGCTGGGGTAACCATCATCAACTCCGGGTTCGGCTGGCACGAGGCGCGGGTGCCAACGATCGTCACATCAGTGCCCAACAGCGCCTTTGTCGACATCAGCGACGCCGTCGCCGAACACGTACGCGTACCGGTGGTGGCGTCCAACCGGATCAACATGCCGCAGGCCGCCGAGCAGATCCTGGCCGAGACCCGGGTGCAGCTGATCTCGATGGCCCGTCCGCTGCTGAGCGACCCGGAGTGGGTACGCAAGGCGCAGGACGACCGTTCCGCGGAGATCAACACTTGCATCGCCTGTAATCAGGCCTGCCTGGACCACGCCTTCGCCAAGAAGATGGTGTCGTGTCTGCTCAATCCCCGAGCCGGGCGCGAGACGCAACTGGTGTTGTCACCCACCCGGAGCGCCCGCAGGGTAGCCGTCGTGGGGGCGGGTCCGGCCGGACTGGCCGCGGCCCTCGGCGCCGCCCAGCGTGGCCACCACGTCACTCTGTTCGAGGCCAACGACTTCGTCGGCGGCCAGTTCGATCTGGCCCGCCGCATTCCCGGTAAAGAAGAGTTCGGCGAAACCATCCGCTACTTCGCCACCATGCTCGACAAGCACGGCGTCGTGGTGCGGCTGGGCACCCGCGCCTGCGCCGATGAGTTGACCGGCTACCAGGACGTCGTGTTGGCCACCGGCGTGGTACCGCGAACGCCGGCCATACCCGGCGTCGATCATCCGATGGTGCTGACCTACGCGGAGGCGGTCGCCGGCAGCATGCCGATCGGGCGAACGGTGGCGGTTATCGGTGCGGGGGGTATCGGCTTCGACGTCAGCGAATTCCTCGTCACCGATCCGTCGCCAACCGGACGCCCGAAAGACCTAAAGGAATGGAAAGCCGAATGGGGCGCCACCGATCCACAAGCGGCCCGCGGCGCGCTGACCACTCCCCTTCCCACGCCGCCCGCCCGCGAGGTCTACCTGCTGCAGCGCAGCAAGGGCCCACAGGGCAAGCACCTGGGCAAGACCAGCGGGTGGGTGCACCGGGCGTCGTTGCAGGCAAAGCGCGTACACCAGCTCTCCGGAGTCAACTACGAGCGGATCAGCGATAACGGCCTGCACATCACCTTCGGCCCGAACCGGCAACGACCGCAATTGCTGGCGGTGGACAACGTGGTGGTGTGCGCCGGGCAGGAGCCGGTGCGTGATCTGGAGATCCAATTACGGGGCGACGGAATCCACGCGCACGTTATCGGCGGCGCGGCCTTTGTCGCCGAGTTGAACGCCAAGCGTGCAATCAAACAGGGCACCGAGCTGGCTGCCAGGCTGTAGTTTCGGGACCGTTTTAGCCCAATATAGCCAGCCTTACCAAGCCTCTGAACTGCGTATAGTTACGTTTGCGGCGGGTGCGCCGATAACCATCACGAGGTGAAGCAGTCCACGGGGCCTGGTAAACTTTTTCACAGACGGCAACCCCCGGGGCAAACGTCGTTGCCGTCGAGAGTTCGCCGGTGCAATTAGTCAGTTTGGAAGGTGTCCACAAATGGTGAGGTTGTCGTTGACCAAATTTGCCGCTGCGGTTGGCGGTGCGGGAGTGGCACTGGCCTTGACGGCCGGTGCCGGCGTCGCATCCGCCGATCCGATGGACGCGGCCATAAGCACCACGTGCAACTACGGGCAGGTGGTCGCCGCGCTGAACGCGACCGACCCTGGAGCTGCCGCGCAATTCCAGTCGTCCCCGCTCGCGCAGAGCTATCTGCAAAGGTTCCTCGCGTCCGGACCGGTGCAGCGCCGACAGCTGCTAAACCAAGCAGCCGCTTACCCGCAGGCAGCGGGATACGTGAACGACCTCAATAACGTGGCCGCCACCTGCAACGGTTACTGAGCGCTGCTCGGTTGCTCAGTAGCCACTGAGCAACCGGCGCGCCTGGGCTAAGGTCCAAGGGCGCGAGCGTGCGCGAAGTGCCGCCCCTGACGGCGTGTCATCGTACAGACACGCACCCTCGCGACCGAAAAGCTACGCGGCCAGCGGCGCGTAGGTCGTAGTGCGCTGACGCGCGGGACGGCCAATTCCCTCGGCGATGGCGGCGAGCTCGGCAGCGGTCTTGGCCGAGCCGTATTCCGAACCGGCCATCCGCGAGATGGTCTCCTCCATCAGGGTTCCGCCCAGGTCATTGGCGCCACCGCTGAGCATCACCTGCGTCCGTTGCACGCCGAGCTTCACCCAGCTGGTCTGAATGTGGGAGATGCGGCCGTGCAGCATGATCCGAGCCAGCGCGTGTACCGCCCGGTTGTCGCGGTGCGTGGGCCCGGGCCGGGCCGCGCCGGCCAGGTACAGCGGCGAATTCTGGTGTACGAACGGCAATGGCACGAACTCGGTAAATCCACCGGTACGGTCCTGGATGCCGCGCAGCACATTGAGGTGGCCGACCCAATGGCGTGGACTGTCAACGTGCCCGTACATCATGGTCGACGATGACCGCAGGCCCACCTCGTGCGCCGTGCTCACGATCTCGATCCACATCGACGTCGGCAACTTGCCCTTGGTCAGCACCCAGCGCACCTCGTCGTCCAGGATCTCGGCGGCGGTGCCGGGGATGCTTCCCAGGCCGGCCTCGCGCAGGCTGATCAACCACTCGCGAATACTCAACCCGCTCTTGGTCACACCGCTGGCGATCTCCATCGGGGAAAACGCATGCACGTGCATCGACGGCACCCGGGCCTTGACGGCACGCACCAGCTCGGCGTAGCCGGTAACCGGCAGCTCGGGGTCGATGCCGCCCTGCATGCACACCTCGGTGGCTCCTTGGACGTGGGCCTCCCAGGCACGTTCGGCCACCTCTGCTGCCGACAACGAAAACGCATCGGCGTCACCCTTGCGCTGGGCGAACGCGCAGAACCGACATCCCGTGTAGCAGATGTTGGTGAAGTTGATGTTGCGGTTCACCACGAAGGTCACATCGTCGCCGACTACGTCGCGACGCAGCGAATCTGCCAGTGCGGTAACCGCTTCCAGTGCGGGACCGTCGGCGGTCGCGAGTGCCAGGTACTCGTCGTCGCTGCAGCCGGCGGGATCACGCTCCGCCGAACGCAGCGCGGCAAGCACATCGGTGTCAATGCGCGCCGGAGCGTTAGCGGCGATCTCCTGCACGTGTGCGCGGATCGATTCCCAGTCGCCGAAGGCACTGTCTAGATCGCTGCGGGCCTCAGTGTTGCGGCCCTCGGTGTCGATCGCCACGTGCAGGTCCACCCGACCGGAAGACTCCACATCGTCGGGTTCCTGCCAGGGCATTCCGACCGGGTTGACGTCGCGGGCCAGGCCGGTCTGCGGATCGGCGAGAGCCATCACATGACCCCGCACCCGCGGGTCGATCCACGCGGCACCCGCCTGCACGTATTTGGGCTGGGCGGTCAACCGCTGCACCAGTTCGTAACCGGCCTCGGCGGTGACAGCGGCCAGCTCATCCAAAGCGGGCCAGGGCCGTTCCGGGTTGACGTGGTCGGGCGTCAGCGGCGAGACACCGCCCCAGTCGTCGACCCCGGCCGCGATCAGTGCCAGGCATTCGTCGCGCGACACCAGGTTTGGCGGCGCCTGGATCCGCATGCCCGGCCCGAGTACCAGGCGCGCAACCGCCACCGTCGCCAGGTAATCCTCGATCCCGGCATCGGGCACTGCCGCCATCGCGGTGTGCTCCTTGGCCCGGAAATTCTGCACGATCACTTCTTGGACGTGGCCGAATTCCTTGTGCGACTTGCGTATCGCGTGCAAGGTGTCCGCCCGTTCGGGAAGCGTCTCGCCGATGCCGACCAGCAGACCTGTGGTGAACGGAATGGACAACCGGCCCGCGTCGGTCAGGGTGCGCAGCCGAACGGCCGGGTCTTTGTCCGGGCTGCCGTAGTGTGCGAGCCCTTTCGTCTCGAACAGCCGGCGCGACGTGGTTTCCAGCATCATGCCCATCGACGGCGCCACCGGCTTGAGCCGCGACATCTCCGACCAGCTCAGCACGCCGGGGTTCAGGTGCGGCAGCAGCCCGGTTTCCTCCAGCACCCGGATCGCCATCGCCCGTACGTACGACAGCGTGGAGTCGTAGCCCCGTTCGCCGAGCCACTCGCGCGCCTCGGGCCAACGGTCCTCGGGGCGGTCACCGAGAGTGAATAGCGCTTCCTTGCAACCGAGTTCAGCGCCGCGGCGGGCGACGTCAAGAATCTCGTCGGGTTCCATGTACATGCCCATGCCCTGGGTACGTAGCTTGCCCGGCACGGTGACGAAGGTGCAGTAGTGACAGCTGTCGCGGCACAGGTGGGTGACCGGGATGAAGACCTTGCGCGAATAGGTGATCGGCAATCGGCCGCCCCCGCCACGCCGTCCGGCCGACTCAAGACCCGCGTCGCGCACTCGCGCGGCGCTCGCGCAAAGATCGGCCAAGTCGTCGCCACGTGCGGTCAGCGCGACGGCCGCCTCGTCGACGTTGAGCGCAACGCCGTCTCGAGCCCGCCGCAGCACCCGCCGCAGCGCCGACGCACTGGCAAGGGGTGGAACGACGGGACTAGGCAGAGCGGTGGGCTCGTGGCCCGGAGTCAGCGGCACGTTGGTGTAACTTCCCCACAATCGAATTTCATCCGCGCGTCCCAGCATCTGAAACGACAAACCTTGGCGACCTGGCGGGTGCCATACGCAACACTAGCGGCACACTCCGTCCGGGCTGCCGTCGACGCTCGACTGACCGTTTGCGGCGCGTTTCGGCTAATCAGCGCCGGGATCGCGATACCATCCATTTCGAGCTATCGCGCACGGGGCCGATAGTGCGCTGTTGTGAAACACGGGGAGGTGCGCGATGTCTTTCATGCTCGCGGAGCCGGGGGCGCTGGTTGCGGCGGCCTCGGACGTGGCCGGTATCGGGTCGACGCTGAGCACGGCCCACGCGGCTGCGGCGGCTCCGACGACCGGCGTGCTGGCTGCCGCCGCCGATGAAGTATCGACGCAGATCGCCGCGCTGTTTTCCCAGCATGCGCAGAGTTATCAGCAGCTCAGCGTGCGGGCGGCGGTATTTCACGAGCAGTTCGTCGCGGCTCTGGCCGCGGCTTCGAGCAACTATGCGGCGGCGGAGACGGCAGCCGCGCAGACCCTGGTGAACGCGGTGAGCGCGCCTGCCCAGGCGGTGCTTGGGCACCCGCTGGGCGGCGCCTTGTCCAATACCGTGAGCCGAGTCGAGTCCGTCTTCGGGGGCAACGGTCCAGCGCTTTTCGGCGGCTCCGGTCCGTTCCATGGCATCACTGCCGGCGCGCTTTTCGGCCGGCCCACCGGCGGGGTCACCGCTGCCACCGCGGCAGGCTCGCTACTACACGCCAGCGGCCTGACCAACGCCCACGCCGTACCGGCGGCATTCAATTCGATCGCCACCTCCATCGAGAACCTTTACAACTACGTCGAGCCTTACGTGCGGTACGCCTTCAACCTCGCCGCCTACGCGGTGGGTTGGCTGCCGTGGGTGGGCATCCTGGGGCAGCAGATCAACTTCATCTACGACCTGTACGAGCCGATGGTGCAGAGCGCTCTGTTCAACACGCTCGACTGGCTGACCGGAACAATCAGCTTCAGTCAAGGGCTGAGCAACTTCTGGGCTACCACCACGGCGTCGGTCAACTGGTTCATCCGAACCGAGATCAACTGGCTGCTCAGCTGGCTTCCGCCTCTTCCGCCACTGCCTCCGGGCTTCCCGTAGCGACCCCAGCGGTGCCGTACCGGCGGCGCCGCCTCAGCACCCACACCGGCGGTAAGACCCCCAGCACGACCAGCAATAAAACTCCGTAGGCCAGCACGCCCCGCCCGTCCAAGATGACATCGCCGCCGGGCCCGCCGACGCTGATGACCGCCACCGTGAGCAACCACGTCCACAGCGGCAACGCGGCCATCCGCGGCGAACTCGTCCAGCGCCCGGCGGCCCATACCAGCGCCGCGTTGACCAATCCGCTGATCAATGCGCTGATGGGAAGGGGAATCGAACCGATATAGAAAGGCAGCAGCAGGGCACCGGCTACCGCGGAGAGCACACCGTCTACGGCCAACAGCGCTAGGACGACGGCGCGAAAAGCGGGGTGCGTCGCGCCGTCGGTCAGGTCGGAACGCTGTCGACCTGGGAGACAATGGAGCCGATAACCCACTGCAAGCTGTCCAGCCGATCCTGCCAATGCTGCATGTTGGGGTCCATGTCAGGGTCCATCCGAATTCCTTCCGTGGCTGCCTACTGAGCAGCCTACCGCGTAACCGACCCCTCGAGACCGAGTCCCGAGAGCAGATCTGTCTCCCAACCACGCTCATCGCGATCCCCCGCGGAGCCGCCGACCAGAACATAGTGTTCCTGCCCGACGATCGGCAGCGCCATGTTGTTCGACAGGGCGCAGGCCCGCCCCGTCGGGCCGACCATCACCTGGGTGGCATGTGCGGCGAGGGCCGCCGTCTTCGCGGCCCGCGCATCCTCGGTGGTCTCGACGACGGCGTCGATGTCCTCGTCCGAATAGCCGAACGTGAACCCTTCTCGCGGCGGGATCATCCACCCGGGTTGCAGGTCGCCGTCGTCGAGCGCCTCCCAGGCTGCCTCGAACGCGCTGAGGGCGAAGACCGTCCAATACAACTTCGGCACCGTCCATGGCTCGCCCGGGTAGTCGGCGGTGCCGGCGGCAGCCACTGCGGCCATCGTCACGGTGTGGGTGCGCACATGGTCGGGGTGGCCGTAGCCACCGTTGGGGTCGTAGGTCACCACGACATGCGGTCGCTGCTCACGGATGATGGCGACCAGCTCGCCCACGGCTTCGCGTTCCTCGGCGTCGAAGAACCGCCGGCGAGACCGCGTTTCCACCTCGGCCATGCCCGAATCGCGCCAGCGGCCCGCGCCCCCGAGGTATATGGGCCCGTCGACGCCCAGCGCATGCAATGCCGCGGTGAGCTCGCCGATTCGGTAGCCGCCGAGTTGGTCCGCGCGATCAACGGCCAGCTCGGCCCACCGATCGCCGATAACCTCGCCTTCCTCGCCCAGCGTGCAGGTGACCACGCGGACCTGTGCCCCACGAGCGGTGTAGTGCGCGATCGTGGCGCCGTTGGCAAGGCTCTCGTCGTCAGGATGCGCATGAACGAACAACATTCGCGGAGTCTCAGGCACTTGTGCACCGTACCGGGTGCTGTTTAGGCCGTTGCGGAAGATCGCAGCGAATAGGAACGCTGACGGCTACTATCGACAGATGCCGCCCCTCACCGACGCCCACCCGAATTGCGGCCGAACCCGTCGGCGCGGCGAGGTACTTGAACATGCGCTCTACGAGGCCACGCTCGCCGAGCTGGCTTCGGTCGGATACGGCGGGCTGACCATGGAGGGCATCGCGGCGCGCGCCCACACCGGCAAGGCCGCGCTGTACCGGCGCTGGGCCAGCAAGCACGATCTGGTGCAGGCAGCTTTGGTTTTCGCGCTACCGGAGGTGCCCCAGCCGCTTTCGGGCCGATCCGCCAGAGAGAACCTGCTGGCCATGCTCGTCGCCCACCGTGACATTCTGGCCGGAAAGACGGCCTTTCCCGGCCTGCACACCATCCATCAGCTTCTCCACGAACCGGAAATGCGTGCCATCTTCGCCGACGCCGTGGTGGGCCCTCGCCTGGAAATTGTCGAGTCGATCCTGCGGTCGGCTGTCGACGCCGGCGACATCGACCCGGCCGGGCTCACCCCGCTGACCGCACGAATCGGATCGGCACTGATCAACCAGCACTTCCTGCTGACCGGGGCGCCGCCGAATCGAAATGAGCTGGCGCTCATTGTCGACACGGTGATCCCGCCGCGGCCTGTGGCGACGCGCGCCAAGTAAGCCGCCGCGGCGCAGCGCCCGGGAGCACAATCCGGGCCTATGGCCCGGTTTTAATCCACTGCCCGGCATCGCCGATAATTCCGACGGGCACCGCACCCGACAGGCTGACGTTCTGCACGCTGGGTCCGGCCGCGACGATCGTGGTGTCCTGCAGGATCGGCAGCACAGCTGACATGTTCCACAATCGCGGTTCGACCGCGGTGATGACCTCGTTGATGTTCTTGGTGCCGTTCAACGCGGCATCGATGTTCGACTGGATGCTGCGATCGCAGATTCCGGTGAGGTTCGACGGCGCTTGCACCAGCGCGCCGGGCTCGGGGGCCTGGCTGGACGGCCCGGCGGTCGGCGGGGCGCCAGCGGGTGTGGAGACCGGCACATTGGCCGGCGTGTCGGAGGGCGGCACCCGCGTTGTCTGCAACGCCGGGCAGCCGTAGCGCGAGGCGAGCAGCGTCGCGAGATTCCCGCCGGCCTGGTGCCACCCGACGATGGCGTCCACCCGGTTGTGGTCCAGCGCGTCGCGGTACAGCGACACCGGATCCAGCGCCTGCACGGTCGCGCCAATCCCGACGTTGCGCAACTGATCTGCGGCCGTGTTGGCCACCGCCGCTGAGGTCGGGTCGTTTGTCGCCACCCCGATGATCAGCGACAGCTGTTGGCCGTCTTTGCTGATCCGGCCGCGGGTGACTTCCGGCGGCCCCGTAGTCGGGGGCGACGGCGAATTGGGCGCCGGTGATGGCGTCGCTGACGCGTTGCTGTCTATCTGGTATCCGGACGACGCCAGCAACGCCAGCGCCGCCGGCGTGGTCATCGCCGGTGGCGCGGTGGGCTCATAACCCGGGTCGCTGGGCGACCTGATCTGGGCCTGGTCCAGCGTGATGGTGTTGTCACTGCCGGCGCCCACCGCCGCGAGCAGATCAACGTCGAGCAACCCCAAAATCGCCTTGCGGACTTGGGTATCGGCCAGTTTGGACTCGTTCGCGCGCAACGTGAGCTGCATGACTCGCGGCGTCACGATCCGGGCGGTGCGCACGTCGGGGATAGCGGA
>PLSK01000221.1:57151-88979 GCA_003165155.1 Mycobacterium sp. | reverse complement strand
CCGGATACCGCGGTGTGAATGGCGTGGTGGATATCGTCGTCCCATTGCGCGGCAAGACCGTAGCCGTGCTGATCGCGCGGGGTGATCAGCCGATCGTCGTTGAGGTCGCTTTCGGCGATCAGCGACAGTGGCCGGCCCAACTCGGCTGCCAGGCGGTCGGTCTCGGTGGCGAGTTCCTCGAGGATGTCGATGGCGGTGGTGTCGACCAGCGCGTGCACGGCGTCCAGCCGCAGGCCGTCGGCGTGGAAGTCGCGCATCCAGCGCAACGCGCATCCGATGATGTAGCGGCGCACCTCGTCGGAGTCGGCGTCGGCGATGTTGACGCCTTCGCCCCATGGATTGGACGCCGACGAAAGGTACGGGCCGAACCGCGGCAGGTAGTTACCCGACGGGCCGAAGTGGTTGAACACCGCGTCGATCAACACCCCCAAACCACGCTCGTGGCAGGCGTTGACGAGCCGGACCAGGCCGTCCGGGCCGCCGTAGGGTTCGTGCACGCTGTACCAGAGCACGCCGTCGTAACCCCAGCCGTAATCCCCGGAAAAGGAATTGACCGGCATCAGTTCGACGAAGTCGATCCCGAGTTCGACGAGGTAGTCGAGCTTTTCGATGGCGGAGTCGAACGTGCCGTCCGGAGTGAAGGTGCCGACGTGCAGCTCGTAGATCGTCGCGCCCGCGACGGGCCGGCCGGACCAAGCGCCGTCCGCCCCGCCCGCATCCCACAGCTGCGAACGTGCGTGCACCCCGTCGGGCTGACGGGCCGACCGCGGGTCGGGCAGCACGGTGGGGTCGTCGTCGAGCAGATACCCGTAGCGGGCATCTGGTGACGTCGCCACGGAGGCATGCCACCACCCGTCATCCGAGCGGGTCATGGCGTGCACCGCACCGTCGACGTCGAGCTGCACCAACGTGGGCTTTGGCGCCCACACCCGGAATTCAGTCATGATCGCGCACCAGTAGGACGACGGGCAGGTCCGCGAACAACTCGGCGGCCGACGTCGGTCCAGTCGCCATGGCTCCGGTGAGCGCATCGCTCCAGGAGCCGTCCGGAAGCGGCAGCACGGTGTTACCCCAGCCCGCTTCCTGCAACCGGACCGTCCAGCGGGTCACCGCGACCAGGATGTCGTCACCGCGGCGGAAGGCCACCACATGATCGCTGGCCTGGCCGCTGGCGAGCACCGGAACGTACTCGCCGCGCAGAAAGCTGTCCGGGTGGGAACGGCGCAACCGGAGCGCCGTGGTGACGACTCGAATCTTCGGATGTTGCAAATCTCGCAAGGCTTCTCGGCGCGCGGCATAGTCCACCGGGCGACGGTTGTCCGGATCGACGAGGCTGTCGTCCCACAGCTCGGTGCCCTGGTAGATGTCGGGGATGCCGGGCACGGTCAGCGCCAGCAGCTTCTGGCCCAGCGCGTCACTTGCGGCGTGCGGGTTGAGTTCGGCGACGAGTTCGGTCAGCTGAGCGGCCACCGGGCCGTCGAACACGGCGTCCAGCCAGCCGTGCACCGCCTCCTCGAACGCGGCGTCCGGCTCAGTCCACGAGGTGTGCAGGTCCGCCTCGCGGATGGCCTTCTCGGCGTACCCGTGCAGCCGCTCCCGCAGCGACGAGGTGACCTCACCGCCGGCCGGCCACACCCCGAAGATGTTCTGCCACAGAAACTGCCCGGTCGCGGGGTCGGGGGAGGGGGTCTCGATTTCCCAGCGGGCGACGAACTCCGTCCACAGCGACGGCACCTGCGAGAGGACGCCGATGCGGGCCCGCACGTCTTCGGCCCGCTTGGTGTCGTGGGTGGACAGCGTGGTCATCGCCCGCGGCCACAGCTGCGCGCGGCTGGCGGCGCGATTGTGGAACTCCGCCGCGCCCACACCGAATCGCAGCGGTTCGCCGCCGACCTCGTTGAGGGACACCAGCCGGGCGTCGCGGTAGAACATGCAGTCCTCGGTCGCTTTGGCGGTCACCGCGCCGCACAGCTGTTGCAGACGCGCCGCGGGCTCGCCGCCACCAGCTAAAGCCGCCGCGACCACCTGCAGCGCAGGGCCTAATTCCGGTGCAGCCGCTTGGGTTTCGGCCAGCGCGGTCGGCAGAACCGCGGCCAGGCCGGGGTAATCGGTGCGGTACACGTCGATATGGGTGAGCAGCGCGGCCACCGCCTCGGGCAGCAGCGGATCATCGGCGCCCGCCGCCCCGGCAATCGAACGCCGCAGCCTGCTCAGTTCACTGGCCAGGGTGTCGGTCGCCGCGCGGAGCTTGAGGTCCGCCAACGCAGCCGGCACGGCCGCGTAGTCGATGCCGGCCGACTCGACCAGCGAGGTCAGCGCCGCGGCCCCAGAGGGATCGACGAAGAGGCCGCCCACCTCCCGCAACACGTCGTAACCGGTGGTGCCGTCCACAGGCAGCGTCGGCTCCAGCGCCTCGTCGACGGCCAGGATCTTCTCGATCACGATCCACGCGTCAGGGCCCAGCAATTCGCGCAGCCACGCCAAATACCCGCAGGGATCCGACAATCCATCGGGGTGGTCGATGCGCACGCCGTCCACGAGTCCCGCACTGAACCAGCGGGCGACCTCGGCGTGGCTGGCCTCGAAAACCGCGCGATCTTCCTGACGCAGCCCGGCCAGCGAGGTGATCGAGAAAAACCGCCGGTAACCGACCAGCCCGCGCCGCCACCCCACCAGCCGATAGTTCTGCCGGTCATGCACCTCCGGGCCGGTGCCGTCCGAAGTGTCGGGTGCGATCGGCAGCGCCAGGCCCCCAAGCCGCAGCAAGCCATCGGAGACGCTGAGATCGGCGACGTCGTCGTCGGAACCCAGCACCGGCAGCACGATTCGGCCGTCGTCTAGGTCCCAGTCGATGTCGAAATACGAGGCATAGTCCGAAGAGCGCCCGTGCCGCAACACATCCCACCACCACGGGTTCTGCTCGGGCTTGTCGATCCCGACATGGTTGGGCACGATGTCGACGACCAGGCCCATCCCGCGTGCGTGGGCGGCCGCCGACAACCGCTCCAGCCCCGAAGCACCGCCGAGTTCCGGCGACACCTCCGTCGGATCGGTGACGTCATACCCGTGTGTCGATCCGCCGACCGCGGTCATGATCGGTGACAGATACAGATGCGACACCCCGAGCTCGTCGAGGTAGTCCAGCAGGTTCTCGGCGTCGGCGAAGGTGAATCCGAATCCGCTGGACGGTCCACGCAACTGCAAGCGGTAGGTGGCGAGGATCGGAAAACCCATATGTCACTGAGTCTTGCGCAGGATCAACAGCGAGCGCGCCGGCACGTCCACTGTCGCTCCCGCTGGTACCACCAAGTCCGCAGTGCCAACAGGATCGTTCGTGTCCAGTTCCGCGGTCCACTCCTGCGCGTAATCGTCGTGCGGTGTCACGAACTCGACGCACTCGTCATGGGCGTTGAAGCACAACAGGAACGAGTCGTCGACCACGCGCTCGCCGCGGGCGTCGGGCGCGCTGATGGCCTCGCCGTTGAGGAACACCGCCACACATCTGTGGTAGAAGCTCTTGTCCCAGTCGTCGTGGGTCATTTCCACGCCACCCGGCGTCAGCCAGGCAATGTCGTGGACTTCGTCGCCGCTTCGGATCGGCTCGCCTTCGAAGAACCGGCGCCGCCGGAACACCGGATGCTTCTTGCGCAACGTGCTCACCTTGCGGGCAAAAGTCAGCAGGTCGGCATTCTTATCGACCAACGACCAGTCCATCCAGGCCAATTCGGAGTCCTGGCAGTAGACGTTGTTGTTGCCGTTCTGGGTGCGGCCGATCTCGTCGCCGTGCGCGATCATGGGCGTGCCCTGGCTGAACATCAGGGTGGCCCAGAAGTTGCGCATCTGGCGGCGCCGCAGCTCCAGGATTTCCGGGTCGTCGGTGGGGCCTTCGACACCGCAGTTCCAGGACCGGTTGTGGCTTTCCCCGTCGCGGTTGTCCTCGCCGTTGGCCACATTGTGCTTCTCGTTGTAGGACACCAGGTCGTTGAGCGTGAAGCCGTCGTGGGCGATCACGAAGTTGATGCTGGCGCTGGGGCGCCGGCTGCTCGACGCGTAGAGGTCCGACGACCCGGTCAGCCGGGAGGCGAACTCGCCCAGGGTTGCGGGTTCGCCCCGCCAGTAGTCACGCACAGTGTCCCGGTACTTCCCGTTCCACTCGGTCCACAAACCCGGGAAGTTGCCAACTTGGTAGCCACCCTCGCCGACGTCCCACGGCTCGGCGATCAGTTTCACCTGGCTGACCACCGGATCCTGTTGCACCAGATCGAAGAACGCCGACAACCGGTCGACATCGTAAAACTCGCGGGCCAGCGTGGAGGCCAGGTCGAACCGGAACCCGTCGACGTGCATTTCGGTCACCCAGTAGCGCAGCGAATCCATGATCAGCTGCAGCACGTGCGGATGGCGGGCGTTGAGGCTGTTGCCGGTGCCGGTGAAGTCCTTGTAGATCCGCAGATCCTCGTCGACCAGTCGGTAGTAGGCCTTGTTGTCGATGCCGCGGAAGTTGATCGTCGGGCCCAGTTGGTTGCCCTCGGCAGTGTGGTTGTAGACCACGTCGAGGATCACCTCGATGCCGGCTTCGTGCAGCGCGCGCACCATCATCTTGAATTCGGGCACCGCGCTGCCCGGTTGCCGGGTCGACGCGTATTGGTATTGCGGGGCGAGGAACCCGAACGTGTTGTAGCCCCAGTAGTTTCGCAAGCCGAGGTCCAGCAGCCGCTCGTCGTGCATGAACTGGTGCACCGGCATTAGTTCGAGCGCGGTGACGTTCAGCGACTTGAGGTGTTCGATGATCGCCGGGTGGGCTATCCCGGCGTAGGTGCCTCGCATCGCCGCGGGCACCCCGGGGTGGGACTGCGTCATGCCCTTCACGTGGGCCTCGTAGATGACGGTCTCGTGGTAGGGGGTCAGCGGTGCCCGGTCGAATGCCCAGTCGAAGAAGGGGTTGATCACGACACTGGTCATGGTGTGGCCGAGCGAGTCGACCATCGGGGGAGTACCGGTGTCGGTCCCGTCGCCGTCCTTACCGACGACATTCTGGTCGTAGGAGTACAGCGCCTGGCCGAAGGTGAAGTCGCCGTCGAACGCCTTTCCGTACGGGTCGAGCAGCAGCTTGCTCGGATCACACCGGTGTCCGGCCGCCGGATCAAACGGGCCGTGCACGCGAAACCCGTAGTGCTGGCCCGGGGTGATGCCCGGCAGATAGGCGTGCCAGACATATCCGTCAACCTCATCGAGGCGGATCCGCGACTCGTCGCCTTTCTCGTCGATCAGACACAGCTCGACCTTCTGCGCGATCTCGGAGAACAGCGAAAAGTTGGTGCCTGCGCCGTCATACGAGGCCCCGAGTGGATAGGCGTTGCCCGGCCACACGGTGGGCAGCTCGGGCGCGGCCCCGTCGGTCGCTGGCTTCGCGGCGCCGGAAGTCGCGGCTGGCTTGTTCAACGGCATTTGTCGACCTTATCCGCGCCCGGTTGAGGGTGCGTTGTCACCACCAGCCGGTGTTTGCCGCGATCTGGCGGCCCAGTTCGTCGACCATGGTCCGCATGTAGGTGGGGGACAGGTGATGGGCACCGTGGTAGATCAGCACGTTTCCTTCGACGGGACGACAGACGTCGGCGCGGCATATCGCATCGGACATATCGAGTGGCTTCAGCAACGGGAATTGTGTGACGAAGTCCACGGTGGAATTGTGGTCGGAGAGCACGTCGGAGCGCTTGATTGCGCACGATTGCGCGTCCCCGCCCTTGGCCAGGCAGTCCGCGGGATCGAACGGTTTGCCGTTTTTGACCAGCCATGGGGTGTCTCGCATGGCGAGGATGGGAATGTTGTTGTCGGACAACGTTTGCCAGATCCCGATGTAGGTTGCCGGCATGACGTCACCGGGTTTGATGTTCCACGGCCGGGTCGACGTGGTGAAGACGTAGCCGGGACGGTCGCTGACCAGCTTGGCCATGGTCCGTTGCACCCATTCGCGGCACTGCGGGTAGGGCGCGTTGTTGCCCATGATCAGCGGGACCTGCTCGGTGGACAACGGGCAGCCCATCTTGAGGTAGGTCACCACTTTGAAGTTGTGCAGGTGCCCGAGCTTGTCGAGGGCGGGCAGCCAGTGTTCCGCGTGCGACCCGCCGGCCAGGGCGATGGTGCGGATGGCGCCACGGTCGCCGTAGGTGCAGTTCACCACCGCCGGGTTGACGAAGTCGCTGATGCAGCCGTCCACGGTGGTGGCGGGCAGGTCGTCCTTGATCTCCAGGACGGTGGGCCGCATCCGCAACGTGGGCACCCGGACGTGCTCGGTCAGCGCGCGCGCACCCGGGTAGTCGTCGGGGTTGAGTGTCAGTAGCTCCTTCCCGGTCGCGCGCTGCACGCTGACGTGCTCACGCCAGGTGAACGCCGTCGCCGTCAGGGTGGCCCCCAGCAGCAGCACCACCGATCCCAGCGCCATCGGCAACCGTGTTGGGTAGCGCAGTGGGTCCTCGACGAAGCGGGTGGTCAGGTAAGCCAGCAACCCGGAGGCCAGCAAGATTGCCGCGCCCTCGACGAAGTTGACGTGCGCGTTGCCCGTGTAGGAGAGCCAGAAGATGAGCAGCGGCCAGTGCCACAGGTACAGCGTGTAGGCCACAGCACCCAGCTCCACCAGCGGCGCGGCCGCCAGCAGCCGATTGGGCGCCGGCATCCGGGCGTCGCCAGTTCTGCCCGGCAAGCCGGCCCCGGCCAGGATCAGCAGCATGGTGGCCCCGACGGGGACCAGCGCCCACGGGCCGGGGAATGCCCGGGCGCCGTCGATCAGGGCCCCGCAGGACAGGACCGCCGCCAACGCGACGGTGGCGAGGACGGTGCGCAGCCACATCGGCCACCGGATGTAGCGCACCACCGCGCCGACGAGCGCGCCCAGCAGCAACTCCCAGGCCCGCGCGAAGCTGTTGTAGTACGCGCTGGCCTGGTCGTCCTGGTGGGCGAAGATCGCGTAGACGAACGACGCCACCGTCAGCGCGCTGAGCAGGACCACGAATGCGGTGCGCAGGTGCCGGGGCCGCAATAGGGGGCGCAACAGGTAGGCGCACGCGGTGACCAGCAGCAGGAACGCGACGAAGAACTGGCCCTGCACCGACATGGACCAGATGTGCTGTAACGGGCTGACGGCCTCGCCCGCCCGCAGGTAGTTGGATGCCGTGCTGGCCAGCTCCCAGTTCTGGTAGTAGCCCAGGCTGGCCAGGCTCTGGTCGGCGAAGGTCTCCCAGCGGGTCTGCGGCTGCACCAGGATGGTCAGAACCGCGGACCCGGCCAGGACCACGACCAGCGCCGGAACCAGCCGGCGGACCAGCCGGATCACCTGGGAAATCGGCGAAAGCGATTGAGAGGGGTCCAGGGCGGCGCGCAGCAGTTTGCCGCCGAAGAAGAACCCGGACAGCGCCAGGAAGACGTCCACGCCGCCGGACACCCGGCCGAACCAGATGTGGAAGATGGCGACCAGCGCGATCGCGATGCCACGCAAGCCGTCGAGATCGTGACGGTAAAAGCCTGTCGACCTGCCCCGTTCGGCCACCGGCTCGGGGGCCGTGGTCTGCGGGGAAGGCGGTGACAGGCTGATCATATTGACAGCCAATCTACCCAACTCGCCACCTGCCCACCGAGCGTCAGTGCTCGGTAACGGGGCAGGTGGCGAATGGTCGAGAGGTCGCGAGGGCTACCGGAAGGTGCTGATCACAGGCCCCTGGTCGGGTGCCTGCTGCGCGGGGGCCGGCTGTCCCGGCAACTGCAGCGTCGGCAGCGTCGGCAGCTGGATCGGCGGTTGTCCCGGTATCTGCAGCACCGGGCCCTGCGGCGCGGGTGCTGGCTGAGCCGGCGCCTGCACGGGTGCCTGCGGCGCCGGTGCCTGCAAAGGTGCCTGCCCGGCTGTCTGCTGCAGCGGCGCCTGCTGCACCGGTGCCTGCTGGCCCGGCAACAGTTGTGCCGGCGCCTGCTGTGCCGGCGCCTGCTGCAACGGAGCCTGCTGGCCCGGCAACTGCTGGGCCGGTGCCTGCTGCAGCGGTGTCTGCTGGGTCCCGAGAACGCGGACCACATACGGCGCCATGTTGCTGTTGCGGGCCGGCGAAACCTGGACGACGTCGCCAACCTCCAGCATCTGCCCGTTCCCGAGGAACATCGCGACGCTCTCCGTGCCGTTGGGACCGTAGAAGATCATGTCGCCCTTCTGGGCCTGCTGCGGCGGGATCTTCTGGCCGACCTGGTAAATCGCGCCGGACGACCGCGGCAGCTTGATTCCCGCGCCGGCGTAGGCGTACTGCATCAGGCCCGAGGCGTCGAACCCGACGGTGTTGGCCCCCGAACCGGTGCCGCGAGAGGGGCCGTTGACACCGCCGCCGGCCCACGAGAACGGGATGCCGCGGGCGGCCAGGCCGCGCTGGACGACCGTGTCGGTCACCTGCTGGTAGTCCATCGGTTTGGTGGTGGGGTCGGCGCTTGCCAGACCGGACACGGCAGCCATCGGGGCCGCCAGCACGGCCAGACCGAGGATAAAGCCGTAGATGCGTTTCATTGGGATACCAACCTCCTTGTCCCTCTCGGGCGCTGTGGGCTTCACGCGATCGCCGCCACGTCGGGGTCGAACGCCGTGCATGGCTTAATTCACACCAGTCACTACAAACACTTCTACAACAGAAATCACCAGCGCGAAATAGCAGGTGAGGGCCACAGGGCATTCTTTGTCGGACCGTGACCCGATGGTGACTGGCGGGCCCAATCTTGTGTGCGGAGTTGTTATTTCGGGCTACGCGAACGCACTCAAGCCGCTATCGCGGCCCAGTGTCAGTTGGGTCTCGGTTCGGTGCCGGTTCGGCCCAAGCGGTTTAGCCGCCCCAATACGGTCGGCAGATCATGGTCAGTACCGAGCCCACCACAGCGCTGATCACGATCAGGGCCAGGGCAAGGGCCGGCCAGAAGGACATGTACCAGCCCTTCAACATCGAAACGAACGGGCCCAGCGTGGCCGCGGTAATCGCCGCACCGATGCCGCCCCACACCAGCGGGCGAATGTAGTAGTCGATTCCGAAGGGCACCGCCCCGCATTCGTCGCCCTCGCACACCTGCTCCATGAAGCCGAAGAGGATGGACGGCCATTTCGTCATCGTCGCCAGTAGAAGCAGCGCCCCCAGGATCGCGAGAGTGGCGACCACGTCCCAGGCGGCGATCCGCAGCCGAAGGACCTTCGGCGGCTGCGGATCGGAGTCGGAATCGGCGGGGGAGTCGGCGGATTCTTCGGGGAAGTCTTCGGCCTCTCCGTGCACGGTCGGGGAGTGGGTGCGATCACCCGCGGAGGGGTCATCGGTCTGATGCGGTGAAGCCATGCCACTAGATGCTTCCTGATGGCCGGAGTTTGCGCGAACTCGCCTGCTTTACGCTCGACCTCTATGCCTGCGGCGACACCCGGGTTGACGCCCGAGCAAATCAGCGCGATCGACGCCGCGCATCTGTGGCACCCGTATAGCACTATCGGCGCCGAACAGGTGGCGCCCGTGGTGGCCGTCGCGGCCCGCGGGGCCTGGCTGACGCTGGTCAGGGACGGTAAGCCGATCCAGGCGCTGGACGCCATGAGCTCCTGGTGGACCGCGATCCACGGCCACGGCCACCCGGTCCTGGACGCGGCGCTGGGCGCCCAGCTGGGCGTGATGAACCACGTCATGTTCGGCGGGCTCACCCACGAGCCCGCCGCCCGGCTGGCCCAGCTGCTGGTGGAGATCACCCCGGCCGGTCTGGAGACGGTGTTCTTCAGCGACTCCGGGTCGGTGTCGGTGGAGGTCGCGGTCAAGATGGCGCTGCAGTACTGGCGCAGCCGCGGCCAGCCGGACAAGCACCGGTTGATGACCTGGCGGGGCGGCTACCACGGCGACACCTTCACCCCGATGAGCATCTGCGACCCCGACGGCGGCATGCACTCGCTGTGGACCGACATCCTGGCCCCCCAGGTTTTCGCCCCGCAGGTGCCGCGGGACTACAACCCCGGATACAGCGCCGCGTTCGAGGCTCAGCTGGCGCAGCACGCCGCCGAACTGGCCGCGGTGGTCGTCGAACCCGTTGTGCAGGGCGCGGGCGGGATGCGTTTCCATGACCCGCGCTACCTGCGCGACCTGCGCGACATCACCCGCCGGCACCAGGTACTCCTGATTTTCGACGAGATCGCCACCGGCTTCGGCCGCACCGGCGAGCTGTTCGCCGCCGACCACGCCGGGGTGAGCCCGGACATCATGTGCGTCGGCAAGGCGCTCACCGGTGGATACCTCAGCCTGGCCGCCACCTTGTGCACCACCGAGATCGCGCACACCATCAGCACGGGGGAGGCCGGGGCGCTGATGCACGGGCCCACGTTCATGGCCAACCCCCTGGCCTGCGCGGTGTCGGTAGCCAGCGTCGAGGTCCTGCTAAATCAGGACTGGCGGTCGCGGGTCGCTGAAATATCGGCGGGGCTGGCGGCCGGACTCGAGCCCGCCCGGGCGTTGCCCGGCGTGACCGACGTCCGGGTGTGCGGCGCCATCGGCGTCATCGAATGCGACCGGCCCGTCGACCTGGCCGTCGCCACCCCCGCGGCGCTAGACCGCGGCGTCTGGCTGCGACCGTTCCGCAACCTGATCTACGCGATGCCGCCGTACATCTGCCCGCCGGACCAGATCGCCCAGATCACCTCGGCAATGGTCGAAACCGCACGACTCGTGGGCTAAGCGCGGCTCAGGCGTCCAGGCGGGCGAACTCGCTCCGCTGGTACCGCTCGACACACGTCGATCTGCGGACCTTGCCGCTGGTGGTGATCGGAATCGAACCGGGGGGCACCAGAACCAGATCCGCGACGCCGAGGCCGTGTGCGTTTGAGATCGCCGCAGTGACTTCACGCTTGACGGCGGCGAGCTTGCGCACCACATCCTCATCGGCGTCGTCCCGGTTCTTGACTTCGATGACGGCGACGAGCTGCTCCACGCCCTCGTCCGGGACGGCGATCGCCACGACCCGGCCCTTGGTTATCCCCGAGATCGTCGCCTCGATGTCTTCCGGGGCGTGGTTGCGCCCGTACACGATCAACAGGTCCTTGATGCGGCCGACGATGAACAGCTCCCCATCGGAGAGGAAGCCCAAGTCCCCGGTCCGCAACCAAGACCCTTCGGGCGTCCCGGCCGACGGCTCGACGATCTTGCCTCCGAAGGTGCGCTCGGTCTCCGCAGGATTTTGCCAATAGCCGAGCCCGACGTTGTCGCCGTGCACCCAGATCTCGCCAGTGGTTCCCGGCGAACACTCGATCTGCGTGTCGGGATCGACGATCCGCACGGTGGGCGCCTCCAGCGCGGCGTAACTGACCAGCGCTGTGCCGGTTCCACTTTCGCACCGTTGTGCCTGGCCACCGGAAAGTTTGTCGGTCTCGAAGTCGACGATTGCCGGTGGTTGATTCTCGGTGGTGGTCGCCACGTACAACGTCGACTCCGCGAGCCCATACGTGGGTCGCAGCACCGACTCACGAAGATTGAAGCGTTTAAACCGCTCGCTGAAGCGTTTGATCGTCTCCGGAAGGACCCGTTCCGCGCCGCTGATGATGGTCGACACGTTGCTGAGGTCGTAGCCGGCCATGTCTTCGTCTGATGTTTTGCGTGCCGCCAATTCGAAGGCAAAGTTGGGCGCTCCGGTGGACGCGCTGGGATATGAGGCCACCATTTGCATCCACCGCGCCGGGCGCTGCAGGAAAGCCACCGGGCTGGTGAGTACCGCGCTGCATCCCGAAAGAATCGGTGTGCACACGCCCATAATCAAACCGAGGTCGTGGTAGAACGGCAGCCACAACACAATGGTGTGGTCCGGCGGCTCAATTCCTCCGTTGCTCTGAAAAAAGCCGCGCATCGTCATGCCGTAATTCGCCCGAAGGTTCGCGTAGGAGATCATTACTCCGGCCGGGTTCCGGGTCGAGCCAGACGTATATTGCAGATACGCGGTGCTTTGATAGTCATCGTTCGCGCGGTGGAATCGTGCCGGGGTGTCCAGATCCAGTAGATCAACCTCGATGACCGATGGCGCGGGCGTTCCCGGCTGCGATGCCACGGCCTTGACGACTTCGCCTACAACAGCGGATGTCGTGAGGATGGCAGCGGGCGATGAGTCGCGCAGGACCGCTTCAACACGTTCATCGCCGGGACCGTGCGGGACGGTCAGCGGAACCGCGATGAGTCCGGCCTGCAGTGCACCCAGAAAGGCAACGATGTAATGGAGACCCTGGGGCGCCAGTATCACCGCGCGGTCACCCGGCGCGGCGCAAAGTCTGAGCTCGCGGGCAACGTTTGCCGCTCGCCGGTACACCTGCGGCCACGTCAGGCTCTCGGGGACGCCGCCCGAGTCCTGGTCGTAATCGATAAACGTGAATGCCGTGTCATCGGGCTGCAAGCTGGCGCGTTCGCGCAGCATGGCAGGAAGGGACATCTCAACCATTCGTAGGAGGATACGGTGGCCGACGCCGCCGTACGTCAAAATCGGCAGCACACCTCATCACACTCGGCGGGTGCACCATCCCGGGCCCGCTCGCACAGCGAGTTCTCACGAGATTCTTTGGTGCCGGCTTGCTCAGTCAAAGCGTCCACAAAGTCGCTGGCCGCAGCATGGATCTCATGATGAACGAGCCTGGTCGCGCGACCCTGATGGAACGCTACCTATGCAGCTGCGGGGTGCGGTTCTTCCGGCACGAGCACGACGGCGAATGTTTCTTTGTCGAAGACGCCCATCCCCGGCCGCTCAACGTCCACCTCAACATGTCCCCGTCGTTCGGCGACGTGTTGACCATTCGCGTCACTCCCGCATGCTTGTTCTCCGTCGCCGAACGGCCCTGGCTGACGCAGTTCGCCGACGCGTGGAACAAGCGGGGTCGCGAAGTATCCGCGATCGTGCACGGCACCTCCAATTCACAGCGCATCGGCGTTTTGGCCCGCAGATCCCAGTGGATCCGCGAGGGCACCTCTTTCGATGACTTCGCATCCTTCGTCGATCGCACCATCGCAGTTGCAATCGATCTCTTCGCCGAGTTGACTCCGGTTGTCGAATTGCCCTCGAGAGCGCACTCGTTGCCGCTGCGGGACGCCAGCTGAGATCCTGGGGCCGCAGTGTTCGTCTGGCTGCTCCTGAGGCCGAGGTCGGCTCGGTCCAAAGCGTCGCGAAATGCAGCTAAGTCTGCTGTGTCGACAGGTTCTCTTCCCAATATTCCGAAACGCCTGCTGCGATTCTGTCCGGCGGGTTAGTGTCGCTAGTGGCCGCGACGGGTTGGTGTCATGCCCCTTGTCGTGCCGCTGGTCGACGGTGACCGGACAGGAGGGTGGACATGTCGGATTTGACGGCGGTACCGGCGGCGATCGCGGCGGCGGCAACGGATGTCGCGGCTGTTGGTTCCACGGTTGACGCGGCCCACGCGGCGGCGGCGGCTTCGACCGTCGCGGTGGTACCCGCGGCCGCCGATGAGGTGTCGGCCGGCATCGCGAACCTGTTCTCCGGTTTCGCCAATGAGTATCACGCGCTGGCCGGGCAGGCTGCGGCGTTTCAGCAGCAGTTTGTGCAGCTCTTGCATGCGAGCGGAGGTTCGTACACGGCCGCTGAGACCGTCAACGTCGCGTCGATGCTTTCGGGAATCGAATCGTCTTTGAACAGCATCGCCGCCATGCCGGGCGAGTTACTCAAGGGCGTGGACGAGATTTTTACATATTTCTCGACCCTAGCCACCCTTTCAATGGATGTAGTATATGAGCTACTGGTTTTCGGGTATTTGACGCTGGCGATATTCATCGGGTTAGAAGAGTTAGCGTTGAAGTACGCTGGCATCGTCATCACGATCCCATAAATAAATTCCGAACCCTTCGTGCAAATTCTTCTTTGCGAATAGCGCTTACCCCTGCGGCGTTGGTGAGAACGCCGACTTAGACGGACAGCCTCGGGAGTTCGCCCGTTACCGCGTCGTCGGGGTGGTCTTCCCTGAGCAGCAAGGAACGTACCAGCGGACGCGGTCCCTCAGACCGAAGCATGAAACTGGCCGGCCGCGGACGAACTGTCTGCGGCCACCAGAACCAGCGTCCGAGCAGCGCGGCGATAGACGGTGTCATGAACGAGCGCACGACCAAGGTATCGAACAACAGGCCCAGACCGATGGTGGTGCCGAGTTGGCCGATAATCAGCAAGTCGCTGAATATCATCGAGGCCATGGTGAAGGCGAACACCAGGCCCGCGTTTGTCACCACTTTACCGGTGCCGCCCATGGCACGGATGATGCCGGTGCGTATGCCGGCGCCTATTTCCTCTTTCATGCGGGCTACCAGAAGCAAGTTGTAGTCAGATCCCACTGCCAAAAGAACGATCACAGACATCGGAAGCACCATCCAGTGCAATTTGATGCCCAAAATGTACTGCCACACCAGCACCGACAGCCCAAACGATGCGCCCAATGAAAGCAGCACTGTACCCACGATCACCAGGGCGGCCACAAAACTTCGCGTGAGGGCCAGCATGATGACGAAAATAAGGCAGAGCGCACCAACGAGCGCGATCCACAGATCGTATTTCGCGCCGTCAGCGAAGTCTTTGTAGGTCGACGCGGCGCCGGCGAGCGAGATCTTCGCGCTGTCCAGCGGAGTCGTCTTGAGCGCTTCTTCGGCCGCCGTCCTGATCCGATCGACCCGCGCTATGCCCTCCGGCGTCGCGGGGTCGCCCGCATGCGAAATGATGAATCGAGCCGCTTTCCCGTCCGGGGACATGAAGGAATTTACTGCTCGCTGAAAGTTCGGGCTCTGGAAGACCTCCGGAGGGAGATAGAAAGAATCGTCGTTTTTAGCGGCGTCGAACGCCTGCCCCATGGCGGTGGCATTTTGGTTTGATTCGTCCAGTGAACCGAAAAGCCCGGACATCGTGCTGTGGTTCGTCAACAGCGTCGTGCGCGTGGCCTCCGCGATCGCGATCAGCCGCGGGGTCAGCGGAAGCAGCAGAGCCGCCAGCTCGTCCAGCTTCACTGCGCCTTTCACGATAGTGTGCAATTCATCGTGAATCACATCGAGACCGTCGAATAGATCAAATATCGACCTTAATGACCAGCAAATTGGGATATCGGCGCAGTGCTTTTCCCAATAGAAGTAACTACGAATTGGCCTGAAGAAGTCATCGAACTCCATGAGGTGGGTTTCTACGTCGTCCACGAGGGCTTGTATCTGTGTTGCTATGCCGACCGTGTCGTGAGCAACGGCCGTGATCTGCTGCTGTAGCGCGTACAGGTGCTTCAGTATCGCGATTTGTCTAGCAAGCGAGTCGGCCTGCGTCAGCAGGTCATTTACGCGGGCTTTCATGAACTCCATGTTTTGTAGCATGGCCGCATTTTGCATGCTGATCAGGAAAGGTATCGACGTGTGTTCAATCGGTGTTCCCTCCGGCCGGGTTATGCCCTGCACCCGAGAAATGCCCGCAACGCGAAAAATCGCCTTGGCTAGTTTGTGTAGCACGAGAAAATCTGCCGGATTGCGCATATCGTGATCTGCTTCGATCATCAGAATATCGGGTAGCATTCGCGATTGCGAGAAATGGCGACCGGCGGCGGCATACCCCAAATTAGCCGGAAGGTTTTGGGGTAGATAAGACCGGTCGTCGTAGCTCGTTTTGTAGCCCGGAAGCGTCACCAGGCCGATCAGCGCGACCGCTAATGTTGCGGCCAGAATGGGCGCGGGCCAGCGGACAATCGCTGTGCCGACCCCGCGCCATCGTTGTTGCGCCATCTTACGTTTGGGGTCGCATAGCCCGAAGCGACTTCCGACGGTCAGAACCGCCGGAACCAGCGTGAGCGCGACCGCGACCGCGACGAGCATGCCGATGGCGCACGGCGCACCTATGGTCTGGAAAATAGGCATCCGGGTGAAGCTCAGGCACAACATTGCCCCGGCGATCGTCAGACCGGAACCCAAGACGACGGGAGCGACCCCGCGGTAGGTGGTGAAGTACGCCGTTTCGGGGTCCTCGCCGGCCTGACGCGCCTCTTGATAACGACCGAAGAGGAATATCCCGTAATCGGTTCCGGCCGCCATCGAGAGCATCACCAGCAGATTAGTGGCAAACGTCGAGAGCGCAACAAGGTTGTTCTCGGCGAGAAACGCGACGATTCCCCGAGCCGAACCTACTTCGACCCCGACTCCGATTACCACCAGAATCACGGTGGCAACCGAACGGTAAACGAACAACAGCACCACGAAGATGATCACTCCGGCAATCAGGGTCATCTTCAGGAGGGAGTCGTTGCCACTGCGCACCATGTCCGGGATGAGCGCTGCCGGGCCGGTGAGATGGACCTCGACACCGGGAGGGGGCGGCGTCTGCTTGAGGATCTGCCGGACCGCCGTCACCGATTCCTGCGCCAAGGTGGTGCCTTGGTTGCCGGCCAGATTCAACTGCACATATGCGGCCTTGCCGTCGGGACTTTGCACGCCCACGGCTGTGAGTCGATCTCCCCACAGGTCCTGCACGTGTTCGACATGCCGCGGGTCGTCGCTGAGCTTGCGAACCAATTCGCGATAGTACGTACGAGCGTTGTCCCCAAGCGGTTGCTGCCCCTCCAGCACGACCATCGCGAAACTGTCCGAATCGGACTCTTTGAAGGCTTTGCCCATGCCGATCATCGCGCGCACCGACGGTGCGTCTTGCGGAGCCAGTGGCACGGCATGCTGTTCGCCGACCCGCTCCAAGGGGGGGACCGCAAACGTCACAATCAGCGTCAAAGCCGCCCATGCCAGAATGATGAGAAGTGAAAGCCTGCGGATCATCCGCGCAATAAAGGGCGGCCGAGGGCGTTCGGTGCTCATAGGGCCTTCAACCGGCAGACGGTATAGGCGCCCACGCCGTGCACCTCGAAGTGGCGGCCACCGCTTTCGCTATCGCCCTGCGCCACGATGCTCCCCACGGTTGCCGATCTTGTCCTGAACTGGAATCCGCCACTACGGCCGCTACCTCAGCAACAAGGCACGCACCAACGGGCGGGGCCCTGTGGACCGAAGTAAGGAACTTGCGGGGCGGGGGCGCACTTGTTGCGGCCACCAGAACCAGCGCCCCAGCAGCGCCGCGATGGACGGCGTCATGAACGCACGCACGACCAGCGTGTCGAACAGCAGACCCAGACCGATCGTCGTACCCACCTGACCGATGGTGCGCAGGTCGCTGACCAGCATGGACCCCATCGTGAACGCGAACACCAGTCCCGCGTTCGTCACAACTTTGCCGGTGCCACCCATGGCGCGAATGATGCCGGTGTTTATACCGGCGCCTATTTCCTCTTTCATCCGGGCTACCAACAGCAAATTATAATCAGACCCCACCGCCAAAAGAACGATGACAGACATCACAAGCACTGACCAATGTATTTGCACGCCGAGCAAAACCTGCCAGGCGAACACGGAGAGCCCGAAGGACGCGCCCAGTGAAAGCAATACCGTACCAACGATAACCAGGGCAGCAACAAAACTTCGCGTCATGATTAGCATGACGATGAAGATCAGGCAAAGCGCAGCAACTCCCGCGATCATGAGATCGTATGTGGAACCCTGCACCACGTCCCTCACCGACGCCGCCGTGCCGGAAAGGTAGACCTTGCCGTCTTCCAACGGCGTTCCCTTGAGCGCCTCCTCGGCCGCGCTTTTTATTGCGTCGACGCGCGAAATACCCTCGGGCGACGCGGGATCGCCCTTTTGTAAAATGTGCATACGGACGGCCTTCCCGTCCGGAGACAAGAATAAGTCCATGATTCGTTGAAAGCTTTTGTTCTTGAAAGTGTCTGGCGGCACATAGAAAGAATCGTCGTTTTTCGCGGTGTCGAACGCCCTCCCCATGGCCGTCGAATTACTGCCATTGTCGCCCATGTTCCCGAAGGTCCCGGCCATCGTGCTATGCATGGTAAGCAGCATGGTCCGTGATTCCTGCAGGATCGCGAGCATCTGCGGAATCTGGGCGATCACCTGCGGCAGGAGCACGTCAACCTGATCGAGGTCTGCTACCAGAAACTTCAGGTTATCGGCAAGCGCGTCAACACCGTCTAACGAATCGAATATGCTTCGTATCGACAAGCAAACGGGAATATCGTAGCAGTGTTTTTCCCAGTAGAGGTAATTCCGAAGAGGCCTGAAGAAATCCTCGAAATCCGAAATATGCTCTCGCAGTTCGTTCGTGAGGGCCTGCACTTCATGCGTATTGGCGACGAGGTCATGCGTGGTGGCGGCTATTTGCTTCGTCAGCTCATAAGTGCGCTGCGTGATGTTGATCGCATCCGCTATCATGTCGGCCTGCTTGAGCAGGTCCTTCATGCGCTCCTTCTGAAAAGTGAGGAATTGCTGCTGGCCAGCGGATTGCATGCTCAGGAAATACGGAATCGTCGTGTGCGCGATCGGGGTTCCCTCGGGCCGAGTTACGGACTGCACCTTCGAAATGCCCGGAACGGCGAGGACGGCCTTGGCTAGTTTCTCCAATATCAGAAAATCAGCCGGATTGCGCAGGTCGTGATCGGTCTCGACCAACAGGATCTCGGGTGTCATCATTGCGGAGGGGGGGAAATGCCGCGCTGCGGCCTCATACCCTAGATTGGCGGGTATATCTTTGGGAATAAACTTCTGGTCGTTGTAACTGGGTTTGTAGCCCGGCAGCGTGAATAGCCCGACAAGCGTGACTGCCAATGTGGCCATCAGAATGGGGCCGGGCCACCGAACGATCGCCGTTCCTACCCGTCGCCACCCGCGAAAGTTGAGTTTCCGCTTGGGCTCGAACAGACCGAAACGGCTTCCGACGGTAAGAACTGCCGGAGCCAGCGTGATCGCGACCGCGACGACGACCGATATGCCTACCGCGCAGGGGACTCCCAGGACTTGAAAATAGGGCAACCGGGTAAAGCTGAGGCAGAAAAGTGCGCCGGCGATCGTCAACCCGGAGGCCACAACGACCTTGGTGACCCCGCGGAGAGTCGTATAGTAAGCCGTTTCCCTGTCCTCGCCGGCCTGTCGTGCCTCCTGATACCGCCCGATGAAAAATATCCCGTAGTCCGTTCCAGCCGCGATAACGAGGGATACCAGCAGATTAACGGCGAAGGTCGTCAAACCAATAACCTCGTAATGGCCAAGGAATGCGACCACTCCTCGGGCCAGCTGCAATTCTATCCCGACCATTAGCAACAAGAGAATTACGGTGATGACCGAACGGTAGATGAGAAGCAACGTAATGAAGATCACCGCGAGGCTTACCACCGTGATTGTGGCGACTGTCCTGTCGCCACTGTGGCTCATATCTGCGTTGATCGCCGCAGGGCCGGTGACATACGCCTTGACGCCCGGCGGCGCTGGCGTCCGCTCTACGATGTGCTGAACGGCTTCGATCGATTCGTTGGTCTGGCCCGACTTACCGGGAACAATTACAGCAACATATGCGGCTTTGCCGTCTGTACTTTGCGCCGCGCCTCTTGTGAGCTCATCGCCCCAGTAATCCAGGATATGCCCCACGTGCTGTGGATCGTCTTTTAGCTGAGAAATCAAACGATCGTAATACTTGTGGGCATCGTCGCCGAGGGGTTGCTGACCCTCCAAGACGATCATCGCCAAACTGCCGGAACCGGATTGACCAGATTGCTCGAAGTCCTCCGTCGCGCGCTTTGCCGCAATGAGGGACGGCGCATCTGGGGGATTCAGCGATACTGAATGCTCATGCTCGACCTGCTCCAACGGGGGGACGCAGATAATCAAGAAACCCATGATCGCCAACCACGCCAAGATAATCAGCACCGAAAATCGACGGACCGTTCGCGCTACCAATTGTCGACCGTTGTGCAGCTGATGGGTGCTCATGAGCCCTTCAGCATGCAGGAGGTAAAGGCGCTTACTTCGTGGGTGATCTTCTCGGCCTTGACTACCCCGTCCAGCACAATGCGGCAGCCGAGACTGTCGCTATCTCCCTGCGCCGAGACACTTCCGACGCCCGTTGCCGCGGTGATCGCGAACTCCAATGACCACGGCAGGCTTACCCCTTCAGCATGCTGCGGGTCACCGTTGACATCGAAATAGCTGATAACGGCCACCGTCCCCGGTGGTCCGAAGACCTCGTACCTCAGGTGCTGGGGGTTGTAAGGTTTGTTGTCGACTCTGCTGTCGGTGTAGGGGAGATCTTTCTCAGAGCCGAAGATGCCGTGCAGCCGCGACACAGTCAGTCCTCCCGCGGCGATGACCACCAGTACGACCAGCGGGATCCACAACCGCCTCAGACCGCGGAAAATCACAGGTCCCGGATTTCGGCGATTCTTTCCGGATCCACCTTGTGTTCGACGTGCAGATAAAGGTTGGCGAGCACGTCGCAGGAGAACGCGTCGGAGACCGCGCGATTGACCAGCGTCGCTGCCGCCCTCGATGGGGACATCGGACCGGACTGGCTCAATATCTCGGACATTACCCTGGACCACCGCACCACCCTAGCCGACACACGTGCAACAACGGTCCACACCATAATGGAGGCCAACAGGGGCCGTCAGAGGTTTGACGAAGTTTCCGGTACGGCTTCCCGAAGCAGCCTCAGTAACAGTCTCACCAGTGGGTGCGCCGCGCAGATTTGCCGCGCGGCGACGAATTCGTTAGTCGATTTTTCCAGTCAGGCCGAACTCCGCCAGCGCGCGCGCAGCCAGCTGACGCAAAGCGGGCTTGGTGTTCTCCGCGCCCGGTTGGAAGGCCTGGATGGTGAGGGCAATCCTGCCGGGGAAGCGCGCACACTGCAGGATCATTTGGCCGCCTGATCGCTCAAGCCACTGTCGCGTGAGGTGTTGCCCAATCCCTCGTGCGGTCACGTACTCGGCGTCGGTGCCATCGACGCCGCGCGCCCCCGGTGGGGTGTCGCCGAGATGAGAACACAACACCGGGTGATCGGGGTCGGTGAGCGCCCCACCGACCAGCCGTTTCAGGGTCCGCCTCGGCGTGAACGGCGCCAGCGAAGCGACCTTCGATGACTCGTCTGGCGTTTCCCGCTGCGTCTTGAGCGCCTGCTTGATGGCGCCGCGGGCGTCATGCAGATCCGTCGTTGCCCCCGTCGCATCTACGCTGACACGCGGAAACGACACTGCGACCGCACGCGTGTCACCGTCGGCGCGCTCGGTCATCAGGAGTTGCAGGGTGACGGCGCCGTCATCGGCGCATCGGCGCCCCATGTGCTCCCCGAGTTTTGCAGCCAACCCGGCGGCCAGCGTGTTACTCGTTCCGCTAAGAGCCTGCGCACGGGCATCCCAATCGTCCAGGCTGATGTAGATCGAGACCCACGGCACGACGACTACCTCATCGTCGTCGCCTCCGCTGAGGGTGACGATTGCTGGTGCCGGCGACCGGGCGCTGACGCGCCGTAGACCCCGGGCCATTTTTGCCGCCGCGACAAGAGCCCGCACAACCTCAGGTACGTCCCGCGCTGTTTGGCGGGCATCCTGAACCACCGCGCGCAGTCGGGTTCGTGAACGCGGCGGCGGGTAGCCAAGATCGCGCGTGTTGTCCAGGTTCGCATTAAATAACTCGACAAAAAGCCCGACGCCGTCGATCAGGTAGTGGGAAACCACCAGACTCACCGCGGTCGAGCCATCCGTAAGGGGAAGGACACCGAGATGCCAGCCGGGCCCGCGTTCCGGATCCAAAGGCAGTTGGGAGCGTTCATCGGCCCAGTCGCTGACTTCACCGCGTGGACGGGCGCGCTCAACAATATCGATGTCCGACGGCCCGCGATCTGAGACCCACCGATGCCGGCCGAACGGCAGGGGTGAACGCTCGATGCGCCGTCCCAGTAACCCATAACCGAGGTTGTGGTGTATCCGCTTCAGTCCATCGAAGTCGATTGCGTGCTCGTAAATCCACACGCCCTGCAGGACTTCGTTCTGGCCGGTAGCGCGATGCCCGTCAAAGAAGGCTTGGTCGAGCAAGGCGAGCTGGTTGTCCGGCCGCGCATCACCGTCGGACGCGCGGCCGTTAAAAGGACGCACGTGCGGGTCGTATCCGGACTGCCACTGATCAGCCTCCCATTACACAGGATTCGCCCGTGACACCCGGTGGGGCGAACATCTTGTCGGGGGCGACGCCACGCGGGAGACGTGGGCTCTGATGGGATGGAACCGATTCATCACATTAGGTTAGCTGGTGCTTCCGCTCAGTGACGCCGACGCAAATTTGCGAGGACTTGAGCGTACATAGGGTTTGGACCGCTAAAGTCGCTGTCGTGATTAGGCACCACCATACTGCCGGGAAGCGCACCGCAGGGCTTTCCGTTCTCCGTCCGGCGGCGGCGCGGATCGAGCGACTTCACGCGGCCACACGTGCCAAACGGTCTCCCGCGCCGTGCTCAGTATCGAGCACGAAGTTGTCTAGGTGACCCCGGCCGCGCAGTCCGGGACTGCCGCTCGCCCAGTCATCTTGTTCGTCGTGGGCTTTGCGCGGTCCGGGACGTCGGCGCTGACGCGGGTTCTCTCATTGTGCGGCGCTACGCTCCCGGCCAGGATGCTGGGGGCCGACCGGCGCTATCCGGCTGGCTTTTGGGAGCCGCGCCCGGCCATCCACCTCACCAACGCAATCCTGCGCCGCTACGGCAGCGCCGGGTTCGACCCGACGCTGCGCCTGCAGGAGGAAGGTGCGTTTGACCCCGTTGATAAGGCCCGCTGGATCGGCAAGATTCGGGCTTATCTCACCACGTTGTCGGGCGCCCCGCTCGTGGTCATCAAGGACCCGAAGATTACGGCGATGTCTGGCTTGTGGTTCGAAGCTGCGCGTCAGGCCGGATTCGACCCCGTGGCCGTGATTGCGGTGCGCAACCCGGAGGAGTCCGCCAAGTCAATTACGGCGGACGTTGGAACCTCACCGGAGTTCGGGGGCGCGTTGTGGCTGAAATACAGTCTGCTGGCCGAGAGAGCCACGCGCGAGCTGCCGCGCGTCTTCGTCGAGTACACCAACCTTATGGACAATTGGCGCTACGAAATAAAACGAATTGCCGCGGCGCTGCTGATCGACCTCGAAGCCCGGGACGAGGGCGCGATTGATGAGTTTCTCGCACCTGCTCTCCGCCACCACCAAAACTGCGACCCGGTGAATGAGCTCTTCGGTGCGGACTGGAATTCCGCGGCATACGACGCGCTGAGCGCGGCCGCGCGGGACGAGCCCTGGGACGAGGCTGCGCTGGATCGCGTTTTCGAGGCGTATCGGGCGAGCGAACGAGGTTTCCGGACGATGTTCGAGGATTACCACCGATTCCGCAAGCTTTACCGACTCTTCCCGATATCGATCGTGAAGCTGTTCATCGAGGTCAGAGCAATCGCTCACCGGCGCGATGAGACTTGGGCCTAGAGTGTGAGGCTGCCGCTTTCATTTCGCTGAACGAGCACGGGAAGTGAAGGGCCAGGATCACGCGATGAAATTTGTGCTGGCGTTCTACGGAACTCGCGGCGATGTCGAGCCCGGCGTCGCTGTCGGCCGGGAGTTGCGCCGCCGCGGGCACGACGTGTGCATGGCCGTCTCGCCGGACCTGGTCGGCTTCGCCGAGGCGGCTGGGCTTGCGGCGGTCGACTACGGGCCGGATGTTCAGGCGTGGCTGGAATCGACGCGCAACTTCTGGACGTATTTCTTCCGTAACTTCTGGAGGATTCGGGATGTGCTCGCGTTTTTGCGCGAATCTCGGGAACCCGGCACGCGGTGTTGGGGAGAGATGAGCACGATGCTGACCTCGTTGGTGGACGGGGCCGACCTGCTCTTGACCGGCGTGAGTTACGAGGAGCTTGCCGCCAACGTCGCGGAGTATCGCGACATTCCGTTGGCCACGCTGCTTTGGTTCCCGATACGGGTCAACGGTCACCTCGTTCCGATTCTGCCGTCGCCGTTGATCCGCTCGGCGATGAGGGTGTACGAGTGGGTGGTTTGGCGCGGGGTGAAGAAGGTCGAGGATTCGCAGCGTCGTGAATTGGGGCTCCCGAAGGTCAGCGGCCCCGTGCCGCGACGGATCGCTGAACAAGGATCGCTGGAAATCCAGGCCTATGACGAGGTGTGTTTTCCCGGGCTAGCAGCTGAATGGGCGAAATCAGATGCGCGGGAGCCCCTCAATAGGCCATTCGTCGGCACGCTGACGATGGAGTCGCCGACGGACACCGATGAGGAGGTCGCCTTGTGGATGGCCGCGGGAACGCCGCCGATTTTCTTCGGGTTTGGCAGCATTCCGGTCGAGTCTGCCGCCGACACGATCGCCATGATCGGCAGGGCCTGCGCGCAACTAGGCGAGCGGGCGCTGGTTTGCGCTGCCGCTTCTGATTTCAGCAACGTGCCCCATTTCGAGCACGTCAAGGTGGTAGGCGCGATGAATTACGCGACGATCTTTCCGGCCTGTCGAGCGGTTGTGCACCACGGCGGCGCGGGCACCACGGCCGCGAGCCTGCGCGCCGGAGTTCCCACGTTGATCCTCTGGATGGCGGATGTTCAGGTGATTTGGGGAGCTGCGATCAAACGGCTGAAGGTGGGCACCGCCCGGCGCTTTTCGACCGCTACCGAGAGATCATTGGTCGCGGACCTACGGACCATTCTGGCCCCGCAATACCTCACCCGGGCCCGCGAGGTCGCCGCCCGGATGACCGAACCCACCCAAAGCGTTGCGGCCGCAGCTGATCTTCTGGAAGATTTCGCCCGCCTCAAGCGTGTTGGCTGATTGGCGACGGAGCTAAGAGTTCCCGCGCCGGCGCTTTCACGACGGCATTCTTCAGGCCTTTTCAAGGCTGGTCAGGTGGTGAAATGCGTCTGGTTGACGTGCGCGGCCACTCGCAAGGCGTTGGCCGCGACCGTCAAACTGGGATTCAAACCGGTGCTGGACGGAAAAAAGGAGGCGTCCACCACGTAGAGGTTGTCCACTTCGTGCGCCCGGTTTTGGGGGTCCAGCACGCTGGTTTTGGGATCCGTGCCGAAGCGGCACGTGCCGCAGACATGGCCCAACGTCGAGTTGTTTTCGCCGGTCCGCAGTGTGAGTGTGCGAAACGGCTTTAACACCTCTTTTATCTGCTGCAAAAACACCGCTCGGCGTTCGATCTCGCTGGGGTGTAAGTGATATTGAAGTCGTAGCCGCTGACGGCCGTCCGCGCCGGGCTGGTCGGATGGCAGGACGCGGTTGTCCAGATACGGCAGGTCTTCCATGATTGCGGCCAGCACCAGTCCACCGTTGAAGAAGCGATCGTAGATTGGGCGCACCGCCGGGATCATCAGGCGCAGCGCTGTCGCCTGCCAGCCGGGGTGGTTAGTCAGCATGTCCATGGATGCCAACTTGGCCATCGAGCTGGCTGATTGCACGGTGCCGTATTTCTGCCCCTCCCAGAAATAGAAGTCGTTGAGCCCGATCTCCTTGTTTTCGTCGGTGATCTTGCAGCCACGGTGCGGCCAGACCTCGATCCAGTCGAGTAGATGGCGCATCAAATTGCGCCCCACCGAGTCTGAGCCGTTGGCTAAACCACGCGGCCAATCACCCGAGCGGGAATTGAGCAACAGCACCGGGGTGGCCAACGCACCGGCGGCCAGCACCACCACCTTCGCCTTGAGGGCCAGCGTACCCGAGTGATGCTCGCAGATCACTTGTTTGACCTGGGTGCGGTCGGCGTCGAGGCGCACGACCCGACACTCAGCCAGCAGGTGGGCGCCGTGCTCGGTGACGGCGGGCAGGACGCCGTTGCGGCCAGCGTCGTTTTTGCACGACCGGGGACACAGATAGGCCTGGCAGGTGACACAACCGTCGGTGTAATCACAGGCCATCGGCAGGTGATAGGGATGTAGTCCGCGACCGGCCAGATAGTCGACCAGCGGCTGGTTGTCGGACGAAAACGGCGGCGCCGCAGGCAGCCCGACCTCGGCGGCCTCCGGGCGCAGGGGATCCGGTGCGCCGCGCACCCCCAGCCGCTTCTCGGCCTCGGCGTACCAGGGACTCATCTGCTCGTAGGTGATCGGCCAGGCCTCGGGCACAGTGGATTCGCCGGGGTCGCGGAAGTTTTGCCGGGGGGTGAAATCGCCAGCGAAGAATCGTTCGCAGACCATGCCATACAGGGCCGAGGACCCGCCGGTGCCGCTGCCAATGAACGGCACAAACCGCGTCGTGCGGCGCCCGCTGATGTCTTCGATCTCGTCGGTTGAGCGTCCCGCACGGGCCAAGGCGTCGTAGTAGGTCGCTGCTGAACGGTACGCCTGCGGCTCGGCCAGTTCGGGCATCGCAGCGCGAATCGTTCCCGACGTCCCGGGCAGTGTCGAGCGTCCCTTTTCGACGAACAGCACCCGCCGCCCGGAGCGGGCCAGCGAGTAGCCCAGCATCCCGCCGCCCATGCCGGAGCCCACGACGATCACGTCCCACAAAACGCGTTCGACCTCGCGCGCACTCAACTCGCCGACAGCCAAAATTCAACTCCTTAGCGGATGACGACCCAACGATTGGCCCAGTCCGGGGCGAATCGAACGCTGCGCTTTCAACATAGGTCAAGAATGGCGGTGAATTCATCGTCGTGACGGTCACGTTGGAAGCGCCGTGCCGTTTCGAGCGCACGAAAAGCGAGGCTACGCCGTAGATCTTCGTCTGACTCGAGCGCCATCAGGTTGGCTGCGAGTGCCTTCGCGTCTCCGGCGGGGCTCAGCAGTCCGTTGACTCCCGAATCGATGATCTCCGGTGTGCCACCCGTCTTGGTGCCGCACACCGGCAGTCCGGCTCTCATCGCCTCCACGGTTACGCGGCCGAACGCCTCGCATTGGCTGCACATGAGGCCGACGTGCGCGGCCGACCAATAGCGTCCGACGTCGCGGGTGGGTCCGTCAATGGTCACTAGGTCCTCGACGCCCAGGCGTCGAGCAAGCTTGCGAAGTGGCTTCTGATTGCCAGCACCGACCAAGGTCAACTCGATGTCGACGCCGGCCTTCCGGGCAATAGCAACAGCCTCGACGGCAAGGTGTTGTCCCTTGGCTTGAGAGAAGTAACCGACCAACACAGCTCGTAAGGGCTCGGCTGGGTGCCGCTGCGGCGGCGTGCCGAGTGGGGTGTCGACGACCGGGTAGACCACGTACGTCGTCATGTTTGGATCTACTGCGAGCAAAGCCTTTTCAACTGCGTGCGAATTGCAGATCACCGCCTCCGACAGCTGGCCAATTAGGCGGATGGTCCTGTGGTGGCCTAACAGGAACTGAAGCCGATGGTCGTCTCTCCCGAACTCGCGGACCATCCAGTAGTGCGGGATGCCGAGCAGTTTGGCAGCGATCGCGTGCGCGGGAACGACCATGGTGTTAGTGAGCACCATCGTCGGGCGTAGTCGAACAAGGAGCAACACTGCTGGCAAGATGCCTGAAAGCAGAAGCGCGCCGGCGGGAAGTGCGCCGATGAGCGCCTCGATGCGTGGCGTTCGCGACCGTTGGAGAAAAGCCCAGCCCGGTATGAAGGTGATCTTGGTCCGGATATCCAGCCGACTGCACTCCGCCGTCAGGCTTCCTTTCCATGGGCAGACGGCGACCACGTCTAGGTCGGGCCGCTTTTCCCGGATCGCCAAGAGCATGTCGCGAAAGTCGAGCGCGCCGCCTCCACCGAAACTGCCTACGTTTGAGATCACCATCACCCGGAGAACAGGGCTCGCTTGGCGTGCAGCGGTGATCGCGCGAAGCCGGGTTCCCACACGGCGCAAGGTATCAGCGGCAACCATCGCCAGAGTGTATGTCGGCGCGTTTTGGCTGCAATAGGCGGCGACGGAACTAAATCGCACCTGTCGATGAGCGACCATTCTGGCTGAAATGAAGGCCGGTGAAATCGGGCCGCATATTGTGCGATCGAGCAATCCTGAGTGACGCCGCTGTCAGCTGCTAGCATCCCGTCCGTGTCTGAAAGCGGCGGCCAGGTGCGGATCGGCATCCTGGGGGCTGCCCGTATCGCACCGACGGCGCTCATCAAACCGGCTCGGGAAAACACCGAGGTCGTGGTGGCCGCGGTGGCCGCACGCGACATATCTAATGCTCAAGCCTTCGCCGGCAAACACGGCATCGCCCAAGTGCACGACAGCTACGAGTCGCTGATCGCCGATCCGGATCTGGACGCTATCTATAACCCGCTGCCCATCGGCCTACACGGCCGGTGGACTCGGGCTGCGCTTGACGCGGGTAAGCACGTGCTGTGCGAAAAGCCATTCACTGCCAATGCCGCCGAGGCCCGCGAGGTCGCCACACTGGCCGCCAAGTCAGGCCGGGTTGTGATGGAGGCATTTCATTACCGCTACCACCCCTGTGCTTCGCGCGTTGACGAAATCATTGCCTCGGGGGAGCTGGGCAAGCTGCAGCGGGTTGAGGCGAAATGGTGCTTTTGGATGCCGAAGTCCTCGGACAACCGCTACAACTACGCCCTCGGCGGTGGCGCGCTGATGGACCTCGGATGTTATGCGGTCGACATGGTGCGCAGGTTCGGCGGCTCGACCCCGGAAGTCGTTTCGGCGCAGGCGAAACTGCGAGCTCCGCAGGTGGACCGGGTCATGACGGCCCAATTGCGGTTTGCCGGCGGGCACACCGGCCGCATCCACTGCTCGATGTGGTCGACCGATCTACCGCACTTGACCGTAAAAGTGGTTGGCGACCGCGGCGAGCTGCGGCTCAATCGGCTGATCCCGTTCCAGCGGTTTTCGGTCCGATCAACCGCGGGAAAGCGAGTGGAGAACTTCACCTCCGCGCGCTCCACTTATGCGTACCAGCTTGACGCTTTCGCTGCCGCAGTACTGAGGGGTGAACCGGTGAAGACGACACCGGAAGAAGCGATCGAGAACATGACCATCATCGACGCGGTGTATCGCGCTGCCGGCCTGGCGCTCCGCGAGCCCGCTTGACCCAATGATCGGTTCGCCCAGTTAGATCTCTGGACAACGGGCGCGTGTGCCGTACCGACGGACGAAGCGGAGGCGATCCATCCACTTCTGTCGCACCAGTCGCACAACCGCGTTGTCCGTCACGGCCCACTTGCTGCGGTTTCGGCGGATTGAAACCCGCGATTTCGGAATCGGACCTCAAACGCAATTAGACGCGCGTAGCCTACCGCTAAAGTCATTCGCGGCCGCTAGTCGTCCCCAACGATGTGGAACCCAATGTCTTCTTATGTGATCGCAACATCGGGAGCTCTGACCACTGCGTCAGCGGACTTGGCCGGGATCGGGCGAACGATCGGTGCCGCCTATGCGGCTGCGGCGCCTGCCACGACGTCGGTGGCGGCTGCGGCCCAGGATGAAGTGTCGGCGGCGGTCGCGACGTTGTTTTCCACCTATGCGCGGGAACATCAGACGCTGAGTGCGCAGGCGGAGGCGTTTCATGCACAGTTCGTGCAGGCGTTGGATGGCGCGGGGGGCGCCTATGCGGCTGCGGAGGCGGCCAATACTTCACCGCTGCAATCCATCGAGCAGCAGATACTCGCCGTGGTGAACCCGCCCACCGAGGCGCTGTTCGGCCGTCCGCTAGTCGGCAACGGTGCCAATGCCACGACGCCAGGCGGCAACGGCGGCGATGGCGGGTTTTTGTCGGGCAACGGTGGCAACGGCGCGGCCGGGACGCCGGGGACCGGGCAAAACGGCGGTGACGGCGGGTCGGCAGGTTTGTTCGGCGCCGGTGGCAATGGCGGGGCCGGCGCGTCTGGTGCAGCCGGTGGGGCCGGGGGCAGCGGTGGGGCCGGCGGTGCGAATGGATGGCTGGGCGGTGGCTCCCCCGGATTCGGCGGAGCCGGCGGAGCCGGCGGGGTCGGCGCGGTCGGTCAGGCAGGTGGCGCGGGAGGTGACGGCGGGGCCGGCGGGATGAGTAAGCAGCTGTACCTGGGATCCGGCGGGTCCGGTGGGAACGGCGGGGCCGCCGCGGGCGGCGGCACTGCCGCCATCGGCGCCAATGGCGGCAACGGTGGGTCTGGTGCGGGCGGTGCGGCTGGGGGTGACGGCGGCGCCGGCGGCGCCTCCGTCGGACTGTTCGGCACCGGCGGGGACGGCGGCCAGGGTGCAGCCGGCGGCACCGGCGGCAACGGCGGCGCCGGCTCGGCTGGCGTCGTCGGCGTGAACAACGGCAACGGCGGCGATGGCGGCGACGGCGGGGTTGCCGGTAACGGCGGATCCGGTGGCGCTGGCGGCGCCGCCGGTTTGTTTGGCGGTGCGGGCGCCAACGGCAATGCCGGCCCCACCGGTTCCGGTTTACTGGGAGGCAATGGCGGCGACGGCGGGAACGCCGTCGGCAATGGTAACGGCGGCAAGGGCGGCAACGGCGGCAACAGCGGTACCGCCGGTGTACCGGCAGGCAATGGCGGTCACGGCGGCGACGGCTCTGGCAGCGGTAACGGCGGCGCCGGAGGAAACGGCGGCACCGCCGGCTCCAACGGTGCGCAGGCAGGCGATGGCGGCGACGGCGGCAACGCTCCAGGCAGCGGTAACGGCGGCAACGGCGGCAACGGCGGCAACGTCGGCACCGCCGGTTCGCAGGCGGGCGTTGGCGGTAACGGCGGCAGCGCCGCCGGCAGCGGTAACGGCGGCAATGGCGGCAACGGCGGCACCGCGGATACCGGTTCGCAGGCAGGCGATGGCGGCGGCGGCGGCACCGCCGCTGGCAGCGGCAACGGCGGTAACGGCGGGAACGGCGGCACCGGTTCGCAGGCAGGCGTTGGCGGTAACGGCGGCAATGCCGCCGGCAACGGTGACGGCGGTAACGGCGGTAACGGCGGTAGCGCGGCGAGCGCCACTTCGGCGCCCGCCGCTGGCGGCGACGGTGGGAATGGCGGGAACGGCACCTCCGGTGGTACCGGTGGAGCCGGTGGCGCGGTCACCACGACCGGAACGGGAACCGCCACAGCCGGCGCGGGCGGCGCCGGTGGTAGCGCCAGCAGTGGCATCGGTGGGACCGGTGGGGCCGGCGGTAGTGCGGGTATCAGTAGCAGTTCCTCTTCGGCTGCCGCCGTCGGCGGCACTGGCGGAGCGGGCGGTGCCGCGAGCGCTGGCGGAGGCACCGGGGGTTCAGGTGGCAGCGGCGGTGCGGTGACTACCTACGGGAGCGGAAACGCCACCGGGGGTACCGCTGGTGTTGGCGGTAGCGGCACTAACGGCGGCGGTGGCGGCGCCGGTGGTAGTGCGGTGAGCAACGGAACTGGCAACGCGACCGGCGGCGCGGGCGGGGCCGGAGCCAGTGGCTCCGGAGGCGCAGGTGGCGCCGGTGGGGGCGGCGGCACTGCGGCAATCACAACTGTCCAGTCGACGGCGACCGCCACCGGCGGGGATGGTGGGGCTGGCGGGAACGGCACATCCGGTGGAGCCGGTGGGGCCGGTGCGGCGAGCGCCAGCAGCGGAACGGGGAGCACCGTCGGCGGCAGTGGCGGCGTCGGTGGCACCGGCAGCAGCGGTGCGGGTGGGGCCGGTGGGGCCGGCGGTGGCGTGTCAATCCAGAACACTTCCTCGTCGGCGAACGCCACCGGTGGCGCTGGTGGCAATGGCGGTAGCGGCGTCTCCGGTGGGGCCGGTGGGGCCGGTGGGCTGGTCATCACGAACGGAGCGGGGGCCACCGTCGGCGGCAGTGGCGGGGCCGGTGGCACCGGCAGCAGCGGCGTTGGTGGGGCCGGTGGGGCCGGCGGCGGCGTGTCAATCCAGAGCGCTTCCTCGTCGGCGACCGCCACGAGCGGTGCAGGTGGCAACGGCGGGCAGGGCACCTCCGGTGGGGCTGGTGGGGCCGGTGGGTTGGTCGTCAGCAACGGAACGGGGGCCAGCGTGGGCGGCAGTGGCGGGGCCGGTGGCGCCGGCAGCGCCGGCGTTGGTGGGGCCGGTGGGGCC
>PLSK01000221.1:1381-57069 GCA_003165155.1 Mycobacterium sp. | reverse complement strand
GGTGGGGCTGGTGGGGCCGGTGGGTTGGTCGTCAGCAACGGAACGGGTAATACCGTGGGCGGCAGTGGGGGCGCCGGTGGCACGGGCAGCGTCGGCGTTGGTGGGGTTGGTGGGGCCGGCGGTGGCGCGACTATCCAGAGCACTTCGTCCTCAGCTACCGCCACGAGCGGTGCAGGTGGTAGCGGCGGGAACGGCGCCTCTGGTGGGGCTGGTGGGACCGGTGGGTTGGTCGTCAGCAACGGAACGGGGAGCACCGTGGGCGGCAGTGGCGGGGCCGGTGGCGCCGGCAGCAGCGGCGTTGGTGGGGCCGGTGGGGCCGGCGGTGGCGTGTCAATCCAGAGCAGTTCCTCGTCGGCGAGCGCTACCAGCGGCTCAGGTGGCGACGGCGGGAACGGCTCCTCCGGCGGGGCTGGTGGGGCTGGCGGGGCAGTCATCACCAACGGAACGGGAACCGTCAGACTCGGCGCTGGCGGCGCTGGCGGCGCCGGCAGCAGCGGCGTTGGTGGGGTTGGTGGGGCCGGCGGTGGCGCGACTATCCAGAGCACTTCCTCCTCGACTGCCGTTACTGGCGGCGCAGGTGGCAACGGCGGGAACGGCGCCTCTGGTGGGGCTGGTGGGGCCGGTGGGCTGGTGATCAGCAACGGAACGGGAGACATCGTCGGCGGCAGTGGCGGGGCCGGTGGCGCCGGCAGCAGTGACGTTGGTGGGGCCGGTGGGGCCGGCGGCGGCGCGCGGATCCAGAGCGCTTCCTCGTCAGCGACCGCTACCAGCGGCGCAGGTGGCAATGGCGGTAACGGCACCTCCGGTGGGGCCGGCGGCGCCGGTGGCGCCGCGCAGGTCTCTAGCAGTGCTTCGGCTGCCGCGATTGGGGGCAACGGTGGCAATGGCGGCGACAGCTCGGAACAAGCGGCCGTGGGCGGCGCGGGTGGAGACGGCGGGACTGCGTTCTCCAATGGCCCAACAACCGGCGGCATCGGCGGTTCTGGCGGCTTAGGTGGGCCTGGCGGGTCCACCGGAGCTAAGGGCGCAACCGGCGCCACTGGAAAACCATAACGAGTCGCCTGGCAGCAACTGGCGGCATTCGACGAGGACCGGCGTCTACGTGAGGCGGAGGCGTCGTTGTGGCGCCGCGATGAATCTGCCTGCTGAGCTGGGCGCGGCCGCAAAGCCCGCAGCCAGGATCCGCGCCACCGGGGCGGTACCGGAGAAGGTGCACGTCAGCGCCCGCGTGCCGAGAAGGCCACCGCGAAAACGGACTGAGCCCGTTTCCGTTCAACACGGGTGTAACGACGGGTATCGTCTGTGTTCGTGATCGAGCTGGATAGCGTAGCGAAGACGTTCGACGGGGCAATACAAGCATTGGAGGACGTGAGTTTCTCCGTTCCGACTGGATCTGTTTGCGCTCTGCTCGGTCATAATGGTGCCGGTAAGACCACCGCGGTCAAGATCTTGTCGACGTTGCTGCGGCCCACCTCTGGCCAAGCAACTGTGGCTGGGTACGACGTCACCCGAGACCCAGCACAGGTGCGGGCAAGCATTGGTAGCGTCGGACAGATAGCCGCGCTCGATTGGGAGCTCACTGGCCGGGAGAACCTGGTGCTGTTCGGCCGGCTGCGGGGAATGCGGCGCAAAGATGCCCGGGCGCGAGCCGACGCTTTGATCCATCAGTTCGATATGTTGCAGGCCGCTGACCGCCTGGTGCGAACCTATTCGGGTGGCATGATGCGTCGCATCGATATCGCCGCCGGACTGATGGTTCCGCCGAAAGTGCTTTTTCTGGACGAGCCGACAACCGGGTTGGACCCGCGTAGCCGCCGCGATGTGTGGGGCCTGGTGTCATCGTTATCAGCGCAGGGCGTCACGATCCTGCTCACGACGCAGTATCTCGAGGAAGCCGACGTACTCAGCGATTCGATCGTCGTTCTGAACAAAGGTCGCATCATCGCCAACGGGACCGCCGAAGAGCTCAAGCGCCGCGTGGGATCGGGCTACTGCACGGTGAGTCCCGTAAATCCGGCAGATCTCTCCAAGATCTTCGCCGTGGTCGCCGAACTGGAGGGCGCCGAAGCCGATTACGAGGCGAACACCGTCTCGGTGCTCGCGCCCGATGGTGTCGCGACGCTCGCTGAGGTGTTTCGCCGGGTGGACCGGCTTGGCGTTGAGCTGGTCGACATAGCGCTGCGCAAGCCGTCCTTGGACGAAGCGTTCCTGCACCTTACGGAGAGCGTCACCACGTGACCGCGCTTGTTGCTCTGACCGAGCGCGTGGTACATGACGCACTGCGCAACGATCTGCCGTTCGCGGCTCTGTCGCCCGCCGCTAACTTCATCGTCTTCAACTTCATGCTGGGCAATGTGATCGACACCGGTGGAATGAGCTACCCCCAGTACGTCCTACCGGTTGTCGTCATCCAAGTGATCTTTCTCGGCGCGCTGACGACCGTTGACCGCGCTGCGCATGACGAGCGGAGCAACTTCGGGGATCGGCTCCGCACGCTTCCCATATCCGCGGTGATACCGCTGATGGCTCGTATGTTGTATTGCCTCTTCCGCGGCGCCGTCGCCCTGCTCGCCGCAGTCGCTGTCGGCTACATGTTCGGCTTCCGAATGTTCGGCGGGTTCATCTATGCGGCGGCTTTCGCCGTTCTTGTCCTCATGTTGACATTGGCGTTATCGCTCGCTGCGGATGCAGCCGGGGTACTTTCGGTAAATTGGCGAGGTGGGATCGCAGGCAGCGGAGCGTTCACTCAGTTCCTCTTGGTTCCCCAAATGCTGCTGGTAATGCTGTCCACCGGGACGGCGCCAGCCGACTCGTTTCCGGACTGGCTGCATTCGTTCGTACGGAACCAGCCTGTTTCGCAGGTGACGCAAACCCTGCGCGGGTTCGCCACCGGCCATGTCGTGGTCAGCAATCTGGCGACCAGTTTGGCTTGGTGTCTTGGGCTGCTAGTGGTGTTCGGCGCAAATGCGGTGCGGATACAGAGGCGGACGCAATGAGCGCGAACGCGCCGCCGCGGAGCTCCCTGGCCGCGGAAAGTCTGCTGTTCGCCGGCCACCTACTCACCCGGTGGCGGCGCCAGCCCGCGGTGCTGATCCAGGCTCTGCTGTTCCCGACCTTTCTGTTGATCACCTACAAACTGCTGGTAGGTAAGTCGATATTCAGAATCACCGGCACGGACAGTCTCTACGGCCTGGTGCCGATGTGTGCCGTGGCCGGCGCGATGTTCGGGGCGCTTGCAGCCGGCCGCAACATTTCCTTCGAGCGCCACAGCGGTCTGATCGGCAGACTGTGGGTGTTGCCCGTACACCGGGCCAGCGCCCTGACCGGCAGGCTGCTCGCTGAGGCCGCGCGAACGCTGGTCAGTTCTGCCCTCATCACAGCGGTCGGTGTTGGGCTCGGGCTTCGCTTCAAAGGCAGCTGGCTCGCTGTGATCCCGTTCATACTGGTGCCGGTGCTGGTGGTTGTCGTCTTCTCGATGGCAGTAATAGCGATCGCGGTGCGGGCCAAGAGCGGTGCCGTGCTCGTCTGGCTAGGAGTGCCGGCCACCGGCTTCGTCTTCTCCAGCTCTGGTGCTGTTCCCATTCAAACGCTGCCATCGTGGATGCAGCTCGAGATCCACCTCCAACCGATGTGGCCGACGATTGAGTTCATGCGGGGACTTGCCCAACATGGTCCCGTGCTGTGGCCGCTGCTGCTGACCGTTATGTGGGCGCTTGGTCTGGCCGCGGTGCTCGGGCCATTGGCCGTCCGCGGTTACCGCGCCGCAGCCGAATCCGGGCACTGACACTTTTACTGCGCACGTTCACCCGCTGCGGCGGCGGCATCCCGTGTTCGTATGGGTGGAAGATCGTTGACCCTCGCAGACGCCTCTACCGTGATTGTTAGGTTTGAGCACGTCCGCGCGCATCGATGAGCCCGGCGATGGACGTCCAATCGTTCGGAAAGCGGTTGAGCATCTCGTCTTTCCGTCCGTCGAGCACCGACATGTCGAGCGCCAGGAATTCATCAATGATCTCGTGCTGACGCTCGGCAAGGACGCGGGAATGCGGGTCCAGATTTTGCACGAGCGCCAGCCCTGTTGGGCGCGCACCGATTACGTTGACCGTCAGATCTGGCCGGTACTTATGCAAGATTAGAATTAAGCGCCAGATATCCCCACTCCAAAACCAGGAAGCCCGTTCGCGCGCGGCGCTCATCGCATCCATCGGGTACACGTCGTGGATCAGAATGATGGAGTCCGGAGAGCAGTGTTTCTCTACGTTGATGAAATCCCGTAGGGCGAACTCGAACTGATGCATCCCGTCGATGAAGGCGAGGTCCAAGGTCTTGCCGCCCAACTCGGAAATCACATCGCATTGCTCAAAAAATTCGTCGCTGGTCTGTGCGAACACCCGCTGACGGGGCCCCAAAGGCTTCCGCATGCGCGGGTTCGGATCGACTCCCAGTGCCAACGTTTCCGGCCTGACGATTTCGAAGGATTGGCCCTGATCGATGCCGATCTCCAGGTAGGTGGCCGGCTTCAGGTATTCATGAATCCGGGCCAGAACCCGGAAGTAATCCTCGCCAGGGAACTCTAGTTCCGCCAGCATCACATGCGCCTCGAGATGCGCCATAGAATAGTCCGCGGCTTGCAAAGCCGCACGAGACAACTCCGCCGCGCGCTGGGGCCGACCCAGAAGGCGCTGGATGCGGGCTAGACGTGACAAGTGTCGTGTTCTGTTTACAGCAATTCCCATAGCTCTTTTGCGCTCTTTTGTGATTGTTGTGACCGGCCCGGCCCGCGCCCTTGTTTACGTGGCCGGGACGTCACCGAGGATGTGGTGTGATACTAGCGCGTCAGGCCGCTGCGGGGTGTCGCTTCGCTTGGTTAACCGCCGTCGAGCGTGGCGGCAAGCAGGCGTTTCCTCACCGAGGTGCGCGAACGGACATATCAGCACCAACTGAACGCCCAAACTGTCTACTTGGGCTGACGCTCTCCGGTCGGAGGAATGCTCCGCCGCTTGAGACGAGATTTCATAGAAATTGCGGGCTTCTCGATTAGGTACCAGCTCAGCGCGGCCAGGGGCAGGGTAATGATGGTTGCAACGATCGCGAATGCAAATGGATTCAGAAATGCGAGCCCACAAATCACCAGCAACTGTTGTACCGGAAAAGCGTAAATATAGACACCGTAAGAAAAATCCGTCTTAAGCCTTAAGCGCTGGTTGTGAATAAGAGCACCTGAAACGATGATAGCGTAAGCCAGCGGAATGGCAGCGAGGACCCGGTAATTAGGCAGCAGGCTCGCCGCAAGTACGATGACGATGCTCACCGCTACCAATGACCATCGTGCGGGAATCAGATCTCGGAACCGATACAGGAGCGCACCCGCCAGAAACATGCAAGCGAAACGCGCAGCCGTGAACTCCATGACCAGGCTTCCAGCTGCGGCGCCCATGGATTGCTGCGCGCCAGGTCCATCAGCGAAAAGGCTCGACCGCGGCAGTTTCGCCGACCAGTACAGCACCAGTGCCAACAACGCTGGGATCAGCCACCTACGGTGAAGAAGCCTTGCTAAGCCGAGGATAGCAATTGCGACGTAGCACGACGCCTCCCAAAAGAGGGTCCAGAGCGACCCGTTCCATACCCCGGAGAATGGGACACCATCCGGTGTGCCGCCGATACCAGGCATATGCATCGACATGGCGCCGTTTCTGTAAACGTACTCGAACGGCGCGCGCGACTGCAGTAGCTTGGCGGCCGAGCCACCCTGAATCGCAACGGCGATTGGGGCAATGATAAACGCGGTTGCGATGAGGCATGCCCACAGTCCCGGCAGGATTCGTAAACCTCGAGCGAAGAAGTAGTCGCGAGCCCGCGGGTGTCTGAACCAACTCCACGTGATGAGGAATCCCGAGATTGAGAAAAACCCGTCGACCCATCCGTCTGCAAGAAGTTGGTGAACCGGCTCAATCGATATGCGGCGACCGGTCAGTGGCCAGGAGTGCCAGAGGATAACCCCCGTCGCCAGCGTTAACCGCCACGCATTGAGCGCGTTGTTTCGAGGATCGAATTGCTCTCCGAGCGTCCGACTTTTCGTCCGGCGCCACTTCGGTTGGCGACTTACGGCTTTACTGTCACCAGCGACTTCCGGTTCCACGCTCACTTCAGCTCATCCCCACGCAGGGAATGCAGGGAACGCAGGGGCTGCTGCCGAGGATTGTCTGCCTTCCGTCGGTCCCCGTCACAGGGGTTTCGCGATCAGCCAGCACGGCGCCGATGTTGCCGAAGCCCACGAATGCGATCCCCAACCGCACGCCATGCACCATGAAGTCGATCTCAGCTTCGCGCGTCCGAACACGCTTGCCATTGCGGAACCCAGCCTTTCAGCCCCTGAGCGCGGTCTGTGGGATTGCGCCGTCTGCGGGATGCGGCCCTCCCGGTCACACGCTAACCCGCCCGGCAGTCTAATCCAACACGCGTTCAACAGACCTGGAATTAAGATGTTCTGAACTAGCGCGCCGATCAGCTCGAAACAAATAGCTGAACTGCCAGCCGGCAGTCGTTAGGACCAGCAATAATGACCGATGTCTCTAACATTGCCTATGCGCACGACGACCGAAGGCCAAAATCCGGAATGAAATTTGTGTTGGCAAGCTGGGGAACTCGTGGCGACGTCGAGCCCTGCGCCGCTGTCGGCCGTGAGTTGCTGCGCCGCGGGCATGAAGTGCGCATGGCTGTCGCGCCCGACGTGGTTGGCTTCGCCGAGTCGGCCGGGCTTGCGGCGGTCGCCTACGGACCGGATATGCAGACCGTTGCGGACGCGCGCCGCGGCTGGACGCGTTTCTTCCGCACCCCTTGGAGGATCCGAGATCTGAGCAGGTTGACGCGCGAAATTCAGGAGAGCTATAACGAGTGCTGGGGGGAGGGGAGCGCGACGCTGACGTCGTTGGCGGACGGGGCCGACCTGTTAATTGCCACCAACGTGGGTTTCGAGATGCTCGCTGCCAACGTCGCGGAGTACTACGACATTCCGCTGGCCACGCTGCATTGGTTCCCGCTGCGGGCTAACGGCCAGCTCCTGCCATTCCTGCCGGCGCCGTTGTGCCGCTCCGCGATGACGGTGTTCGAGTGGCTGTCGCGGGGCGGCACGGCGAAGGGGTCCGATAAGGCGCAGCGCCGTGAACTTGGTCTGCCGGAGGCCACGGGTCCCTGGCCGCGCCGGATCACCGAACGCGGATCGTTGGAAATCCAGGCCTACGACGAGGTGTGCTTTCCCGGACTGGAAGCTGAATGGGCACGATGCGATGGCCGGCGGCCCTTTGTTGGCGCGCTGACGATGGAGTTACCCACGGATGCCGATGAGGAAGTCGCGTCGTGGATTGCGGCGGGAACACCGCCAATTTGCTTCGGGTTTGGCAGCGTAGGCGTCGAATCTGCTGCCGACACATTCGCGATGATCGGCTCGGCCTGCGCAGAGCTAGGCGAGCGAGCGTTGATTTGTGCCGCCGGGACCGACTTCAGCAACGTCGCTGATTTCGACCACGTCAAGGTGGTGGGCGTGATGAATTACGCGGCTGCCTTTCCCGCCTGCCGCGCGGTTGTGCACCACGGCGGCACCGGCACCACGGCCGCGGGCCTGCGCGCCGGAGTCCCTACGTTGATCCTCTGGACTATGCCGGATCAGGCGCTCTGGGGATCTAGGGTCAAACGACTGAAAGTGGGCACCGCCCGGCGCCTTTCGGCCACTACCCAGCAATCGCTGGTCGCAGACCTGCGCACCATCCTGGCTCCGCAATACCTCACCCGGGCCCGCGAGTTCACCACCCGGATGACCAAACCCGCCGAAAGTGTTACCGCCGTTGCTGATCTTGTGGAGAATGTCGCCCGCTTGCGGCGTGTTGGCTGATCGGCGCATGCGTGCTGTCGCCACGCGCCAAATCAAGGTCAGCAATCGATCTCTGCGATCAGATCGAATTCGGCGAACGTACGCGACACGACCTCCCGCAGATCATCTTTGGTATTTTCCCGGTCGAGAGAATATGCGGAGATTCTGAAAAAGATCTTCTCGTGGCCCCGCCCCGATCCCACAAACAGTTGCCCACCTATGTGCTCGAGTGTGCTTTTCTTGATATCGGGCTCGGGGTTTCTCATGTACACATAGTCGGCATCGGTGCCGTCGGGCCGGTTTCCTGCCGGGGGCAGGTCACCGATGTTGGAGACAGTCACCGGAAGATCGGCACCACCCGCCGCCATGCCTGCTATCCGCCTGTTCATCCATCTCGGGATCATCACTGCCAGTGGGAATGTCGACAAAAATTCGTCGTCGGCGTTCTCCATCTCGGCGAGGATTGCTTGCGTGATCTTGACGTGCATTTCCCCGAGCTTCGTGGCCGCGTGCGTTGGGTCAACCGTGACGTCGACCACCGTGAGCGCATTGCTACGGGTATCGTCTTTGGTCCGTAGCGATATCGGAAATCGCAGGGTGACTGTTCCGTCGGCCCGAACTCGCCCCACCCGCACCGCGAGTCGGCACGCGACTCCTGCGGCCAGCGAGTTACTGCTTGCGCCAAGACTTTTCGCTCGAGAATCCCATTCTGCCAGGTCGATGTATGCGGTCAGGGCGGGCACCTCTACGGCCTGATCGTTGCTGGCTGTCCTCGGCGCGGGTGGTGCCGCTTTGATTGATGATGTGAATTCTTTGCGGTCGGGCCAGGCCTTTCGAGCCGTGGCTCTCACCGCCTGCGCTACGTCGGGCAGGTCTTTGACGGTTTGCCGAAGATCCTCACGCAACGCCCGCCCACGCGTGCGCGATCCCGCAGGCGGATAGCCCAGATCGTGCGTCCTGCCCTCAGCAGCATCAACTATCGCCTGGACAAGGCCGACCCCGTCGACAACGGTATGTGACACCACCAGACTTACCGCCGTCCCGCCGTCCTCGAGCGGAAGCACCCCGAGATGCCAGCCGGGTCCCCACTCCGGATCAACGGGTAGCCGCGCCCGCTCGTCGGTCCATGCGTTCACGTCGGCGCGCGGTCGCGGCGTTGCGGCGATATCAATGTCCTCGGCCGCCGGAGACAAGACCCAGTGATCACGCGCGAACGGTAACGGGGACCGTTCGATCCTGCGTCCCAGCAACCCACGTCCAAGATTGCGGTGAAATCGCCGCAACCCATCGAGATCGACGGCACGGTCATATATCCATGTGACCTGAATCAGCGCGTCGTGAACCGCTCGCATCGTGCGAAATACCGCTTGATCCACGTGTGTGAGCCGATTGTCTACCGGCTCATCGCTAGGCGTGCCGACCTGAGCCGCTGGGACCGCAGGCCCAGCGCTGTCGGCCAGCAGGTCGGCCAGGTGGGCGGCGAGCGTGGCCGGGGTGGGGTAGTCGAAGGCAAAGGTCGCCGGCAGGGTGAGGCCGGTGTGTTGGTTGAGGGTGGTGCGGAGTTCTAGCGCGGTTAGCGAGTCGATTCCGATGTCTGTAAAGGGGCGGTCGGGATCGAGGGTGGCCGGCTCGGGGTGGGCTAACACGGCCGCGGTGGTGGCGGTGACCATCGCGGTGAGGGTGTCGAGCCGTTGCTGGGGAGGCTGGGAGGCCAGTCCGGCGGCCATAGTGCGGGGGCTGGCATTGTCGGCTTGAGGGCGGCGGTTAACCAAGCCAGACACGAACCGGGTCCAACGTGTTCTGGCGCGCTTGGCGGGTCCCAGCGCCAGCCCGCGCGCGTCGCCGGTCGGAGCGGGGGCCAGCCAGTACTGGCGGTGCTCGAAGGGGTAGGTGGGCAGCGCGACGGTGCGGGCGTGGGGATAAAGGGCTGCCCACGAGGGGCTGTGGCCGTGATTGTGCAGCTTGGCCAACGCGGTAGCCAGGGCGTCTTGGTCGGGCCGGTTCCGGTGCAGCGTGGTGATCACCGCCGACTGGGTGCGCCCCGCGATCTGCGCGAGGGTGTCGGTGATCGCAGGGGCCAAGACCGGATGCGGGGACAACTCCACAAACGTGCACTCACCGGCGGCCAAACGCTCAACCACGCTGTCACAAAACCGGACCGGCTCCCGCAGGTGTCTGGTCCAGTAGCGGCTGGACGCGAGTTGCTCGGACGTCGCTATTTGTCCGGTGAGGTTGGACAGGATAGGCACCGTGGGCGAAGCGAAGGTCAAGCTCTCGGCGATGGCCTCAAATTCGAGCAAGGCCGGGTCCATCAACGACGAGTGGAAGGCGTGACTGACCGACAAGAAGGTGGCGCGAATACCATGTGTGGCGCAGTGCTCGCGGATGGGTTCGAGCGCCTCGGGATCCCCGGAGACAACCACCGAGGTGGGTCCGTTGACCGCGGCGATAGCGATCCTGGGGTGATCGGTGAGCAGGGCCTCCACCGCGGGTTCGTTGGCCTGGATGGCGAGCATCGCGCCAGGCGGACAGGCTTGCATTAGCCGGCCGCGAGCGGTGACCAACACAGCGGCGTCGGCAAGGGAAAACACACCGGCGAGATAAGCGGCCGTGAGTTCTCCGATGGAATGCCCTAACAGATAGTCGGGAGTGATCCCCGACTGGATGAACAGGGCATGCATGGCCGCGCCCATCGCGAACAGCGCCGGTTGCGCATAGCTCGTTTGATGGATCAACTCGCCGACAGCACTACCCGGTTCGGCGAACATAATTTCACGCAGCGAAACCTCGAGGTGGGCATCGAGGGCTTCACATATGTTGTCGACACTGTCGGCGAAGACGTGGTTGTGTTCGTAGAGTTCGCGACCCATGCCGGGGTATTGGGCGCCTTGGCCGGGTAGGACGAACACGGTTTTACTGCGCAGGTGCGGCAGGTAGTGGTGTTGGGTCAGCTGTGGGTGGGGCACGCCTGTGCGCAGGGCGCCCAGGGTGTCCAGCAGATCTTTGCGCGGGTCGGCGCTGTCCACCGGCACGGTGATGGCCGCCCGGTAGGGGTGGTGGGTGCGAGTGGTGGCCAGGCTGCAGGCCAGATCGGTCAGATCCAGGTCGGGATAGTCCATCAGGTGTTGGTGCAGTCGGTCGGCCTGCGCGCACAACGCTGTGGGGGTGCGCGCGGAGATCGGCCACAGGGGTAGCCCGAACTCATCGCTGTGACGGGTTTGCCGTGCGTGGCGCCGCGGGTCGGCCGATCCGGCCGGCGGGTCAGACGGTTGTTGCAGGATGAGGTGGGCGTTGGTGCCACTGATCCCGAACGAGGACACTGCCGCGGTGCGGGGATGATCGGTGTCCGGCCATGGCACCGGTTCGGTGAGCAGGCGAACGGTGCCAGCGGACCAGTCGATGTGTGGGCTGGGGTGATCGACGTTCAGGGTCGGCGGCAAACTGGCATGATTGAGGGCCGCGATCATTTTGATGATGCCGGCGACACCGGCGGCGGCTTGGGTGTGACCGATGTTGGATTTGATCGATCCCAGCCACAAAGGCCGGTCTTCATCCCGTGCGGCGCCGTAGGTGGCGATCAGGGCGCCGGCCTCGATCGGGTCGCCCAGGGCGGTGCCGGTGCCGTGCGCCTCGACCACATCAACCTCATCGAGCCCGAGACCGGCATTGGCCACGGCTTGGGTGATGACGCGTTGTTGGGCGGGCCCGTTGGGGGCGGCCAACCCATTGGAGGCGCCGTCTTGGTTGATCGCCGATCCCGCGATGACCGCCAGCACCGGATGATGGTTGCGCTGAGCGTCGCTGAGCCGCTCCAGCACGAGCACGGCGGCGCCTTCGCCCCAGCCGGTGCCATCGGCGTCCCCGGAGAACGCTTTACACCGTCCATCAGCGGCCAGCCCGCGTTGGCGGGCGAACTCGGTGAACACCGCCGGTGTGGTCATCACGGTGACCCCACCGGCCAGGGCCAGCGTCGATTCGCCGTGCCGCAACGATTGGCACGCCAAATGCGTGGCCACCAGCGATGACGAGCACGCGGTGTCCAGGGTGATGGCGGGCCCCTGCAACCCCAACACGTAGGCGATGCGTCCGGAGGCCACGCTGGTGGACACCCCGGTCATGGCGTATCCCTCGGCGCCATCAGAACCGCCCGCGCCGTATTGCTGTGACCACGCTCCGACGAACACCCCGGCCTCCGAACCAGCCAACGAGGCGGGATCGATTCTGGCGGTTTCCAACGCTTCCCAACACACCTCCAGCAGCAGCCGCTGCTGAGGGTCCATGCTCTGGGCCTCGCGCGCCGAGATCCCGAAGAACTCCGCGTCGAAGTCGGCCGCCTCCGTCAGAAATCCGCCGGAGCGGGTGTAGGTCTTGCCCACCGCATCAGGGTCGGGATCGAACAGCTCCGCCAGATTCCAGCCACGGTCAACCGGAAACTCCCCCACCGCATCGGTGCCGCTGGCCACCAGATCCCACAGTGCCATGGCCGAATCCACGCCACCGGGGAACCGGCACGCCATCCCCACCACCGCGACCGGCTCATCGACGGCCACCTGCGCCTCCACCGGCGCAGCCGGCGCAACCGATCCGCTCAGCAGCTGGCTCAGGTGGGCGGCCAACGCGTCCGGGGTGGGGTAGTCGAACGCCAGGGTGGGCGGCAATTCCAGCTCGGTGACGGTTTTGAGCCGATCCAGCAACTCGATGGCTTTCACCGATTCAAACCCCAGGTCCTGAAACGCACCGTCGGGGTCGATGTCATCCGGGCTCGGACGGCCCAATACCGTTGCCGCCTCTGAGCGCACCATCCCCAGCAATAGGTCATGCTGCTGCTGGCGGAGCGTACGCTGCTGCCGGCGCAACGTACGGAGGCGTTGGGTCAACCCCGAGTCGGCCCCGGCGCCCGCACCGGTCTCATCGACCACGCGCGGTGCCGGCGAGCGGATCAGCCCGTCCAAGCGGGTGAACTCATCGCGCAGATAGAGCTCGAGACAAGCCCTCCGCCTGACCTTGCCGCTTGTGGTGAGCGGAATCGAATGAGGCGGCACCAGAACCAGATCCGCCACACTCAGCCCGTGTGACTTCGATATCGCCGAGGTCACTTCATGCCTGACGACGCCCATCCTGTGCGCCGCGGTCTCTTCGGATTCGTCCCGCTTCTTGAGTTCGATGATGGCGACCAGCTTCTCGATGCCGTCATCATCAGGAACCGCTATCGCCACGCAGCGTCCGCGGTTGATCTCCTGGATCGTGGCCTCGATATCGTCGGGAGAGTGGTTACGTCCATAGATGATCAGAAGATCCTTGATGCGGCCGAAGATGAACAGCTCGCCATCGGACAGGAAGCCCAGATCCCCGGTCCTGAGCCAAGGCCCTTCGGGTGTGCCGGCCGACGGCTCGACGAGCACGGCGCCGAAGGTGCGCTCGGTCTCTTCGGGCTTTTGCCAGTAGCCCATGCTGACGTTGCCGCCGTGCACCCAGATCTCGCCGGTCGATCCCTGTCCGCACTCGATATGAGTATCGGGATCGACGATCCGTACGGTGGGTGCTTGCAGCGCGGAGTAACTGATCAGTGCTGTGCCGGTTCCACGTGCGCAGCGCTGCGCTTGGCCTGCGGAAAGTTTGTCAGGCTCGAAGTCGACCACTCTTGGTGGTTGATCCTCGGTGGTGGTCGCCACGTACACCGTCGCTTCCGCGAGCCCATAGGTGGGTCGGATTGCCGCCTCGCGGAGGTTGAAGCGCTTGAACCGCTCGCTGAATCGTTTGATTGTCTCGGGGAGTACTCGTTCGGCACCGCTGATGATGGTCGACACCTTGCCAAGGTCGTACCCGGCCATGTCTTCGTCTGATGTTTTGCGTGTGGCCAGTTCGAAGGCAAAGTTCGGTGCCCCCGTGGATGCGCTGGGGTGGGAGGCCAGCATTTGCATCCACCGGGCCGGACGCACCAGGAACGCCACCGGGCTGGTGAGCACCGCGCTGCATCCGGAGAGCACCGGAGTGCAAACACCCATGATCAAACCCAAGTCGTGATAAAAGGGCGTCCACGACACAATGGTGTGGTCGGGAGGTTCGATACCGCCGTTGCCCGAAAAAAGGCTGGCCATCGTCAGTTTATAATTGACCTGAAGGTTGGAATAGGAAACCATTACTCCGGCCGGGCTCCGAGTCGATCCGGACGTATATTGCAAATACGCCGTGCTTTGATAGTCGTGTTGTCCGGTATCGAATGGAGCCGGAGCGTCCAGGTCAAGCAAATCGATTTCGATGATCGATGGGGCCGGTTGCCCGGGCCGGGGCGTGACATGCCGGGTGACGTCGTCTACGGCAGAGGATGTGGTGAGAACGGTAGTTGGCGACGCATCGCGCAGCACCGAATCTACCCGCTCGTCGGCCACTCCGCCCAGCGGCACCGAGAGCGGAACGGCGATGATCCCGGCCTCCAACGCGCCCAGGAAGGCAACGATATAATCGAGCCCCTGGGGCGCTGATATCACGGCGCGGTCGCCGGGTGAGGCACAAAGCCTAAGGTTGCGTGCGACATTACGCACTCGCTGATACAGGTGCGACCATGTCAGGCTTTCCGCAACGCCCGCCCAGTCCTGCTCGTAATCGACAAACGTGTACGCCGTCTCACTGGGTTGCAGACTGGCACGCTCCCGCAGGAGAGCGGGAATGGAAGGCTCAAGCACGGGTTGAAAATACCTGGAATGCGGACATGGCGTCAGCAGAACGGTGTTCATGGATGCGGGCCAGGATCGGGAAACAATCCGCAGCAGGGAATTCTAATTCCGCCAGCATGTGGTGCGCTCCGACATGCGCTACGGAATGGTCCTTGGTTTGCAACGCCGCACGACACGACTCGGCCGCACGTTGGGGCCAACCCTGAAGCCGCTGGACGCGGGCTTGACGGTACAAGTGTCGTGCGCTGTTTACGGCAATTCCCATGGCTCTCTTGTGATCGTTGTGACCGGCCCGGCCCGCGTCCTTAATGTAAGTGGTCGGACCTCGTCGGGGAGGCTGGGAGTGATAGTACTGCCCGCGTCGTCGCTCAGTTTTACTCGATGTCTCCGAGTGACTTGGGTCGACTGCTAGCATCCCGCGCATGGCTGAAAGCGCCGGCCCAGTGCGGATCGGCATCCTGGGCGCTTCACGCTTCGCACCGATGATCCTCATCAAACCGGCCCAGGGAAACGACGAGGTCGTGGTGGCCGCGGTGGCGTCACGCGATGTGTCGCGTGCTCGCGCCTTTGCCGCCAAACATGGCATCGCACGAGCGCATGAAAACTACGAGGCGCTGATCGCCGATCCAGACCTGGACGCTGTCTACATCGTGCTGCCCAACAGCTTGCACGGCAGGTGGACCCGGGCGGCGCTGGCCGCGGGCAAGCACGTGCTGTGCGAAAAGCCGTTCATGGCCAATGCCGCCGAGGCCCGCGAAATCGCCGAACTCGCCGCCACATCAGATCGAGTCGTGATGGAGGGATTCCAATACCGCTACCACCCGTTGACTTTGCGCGTCGAGCAGATCATCGCCTCAGGCGAGTTGGGCAACCTGCAGCGGGTGGATGTCTCCGTGTGCGTCCTGCTGCCGAAGTCCTCCAACAGCAACGTCTACGACTACTCCCTTGCCGGCGGCGCGCTGATGGATGCCGGAAGTTATGTGGTCCACATGCTCCGCACGTTCGGCGGGTCGACCCCGGAAGTCGTTTCGGCGCAGGCGAAACTGCGGGGTTCTGAGCTGGACCGGGCCATGAGCGCTGAATTGCGCTTCGCCAATGGGCACACGGGCCGGATCCGCTGCGCGCTGTGGTCGTCGGACCTGTTTCGGGCCAGCGCCAAGGTGGTGGGTGATCGCGGCGAGCTGCGTTGGCTGAGCCCAGCGGCACCTCACCTTTTCCATCGGCTCTCGGTCCGATCGGCCGACAGCAAACGGGTAGAGCGCTTCCCGGGGCGCAGCTCGTTTGAGTATCAGCTTGAGGCTTTCGCCGCGGCGGTGCTGCACGGGGAACCGGTCAAGACGACGCCGCAGGACGCGATCGAGAACCATACCGTCATCGACGCGATCTATCGCGCTGCCGGCCTTTCGCTTCGCAAGCCGGCCTGAACGCTCATCCGTTCGCGCGATCAGGTCGCGAAATGGGCTTCGTTGACGTGTGCGGCCACCCGTAAGGCGTTGGCCGCGACCGTCAAACTGGGGTTCAAACCGGCGCTGGACGGGAAGAACGAGGTGTCCACCACGTAGAGGTTGTCCACTTCGTGCGCCCGGTTTTGGGCGTCCAGCACGCTGGTCTTCGGATCGGTACCGAATCGGCACGTCCCGCACACGTGGCCCAGGTTCGCGTTGTTTTCGCCGCTGCCCAGTGACAAATTACGAAACGGTTGCAGCACCTCCTTCAGTTGGCGCAAAAACGCCGCGCGGCGATCAATCTCGCTGGGGTGTAAGCGGTACTGCATTCGCAGCCGCTGACGGCCATCCGAGCTGGGCCGGTCGTAGGGCAGGACACGGTTGTCCAGGTAGGGCAGGTCTTCCGTCATCGCGGCCAGCAGCAGTCCGCCGGTGAAGACCCGCTGGTAGATCTGGCGCACCGCCGGGTTCATCAGGCGCAGCGCCTTGCCCCGCCAGTCGGGACGGTTGGTCAGCAACTGCATGGGCGGTATTGCGCCGAACGATTGCACGGTGCCGAATTTCTGCCCGTCGGAGAAATAGAAGTCGTTGAGCCCGATCTCCTTGTTCGCGGCTGTGATCTTGGAATCGCGTTGCGGCCAGATCTCGATCGGGTCCAGGAGATGACGCATCAAGTTGCGGCCCACCCAGTCGGAGCCGTTGGCCAGTCCGCGCGGCCACTCGCCGGACCGGGAATTGAGCAACAGCACCGGGGTGGCCAGCGCGCCGGCGGCCAGCACCACCACCTTGGCCTTAAGAGCCAGCATGTCGGAGCGACGCTGACAGATCACACGCGTGACCTGGGTGCGGTCGGCTTCGAGGCGCACGACTCGACATTGGGCCAGCAGCTGGGCGCCGTGTTCGGCGACGGCGGGTAGCACGCCGTTGCGGGCCGCGTCGTTTTTGCATGATTGATTGCAGAGGTAGGTCTGACAGGTGGCACAGTCGTCGGTGTAATCACAGGCCATCGGCAGGTGGTAGGGATGCAGTCCGCGACCTACCAGATAGTTGACCAACGCCTGGTTCTCAGGCGAAAACGGCGGCGCGGCGGGCAGGCCGACCTCGGCGGCTTCCGGCCGCAGGGGATCAGGTTGGCCACGAACCCGTAGCAGCTTTTCGGCCTCGGTGTACCAGGGCGCCATCTGTTCATAGCTGATCGGCCAGGCCTCGGGCACAGTTGATTCGCCGGGGTCGCGGAAATTCTGGCGAGGAGTGAAATCGCCAGCGAAGAATCGTTCGCAGACCATGCCATACAGGGCTGAGGATCCGCCGGTGCCGCTGCCGATGAACGGCACGAACCGCTTCGGAGAGCGCCCGCTGATGTCTTCGACCTCGTCGGTTGTGCGTCCGGCCCGGGCCAAGGCGTCGTAGTACGCCCCTGCGGAACGGGCCGAAAGCGGCTCGGCCAGTTCGGGAATGGCGGCGCGAATGGTTCCGGGGGTTCCGGGCAATGTCGAGTGCCCCTTTTCGACGAACAGCACCCGCCGGCCCGAGCGGGCCAGGCGGTAGCCCAGCATTCCGCCGCCCATGCCGGTGCCCACGACAATCACGTCCCACTCGACGCGTTCGGCATCGCGCGCGGTCAATTCGCCGTCAGCCAAAACCGAACTCCTCAGCGGTGTCGAATTCACGATGGGCACCCCGTCGGTCCTCGACGCGGTGGACTCGGCCACCGTACCGCCTGAGCTTTCTTCGTCTATCCAAGTGATGCGGGTCTGCTGTTAGCATGCGCCCATGGCTGAAAGCGGTGCTCCAGTGCGGATCGGCATCTTGGGCGCTTCAAGCTTCGCGCCGACAACGCTCATCAACCCGGCGCGGGGAAACGATGAGGTTGTGGTGGCCGCGGTGGGCGCACGCGATATGTCCAGTGCACAGGCCTTTGCCGACAAATACGGCATCGCCCGGGCGCACGGCAGCTACGAGTCACTGATCGCCGATCCGGACCTGGATGCTGTCTACGTCCTTCTGCCGACCAGCTTCCATGGCAGATGGACCCGGGCTGCGCTGGCCGCGGGCAAGCACGTGCTGTGCGAAAAGCCGTTCGCCGCCAACGCCGCCGAGGCGCGCGAAATCGCCGAACTGGCCGCCCAGTCAGACCGGATCGTCATGGAGGCAATCCAATTCCGCTACCATCCGTTGACTTTGCGCGTTGAGGAGATCATCGCCTCGGGGGAGCTGGGCAAACTGGAGCGGGTAGAGCTCACCTTGTGCGTATTGCTACCGAAGTTCTCGGGCAACTGCTACAACTACGCCTTTGCCGGCGGCGCGATGATGGATGCGGGAAGCTATGTCGTCAACATGCTCCGCACGTTCGGCGGCTCCACCCCGGAAGTTCTTTCGGCACAGGCGACGCTGCGAGGTCCCGAGGTGGACCGGGCCATGACGGCCGAGTTGAGCTTCGCTGGCGGGCACACGGGCCGGATCAGGTGTGCGCTGTGGTCGTCGGACCTGTTTCGGGCGAGCGCCAAAGTGGTCGGTGATCAGGGTCAGCTGCGTTGGCTCAGTCCGGCGGCACCGCACGTGTTCCCTCGGCTCTCGGTCCGCTCGGCCGCCGGAAAGCGCGTCGAGCGGTTCCCGCGGCGCGCCACCTATGAGTATCAGCTTGACGCTTTCGCCGCGGCGGTGCTGCGCGGGGAACCGGTGAGGACGACGCCGCAGGAGGCGATCGAGAACCACACCGTCATCGACGCGATCTATCGGGCTGCCGGCCTTTCGCTGCGCCAGCCGGCGTGAACGCTAACCCGTTCGCCTAGTGGCGTTCGGCAGTGCGATCTCGGGCGGCAGGGCGCTATCGGTGAGCCAACCGTCGACGGTGCGCGCGAAGAGGTTCGGATTGCGCGTGTGCCATTCATGGGGCATGCCGATTGCGACCCCATCGACTCCGTTGGGCATTTGCTGCGCGAGCGCTGCAGCCCAGCGGCGCACGACCGGCATTTCCTTGGCGCCGGTTAGAAACAATGTGGGTGACTCCGATTGGTCGAGTTCCTTGGGAAGCGTGAACCCCGCGGACGCCATGATCACGTCGGCGAGCTGTCCGCTGGTAATGAGGCGTACATCCTCGCGATAGTCCCCGAGATGGGCCGAGGGAACCTTCGCTTGCCAAGCATTCCGGTAGTGGCGGACCATCCAGCGGTACATTGCGTTCCGGGCGGGCAGCGACAGCAAGCGCCGCGTCAACGGTACAAACGGCACCGTGTTGAGGGCGGTCCCGCAGAGCATCGCCCGATCAACGAGTTTTGGCTCGGTCGCCAGCAGCTGCACCCCCACTTGGGCCCCGAGCGATAGGCCCACCACGTGCGCCCGGCCGGTGTCTGCGCGGGAGCGGATGAGTTCTGCCACCGCAGCGGCGGCCCGGCCCATCTCGAATGGTCCCTGCTCGAAACTCTTGCCGTAGTGGGGCAGATCGGGGACCAGACAGTGGTATTGCTGCATTCGTTCGACTACCGGCTCCCAGGACCAGCCGCTGGTATACGCGCCGTGGAGGAAGACGATGGTGGGGGCTCCGACCGGACCGGATTCGCGCACGAACAGGTCCATGCGGGCGACCCTATCAGGATTACGCGGCTGAATTTCAGGTCTATAGGGCACGTGTTGGATTAGACTCCGGGCGGGTTAGCCTGGGGAGGGGAGGGCCCAGTTTCATTACACAGAACGCGCACGGGGGATTGAAGGGCTGGTTCCGCGATGGCTGAAGGCGTTTTCGGACGTAGCGACGCTGAGATCGACCTCTTGGTGCGTGGCATGCGCTCGGGGATCGCAGTGGTGGGCTTCGGCTACATCGGCACGGTGATCGGTGCCGTGCTGGCTGATCGCGGCTGGCCGGTTACGGGCATCGACGTGAGGCAGAACGTCGTCGACGAGATCAACCTGGGCAAGACCACGGTGCCTGAGCCGGGGCTCAACGAGCTGGTGTCCCGCAGCGTACGAGTCGGCCGGCTTGGGGCGACGACCGATTTCGGTGCCATCGCCGACAATGACTTCATCATCGTGACCGTCGGTACGCCGCTTGGTCCGGACTACGAGCCCATCGTCGACGACATCAAGGCGGCGGCGCGGGCGGTGGGGGAGCACCTGCACCGCGGCCACATCGTCATCCTCAAGAGCACGGTGCCGCCCGACACCACCGAAAATCTTGTTCGGCCGATCCTCGAAGAGGCCTCGGGACTGCGCGCCGGGGTCGACTTCGGGTTGGCGTTTTGCCCGGAACGGCTCGCCGAAGGCCAAGCCATCCGCGAGCTGACGTCGATTCCCGTCGTCGTCGGCGCCGTCGATGAGCGCAGCGCTCGCGCCTGTACCACCCTGTGGCGACACGCGCTGGGAGTGGATTCCGTTGTCGTTGACAGGCCGCGCACCGCCGAGATGGTCAAGCTTGCGGACAACCTCTGGGTCGACCTCAACATCGCGCTGGCCAACGAGCTGGCCAAGGTGTGCGACCGGCTCGGGATCGACGCGCTTCAAGTGATCGAAGCGGCCAACACCATGCCGAAGGGCGGAAACCCGGCGAACATCTTGAGGCCAAGTATGGGCGTCGGCGGATACTGCTTGACGAAGGATCCGTGGTTCGTCAACCACCTGGGCAAGTCCGTCGGGTTGGACCTGGAAATTCCGCGGACGTCGAGAACCGTCAACGACACGATGCCCGCCTACACCTACGGGCTGCTCAAGCAGCTACTCACCGATCAGGGCAAGACGGTCGAGGCCAGCCGGATCGCGGTGCTGGGCATCGCGTTCAAGAACAACACCGGCGACTGCCGCCTCACACCCACCAAGTACGTTGTCGCCTTGCTCGAGGAGGCCGGCTGCGAGCTTTCGGTCCACGATCCGTGGGTGCCGGCCGAGGAGGCCCTCGAAGTGACCAAGATCCCTCTGACCGCAGACATCGAGTCAGCGGTCGAGGGTGCCGATGCCCTGGTGGTGCTCGCAGGGCACCGACAGTTCCACCAGATCCCACTGGTCCGGCTCGCGGAGCTAACGGCGGCCAAGTGTGTGTTCCTCGACGGACGGAACAGCTTCGACCCGGCGGCAGTGCGCGCCGCCGGCTTCGTCTATAAGGGGATCGGCCGCTAGGCGGCCGACAAGTGAACATCGACCCCTACACCAAAATGAAAGAGTAAATATGTCCAATGTCGTCGTGACAGGCGGCTACGGCTTTATCGGATCGCACCTGGTCTCCGCTTTGCTGGACCGCGGGGACTCGGTGACGGTTTTCGACTTCGCCAAGAACACCCGCGACAGCAGTATCGACTTCGACCGACACCCGAACTTCCGGTTCGTGCAAGGCGATGTCACCGATCTGTCTGCACTCGAGAAAGCCCTCACTCCCGGTGTCGATACGGTCTTCCACCTGGCCGCGGTCGTCGGAGTCACAAACTATATGAATGACCCGTTGCGGGTTCTCGACGTCAACGTGACCGGCACTCGCAACGTCCTCGAGCTGAGCCATCGGCACGGGACGCGGGTGGTGTTCTCCAGTACGTCCGAGGTGTTCGGCAAGAACCCCAAGCCACCGTTCGCCGAGGACGACGACCGCGTCCTCGGTTCGACGAAGACCGCGCGCTGGAGCTACAGCACCAGCAAGGGCATGGCCGAGCATCTGGTCTTCGCGATGCACAGCGCCTACGGGCTGCCGGTGACGGTAGTGCGCTATTTCAACGTGTACGGCCCGCGGCAGAATCCGATTTTCGTGGTCTCGCAGACCATTCACCGAATTCTCAATGGCCGCCAGCCGTTGCTCTACGACTCGGGTGACCAGACGCGGTGCTTCACCTACGTCGACGACGCGATCGCCGGCACCTTGCTGGCGGCCGATAACGACGCGGCGATCGGTGAGGCCTTCAATATCGGGAGCATGACCGAAACGACTGTCGGCGAGGCTGTCGATCTGGCGATCAAGATCGCGAGTGTCGACTCGGTGTCTAGCGCCGAAGCCGTTGACACTGCGGCGCGGTACGGCGGTCGGTACGAGGACATTCCCCGTCGTATCCCGGACTCGACCAAGGCTCAGCGGGAGTTGGGTTGGCGCCTTCAGGTCGACGTCGAAGAGGGGATTCGCCGCACCATCGATTGGGCGCGGGCCAACCCGTGGTACCTCAAAGAGCCCACGGGATAGGTCGCTAAGCGAGCGCGCGGTCGGCGAGCGTCCCCATTGCCGATGTCAACTGCCGGCAGTATTCGATCGCCAGGTGGTTCCAGTCAGAGTAGACAAGGGTATTGCCGACGATGACGGGGCAGCGGTTTGCGGTGCAAAACAGCTCGGTGAGGTCGGCGTATTGTCCGCCGCTGGCTTTGGTGGCGACGGTCTCAGAAGCTATGCCGGGTTGGTTGACCGCGGTTGACCGTGGCGGTGAGCAGGCGCTCACGTCATCGAGGTGGCCGGACAGACACTCTGGCACCGATGTCTGCGGATCCGGGATCGGTCCGAGCACCAGCACCCTTGCGCCAGTGTCGCGCAGCTGCTGCACCAGGTGGGTCAAGCTGTCGATCCACGCCGGGTCGTATGGCGCATAACCTGACTGCCAACTGCCGACGCTGCGCACCCGCGACATGCTCACCAGGACCAGCCGCGGGCGCTCGGTGCGCAACCGGGCGAGGATCTGAGCGCGCCACTGCTCGCAGTGCACAAAGTGTTCGATCAGGCCACTGAGGTGTTTGGCGAAAGGCACGTCGATCAATGGGCAGCCCATCTTGGCCAGCATCTCTAGCCTCCAGTGCCGTTGCGTAGCGATCATTTCGAACGCGGGATTCCACATCGCGGCGTGCGAATCACCGACGAGGGCCACCGTCGTGCTCGATGCGGTGTCGCCCGTCGCGCACTCAGGCTGTCCGGCCTCTTTCTGCGTGCGCAAGCAGCCGTTGGACGACAAGCCCATTTGGGCCGCTGACACGTCGGCCAGCGGCGGGGCCAGGTTCGACGGAACGCCTTGGAGATCGGTGGCCGCCTCGACCGCGGCCTGTACCTGTGAGAAGGCGCGTCGCACCGCCGCGTCGTAGGCGTCCATGGTGGAGCCGGTGGGGGCAGGTGCTGCGGTGATGGTCAGTGGCGTGGCGGGCGCGCCGCGGCCAACCGGTGCGGGTATCCATTCCAGCAGTGCTACGCCCACACAGACCGCGACCGCGGTGGCGGCACCGCCGAGTGCGAGGCTGGCCCAGGCAGATCGGCGTATCGGGGCGGCGAATCGCAATGGGTTCTCGATGAAACGAAGGGTGAGTACTGCCAGCCCGCCCGAGGCCAGGGCCGCTGCCACCCTGGCGGCTAGCCCCAGCGGGTGGCCCAGCAATGCTGGCGTCAGTACGAGCACCGGCCAGTGCCACAGATACCACGAATACGAGATCCGCCCAATCGCCTGCATCGGTGATAATCCCAGGATGCTGCCGCATCCCTGGGTGGGTGCGGCACAGCCGGCGCCGATGACCAGCGCCGCGCCCACCGTGGGCCAGATCGCGGCGGTGCCCGGATAAAGCGTGCTTGCGCTCAACCAGGTGCAGGCCAGCACGATCACCGTCAGTCCTGCCCATCCGGAGATCGCGGCAACCAGGGGCGGTAGTCGGCGCCACTGGTTGGCGGTCAGGGCCACCAGGCCGCCGGCGGCCAATTGCCAGGCCCGGGTGGGCAGCGAAAAGAACGCCGCGGCAGGCACCAGGTAAGTGGTCACCAACGACAGCGCAAACGACACGGCCGCGACCAAGACGAGGATCACCAGATACGGGCGTTTCGACAAGATGGCAGGCGAGGTGGGATCGGCCTTGGTCCGCCGATGCACCCGCCGGATCAGCCAGGCCGTGCCCAGGATCATCGGCGCCCACACCAGATAGAACTGCTCCTCGACACCCAACGACCAGTAATGCTGGAACGGCGACGGCGGCAGGTGCCCGCCGAAGTAATCCACGTTTTGCGCTGTGAACCAGAGGTTGCTGACATACAGTGCGCTGGCGATGCCGTCACGAATGACGGCCCCTACCTGTAGCGGGGGTAACAGGACGGCCGAGGCGATCATGGTAACGACGCCGACCATGGCCGATGCCGGCAGCAGTCGGCGGGCCCGCGCCCCGTAGAAGCCGCGCAGCCTGACGGTGCCGGTGGCGCTCACCTCCCGCCAGAGCAGCCCGGTGATCAAAAAGCCTGAGATAACGAAGAAGACGTCCACGCCGACGAACCCGCCACCCACACCGGGTACCTCTGCGTGAAACAGGACAACGGCCGCCACCGCGACAGCGCGCAAGCCCTCGATATCCGGGCGAAATCCCGCCCGTGCTGGGCGCTGACCCTGGCCCTCTTCAGTAGGACTCACGCTGTCCGTCTGGCGCACGGTCACCTACCTAGTAAGAGGACGCTTCTTCGAATCGAGGAATTATCACACACCCGTTCAACACTTCTCGGTCAAATCCAGCACGACTTGCTGCAGCTGGCGCACCTCTTCGACGGTCAGGCCGAACAGGAACACCCGCTCGACGTCACCGGCGATCAGGGGCAGATCCCCACGTACATCGGGTCAGTCGCCAGCTGCGGGCAGCGGGTCACCAGACGCTGCACCGACTGCTCGGTGTTGATCGCAGCGAGGATTGGGGACAGAACCAAGAAGACGATCGCGACTGCGAAGGAGACCCGGGTGCGAGTGGTGGCCGATCGGGTGGATTCAGGTTCGCGGCTCGCGTAGAGCAGATAGACCACGCCCACATCGAAGGAGATCGCTATCCACCATCGGGCCCAATCAGCTGAGGTTGCAAAAACCGGAAGCAACAACAGGGCCGCAAGAATTACCCACCAAAGCCGTCCCTGTACAGCTTGGCGAAATCGCCCGAGGGGCACGCCGGAAATACCCCTGATGACAAGCATCGTCAGCGCGAGGAGAACAATCCCCGCCATTGTCGACATGATCAAAGGGGCCCAACCGATCGCGTAGGGATCGATGAAAGGAGTTTTTCTTGTTGTGGTGGTGATGAAGCGACAAGTCCAGTCGTGATAGTCCGTGTAGGCATGTTCGCCGCTCAGAATCTGGCCGGGCGATAACTTTCTCCGCCAGTCAACGGCTCTGTGCGGCAACCGAGCACACTGCGACGACACGTCTTGCCGTCGCAGCAACGCTATCGCCAGCGCGACGACCAAACCCGGAACCACGGCGAGAAGTGCGCTTAGACGCTGTATTTTGACGGAACTGTGCACCAGAACCACAATTGCCAGGACCGCACCGAGCGCCTGCAGAAACGGAACCGCCTCGTGGATCAGCGTCAGCACCGCCGTCGTCATGCCGTAAATGCCGCTCGCAATTAGTAGCGTTCGGTGCCTCCTCGCCGAGGCGAGCACCACCGCGAACACTGCCAGCGCTGCCTCGCCAACAAGGTCGGGAGTAGGTAGCGCAACAGCGTGCACGAAGCCCAACGGCAGCATCGGGATGAGCAGGGCCAGCATCAGCCGGCGTTCGGAGCGGCCGAATCTGACTGCCACCGTCCACGCCACCGCCGCGATGCCGACTCCGAAGAGCGCTGGGACAAGCCAGCGCAAAATCAATAGGCCGGTAAAGTAGAGGTCAGCGGGAAAGAGGTCCAGAATCTCGCCGGCGAGCCCACGCCTGACGAAGCCTTGGCTGTAGTCGACCGCATAGTATGCGAAAAATTGCAAATTAGGTTCGTAAACGCTCGTAAAAACAACCCAAGACGCCATATAGAGCAGCAAGAGCAGTCCGACAATCGCGTAACCGAGCCTGCGCCGGCTACTCGGCTCATCCGATCGCAGAGCCCTTGGCGGTTCTTCGGTCTCGACTGGACGACCGGCGTCAAATCCCGCCTGCCCCGAGCGTGGATCCAGCCGTTCTGCTTCATGGCTCACGCTGCGGCCCTGGCGCGGGCCACGCGCCATGTGAAACGACGCATTCTGGGGACCGAAGCACCATTTCCACTCAGCCACTCCGTGACGGTGGCATCAAAGTCCGATTGAGCGACGACTGAGTGTGTGATTCCTATTGCCTGCGCCGCAGGTGTCGGGACGTCAGCCTGGCGCACGGTCACCTACCTATGTAAGAGGGCGCTTCTTCGAATCGAGGAATTGTCGCACACCCGTTCAATACTGTTCGGCCAAATCGACCACTGCCCGCACACCGGCCAGCCCCGCGACGAACAAAAGGCGTCGCAGCGGCTGAGGGATAGTCCAGGGGCTCTCTCGCGAGGGCCCGGGGTTGTCGGCCGCTTGCCCAAGATTTCCGGCTTCCAGTTCGATAGCGCGGGTACCGGGTTATGCTGCTGGGCGGCCGAGCCGGGTACGCGGGCTGCCGCTTCTATTCCGCAGAACGCGCACGGGAAGTGAAAGGCTAGGATCTCGCCGATGAAATTTGTGCTGGCAAACTGGGGAACGCGTGGCGAAGTTGAGCCCTACGTTACGGTCGGCCGCGAGCTGGTGCGCCGCGGACATGACGTGCACATGGCCGTCGCGCCTGAGATGGTGAGCTTCACCGAGGCGGCCGGGCCCACGGCGGTGGCCTACGGACCGGACTTGAAGGCCATCCTGGACCCGCATCGCGATTTTTGGGCGGGTTTGTTCGCCAACCCGTGGAGGATCCAAGAGCTCAGCAGGTTGGCGGGCGAATATTCGGCGCCTCTTAGCCAGTGCCGGGCGGAGGTCAGTGCGACGCTGACGTCGCTGGCGGACGGGGCCGATCTGTTGCTCACCGGCATGAATTTCGAGGACGACGCGGTCAATGTCGCGGAGCATTGCGACATTCCGCTTGCCACCCTGCATATTTTCCCGCTGCGAGTCAATGGCCAGCTCCTACCGTTCCTGCCGGCGCCGTTGGGCCGCTCCGCGATGAGGGTGCTCGACTGGGTGGCTTGGCGCGGACCGAAGAAGGTTGAGGATGCGCAGCGCCGTGAACTCGGTTTGCCGGAGGCAACACGCCCGTGGCCGCAACGGATCACCGAACGCGGATCGTTGGAAATCCAGGCCTACGACGAGGTGTGCTACCCCGGGCTGGCAGCCGAATGGGCGAAATGGAATGGGCAGCGGCCCCCCAAGAGGCCGTTCGTCGGTGCGTTGACGATGGAGTTGCCGACTGACAGCGATGACGAGGTCGCATCGTGGATCGCTGCAGGAACGCCGCCGATTTGTTTCAGCTTCGGCAGCGTAGGGGTCGAGTCTGCCGCCGACACGCTCGCCATGATCAGCTCGGCCTGCGCGACGTTAGGCGAGCGTGCGTTGATTTGCGCCGCCGGGACCGACTTCAGCAACGTCGCTGATTTCGACCACGTCAAGGTGGTGGGCGTGATGAATTATGCAGCCAACCTGCCCGGCTGCCGCGCCTTCGCACACCACGGAGGCGCGGGCACCACGAACGCGGGCCTGCGCGCCGGGCTGCCCACGTTGATCCTGTGGACGTTGCCCGATCAGGGGGCTTGGGGAGCTCGGGTCAAGCGGCTGAAGGTGGGCACCGGGAGGCGCTTTTCGGCGACTACCGAGAAATCACTGGTTGCGGACCTTCGCACCGTCCTTGCCCCGCAATGCCTCACCCGGGCCCGCGAGCTCGCCACCCGGATGACCAAACCCGCCGACAGCGTTGCGATCGCCGCCGATCTCGTAGAAAATTTCGCCCGCCTCAAGCGTGTTGGCTGATTGACGAAGGCGCGCCAGCCATGCGTGTGTGATCGCGTGGCTCGAGAGGCAATTCGGGCTGATCGCCGATCCAATCAAGCAGAGCACGCAGACCGTCCTCAAGCGCCCACTTCGGACGCCAGCCGAGCTCGTGTGTTGCCGCCTCGATGTCGCACCTCGCGGCGCGTACGTCACCGTCGCGGAATTTCGTCACAACGACCGGTTCGGGGGCATCGCAGATTGCTGCGATCTTTTGAGCCAGCTCATGAATGGTCGTCGGCGTGCCCGACCCGATGTCGACGCAACGTGCCTCAGTTGCAGGTTCCGCGATCGCAGCGAATAGCGCCTCGACGACATCGTCTATATAGATGAAATCGCGCATGATCTGCCCGTCTTCATAGACCTCAAGCGCGAGCTGCGCGCGCGCCAATCGTGCGAAAAGAGCGACTATTCCCGTGTAGGAATTCGTCAGCGACTGGCCCGGCCCGTAGACATTCTGCAGCCGCAGCACGCTGAGCTTGGTGTCGTGCGCGGCCGTCCAGGCGGCCAAGATGTGCTCTTGCGCGAGCTTGGTCGCGGCGTAAATGTTGGTAGGCCGGGGCTCCGTTCGGCCGGCACAGCTCGGTAGCGGCACTGCAGGCTCGCCCGTGGGCCCTTGCGGATCCCAGATACCGGCCAGCAGCTGCGCGTGGCTGCGAGGCTGCGGGTAGAAGATCTGAGAGCCGCATTGCCAAGCGCCCTCGCCGTAGACGGCCCTCGACGACGCCAGGACTAGTTGGTGGGGCACGTGAGCTGAGCGGCTCAGGGCATCGAGAAGTTGAGTCGTCCCCACCACGTTCACCGAACCATGGCGCGTCGCCTCCGACAGCGACTGCGCCGTTCCCGTCTCGGCCGCCAAATGAACGATCTGGGATGGACGGAACAACCGAAGCACCGCATCGCAGTCAGGGGCATGGGTGACATCGCCGGTGAACAACCGCACCGGTGGCGGCAGGTCGATCGCTGTGGTTTCGCCATGCACTTGCGGATGCAAGACATCCATTACCGCGACGTCATAACCGGCTTTGACGAGACGACGCGCGAGCGCGGACCCAATGAATCCTGCCCCGCCAGTAATGAGCACGGATGTTGACAACGGCCGACGCCTCCGATTCCTCTGTGGGAGTGTTCACTCCGACGTTCAGCAGGTCAACCGCGGGCGAGCATGCGATCGGCCAGCGCCCCGAGAGTGTTGCCGACGATGACCGGACAGCGGTTGTTGGTGCAGAACAGTTCGGTAGGAGGGGCGCGGTCTTCGAACCGGGGAATTATCACACACCTGTTCAACGGATTGGGTATGTTGGCGAATCATTACGCCATCGTCGCCGGCTCGGGGACCTCTGGCTCTTTGGGCCGTCAAAGCGCTGATTCAGAGCCGGCAGGTTCGGTGCCATGCCGATGTAGTAGTAGTAGGGCCTAATCTGGCCGAGAACCTGGAGGTGAACCGGTGAGCGTCGTCGATAGTCCGGCAGTGGATAACCCAGCACACGATCGGACGAATATTCATCGTATATGGAAAGCGATTCTTATTTGCATCGCGCTAGGTGTAGCCGCGGCATGCTATTTCGTTCCGGTTCTCCTCGTCGCCATTGGCCTGCTTCTCCTGTTGCTCCTGTGCGCACGCTTGGTCTACCAGGGTCGCGACCGCTACATTCCAAACCTATACGCCCGGGATGTCCGAGTTTACGACGACGCATATCGTGCGTTTATTGGCCGCACGCTTTCGGATCTGCGTCGGTGCAAAATTCGAGGCCACACGCTGTTGTGGGAAGCGTCGCGTCTACCGCGGCCAAGCGGTCAGGATTCTGACGATCTCTTGCTCGATCTAGGCGTCTGGCTCGGCTGGTCGACGAGGCTGATGTCTGATGCTTCTGGCCGCCGGGTGTACGGCTTCGATACCTTTGAGGGTCTTGTTGAAGACTGGCAAGTCGACGACCAGATGCTCTTCAAGCGTGGGACCTTTTCACTATCAGATCCGCTCGCGCAACGTTCTATGCGGGACACTGGTGTGAGTTTGCAGGACGGGCTACCTGCCGCGCTTGGTCGCGAGGTGCAGTTCATCAAGGGGAGCACCTACGACACGCTGGGCCCTTTCCTGGCTGCGCGACCGGGCGCACCAATCAGGCTTTTCCACATGGATTTGGACACCTATGAGAGTTGCCTGCATGGGCTCGAAACCTGCAAGGATCGCTTCGTCGAGGGGTCGATCCTTGTCTTTGACGAATACCTTGTCACTAATGGGGAAATGCTGGCGTTCTTTGAGTTCCAGAGGCAGTACGAGCTGGAATGGCGATACCGGGCATGGGGCCTTGAGGGCATGGAGATGAATATGGAGATGGTCGTTACGCGTTGGAAGCGCGTGACGTACTCCTTGCTCTGGGTCGCAGCGTTTTGGGTGGTGGGCGACGGCAGCTATGTCTGGAAGTTCTTCCAGAGGCGGTTTTGGCGGTTTTGGTTGGGCGCACCGATAGGCGACATTCTTTTTATGCTTGGCGCTGCGGGACAACGGAAGTCAATTAGCCTTGAGATCACCGGCCTAGGCAAACTTGACCGTGCGTGAATCTCAACGGTCCGCGATGAAATTTGTGCTGGCGAGCTGGGGGAGTCGCGGCGATGTCGAGCCCAACCTCGCTGTCGGCCGCGAGCTGGTGCGCCGGGGGCACGACGTGTGCATGGCCGTCCCGCCCGACCTGGTCGGATTCACGGAGGCGGCTGGGGTTGCGGCGGTCGGCTTCGGGCCGGAAGCGCAGTCCATTCTGGACGCGCACCGCGAGTTCTGGACGTGCTTCTTCAGTCACCCATGGCGGGTCCGGGATCTGACCAGATCGCGACTCGAAATCGCGGGACCGCTTGTCCGGGGCTGGCAGGAGATGAGCACGACGCTGATGTCGCTGGCGGACGGGGCCGACCTCATATTCACCGGCATCAATTTCGAGGACGCCGCTGCCAACGTCGCGGAGGATTACGACATTCCGTTGGCCACGTTGCATTACTTCCCGTTGCGGCCCAACGGTCAGACCCTGCGATTCCTGCCGGCGCCGTTGGCCCGCTTGGCGGTGACGGCGTTCTGGTGGGTGTCTTGGCGTGGGACGAAGAAGGCCGAGGACGCCCAGCGTCGTGAACTTGGCCTACCGAAGGCGACAGGCTCCGCGCCGCGACGGATTACCGAACGGGGTTCGCTGGAAATCCAGGCCTACGACGAGGCGTGTTTTCCCGGGCTGGCGGCCGAATGGGCGAAATGGAACGAGCGCAAGCCCCCCCAGAGGCCATTTGTCGGCACGCTGACGCTCGAATTGCAGACGGACGCCGACGAGGAGGTCGCGTCCTGGATCGCCGCAGGAACACCGCCGATCTACTTCGGGTTTGGCAGCATTCCGGTCGAATCTCCGGCAGACACGATCGCGATGATCAGCGCGGCCTGCTCGGAATTAGGCGAGCGCGCCCTCATAGGCGCCGCCGGAAGTGACTTCAGTAGCGTCCCCCATCCTGACCACGTCAAGGTAGTGGGCGCGGTGAATTATGCGACCGTCTTTCCCGCCTGCAGGGCGCTCGTCCACCACGGTGGCTCGAGTACCACCCCTATTGCCATGCGCGCGGGAGTCCCGCAACTGATCCTGTTTTGGGACCTCGTTCACGCGGTTTACGGAGCCGCAGTCAAACGGCTCAAGGTTGGGACCGCCCGGCGCTTTTCGACGGCTACCGAGAAAACGCTGGTCGCGGACTTGCGCACCATCCTCGCCCCGGAGTACGTCGCCCGCGCCCGCGAGATCGCCACCCGGATGACTGAACCCGCCAAAAGCGCCGCGGCGGCCGCCGACCTTCTAGAAGATTTCGCCCGCTCGCGACATGGTGGCTGATTGGCTTGGCGCTAACGAAGCACCACGAAGCGAAACCCATCGCCGCAGGTCACGGGCAAGTCACCACTGCCGGAAAACTGCGCCGCGTACCAATTGCCGATTCTGGTGACAGGCGTCACACGCAGCAAGTATGGTCTTTAACTTGTTACACCCATGTCGAGTAGATGGTCTGGAGACGCGTTGAGCATCAATCCGTTCGATGATGACAGTGGCAGCTTGTTCGTCTTGGTCAACGACGAGCAGCAGCGCGACGTGATGGGCGGCCGGAAATGACCGATCTCCAGAAACAGGCTCCGTCGGCCGGAATGAATCAGAGTTTCGCCATTGTCGGCTACGCGCTGCGCGTGCCGGGTGCTGCGGATGCAGACGAGTTCTGGGATGTGCTGCAGCAAGGGCGGGACACGGTATCGGACGTACCTGCGGACCGGTGGGACGCCGACGAATTCTACGACCAAGATGCCGACGCGCCCGGGAAGATCGTGACCCGACGGGCGGGCTTCATCGAGGACATCGCCGGGTTCGACGCGGCGTTTTTCGGACTGTCAAAACGCGAAACCATGTTGATCGACCCGCAGCATCGGTTGCTGCTGGAGACGGCGTGGCAGGCGGTCGAACATTCCGGGACCGCACCCTCGGCTTTGGCGGAAACCAAGACCGGTGTGTTCATGGGTCTGGGCACCCACGACTACCTGGGCTTGATATCGGAAGACCTGAGCTACGAAGAGATCCAGGCGTACGTAGCAATCGGCACGTCGTCGGCCGCGGGAGCGGGCCGCATCAGTTACGCGATGGGGCTGCAGGGCCCGGCAATCTCAGTCGATACGGCGTGCAGTTCGTCGTTGGTGGCAATCCACCTGGCCTGCCAGGCGCTTCGCTTCGGGGAATGTGACGTCGCGCTGGCCGGCGGCGTGAACGCGCTGCTCAGCGCGAAGAGCGTGATCGCCTTCTCGCAGGCGCACATGCTCGCGCCCGATGGGCGATGCAAGACCTTCGACGCGTCCGCGGATGGCTACGTGCGTGGCGAGGGCGTCGGCGTCATTGTCGCCAAACGCCTCGAGGACGCGATCCGCGACGGCGACCGGATTCGGGCCGTGGTCCGGGGCAGCGCGGTCAACCAGGATGGCGCATCGGGTGGTTTGACGGTGCCGAACGGCGTCGCCCAGCAACGCGTCATCACCGAGGCGCTGGAGTGCGCCGGCGTCGCCGCCGGCGACGTCGGATACCTGGAGGCGCACGGAACCGGGACGTCGCTGGGCGACCCGATCGAGGTCCAAGCCGCCGGTGCGGCACTGGGTGCGGGGCGCGACGCCAGCCACCCGCTGCTGATCGGGTCGGTGAAGACCAACATCGGGCACCTGGAAGCGGCCGCCGGCATCGCGGGCGTCATCAAGGTCATTCTGTCGCTCGAGCACGAGGCGCTGCCGAAGCACCTGCACTTCGATAAGCCGTCGCCGCACATCCCCTGGGACCGGCTCGCGGTCAAGGTTGTCGACGAGACCCTCCCGTGGACGCGTGGCGAGCGTCCCCGCATCGCGGGGGTCAGCTCGTTCGGGTTCTCCGGGACCAACTCACACGTCATCCTCGAGGAAGCACCTGCGCAGGTAGGCCAGGTTGCTGCGGCACCCGTGGAGCCGTCCGACGACAGACGCTTCAGCCTGTTACCGCTATCGGCGCGCAGCCCGGAAGCCTTGGTGGAGCTCGCGCAGGGATACGGCAACTGGCTGGCTGCCCACCCGGAAGCCTCGCTCGCCGACGTGTGCCTTACCGCCGGAGTGGGGCGGTCGCACTTCGAGCACCGGGCCGCCCTGGTGGTGAATTCGATCGAGTCCGCGCGTGAAGCACTGCGTGCGCTGGCCGAGGATCGCCCGGCGCCGGGTTTGGTGCGGGGGGATTGCGCCGACAAGCCGAGGACCGCGTGGTTGTTCCCAGGTCAAGGCAGCCAGTCCGCCGGCATGGCCCGGGAGTTGTTCGAGACCGAGCCGGTNNCTACGCCCAGCCGGCCTTGTTCGCGGTCGAGATGGGCCTGGCCCGGCTCTGGCAGTCGTGGGGCTTCGAACCAGACGTGGTGATCGGCCACAGCGTCGGCCAATACACGGCGGCCTGCGTCGCCGGTGTATTCAGCCTCGAAGACGGCGCCCTGTTGCTGGCCGAGCGCGGCCGCCTGTTCGGCAGCTTGCCCGCCGGCGGCCGGATGGCCGCGATCTTCGCCACCGCCGAGCGGGTGGAGAGCCTGACCGACGAGTTCCCCAGTCTGTCGGTGGCCGCCTACAACGGTGCCAACACCGTGCTGTCCGGGCCCGCGCAGGATCTGGAGCAGGCGGTGGACAGGCTGGAAGACGACGGTGTGCGCTGCGACTGGCTGGATACCAGCCACGCCTTCCATTCGGCACTGCTGGACCCGGTCCTCGACGAATTCGAAGAATATGCGAATCGGTTCAAGTTCGCTGCGCCACAACGGACATTGGTGTGCAATCGCACCGGGGCGGCCCTCGGCAGAAGCGCGAAACTAGACGGTGACTACTGGCGTCGCCATGCGCGCCAGCCGGTCGAGTTCGCCAAGAGTGTGCACACACTGTCCGATCTGCACTGCACAATGCTGCTGGAGGTCGGCCCGCAACCGGTGCTCACCGCCGCAGCCATGCGGGCATGGCCGGACCCGGCGACCGCACCACGGGCGGTCGCGTCGTTGCGCCGAAACATCGCCGACCACCGCCAGATCACCGAAGCCCTCGCCAACGCTTACGTCGCCGGCCACCTTCCCGACTTCGCTGCGCTTCAAGGTGTTCTGCAGCAAGGACCCGCGCATAAGCTCGACCTGCCCACCTATCCGTTCCAGCACCGCCAGTTCTGGTACCGCGAGACGCGGGTCCGGCCCACTCAGAGCGATGCGATGCGTACCGAATCCGTGCGTCTTCTCGAGGACGGCCGGATCGAGGAACTCGCTGCGCTGCTCGACGGTGCGAGCGGCAATCAGCAGACCGTTAATGTGCTGAAGCAGCTTGCTGCGCAACACAACCAACAGCGTGCAACCCAGTCCATCACGGACACCCGGTACGAGATTCGCTGGGAGAAGGCAGCCGCTGCCGTTGCGGGTGCCGCAGCAGGGGAGGAGTCTGCCTGGCTCCTGATCAGCGATGACGCCGAGGCGGTTCGGCCATTGGTGGACGCGCTGACCGCACGTGGGCACCGCCACCAGATCCTCGGGCTACCGGTGTCGGATGCGGACGAGGAACGCCTCGAAGCCGCGTTGCGTACTGCGGCAGCAGACGAGCCGACGCTGCGCATCCTGCATCTGGCGGCCGTCGACTCCGAAACCGCCCCCTCGATGCGGTCGCTGTTGCGGATGCAACATCAGGTGCTCGGCGGAACACGGCGACTCTTCCGCGCCGCGGCCGCCGCTGAACTGCGCACACCCATCTGGTTGATCACCCGCGGAGCACAACGTGCCACCAGCGCGGACACCGTGTCACCGGCGCAATCCTGCCTGTGGGGGTTCGGTCGNNCGGCTCTGGGGCGGACTGGCAGACTTGTCGAACGGCGGTGCCGACCAGTGGTCGCTGTTGATCGACCACCTGATGACGGCACCGCACGCTGAAGACCAAGTCGCGCTGCGGGATCAAGCGGTTTACGTTCCGCGGCTGGTACGGCGGGTGGGGCAGCCGACGGCGACACCGCTGGCACTGCGTGCTGACGCAACCTATCTGGTGACCGGTGGGCTGGGTGCGATCGGATTGGAGGTTGCCGAATATCTGGCCTCGCACGGCGCCCGCCAGCTGGTGCTGACCAGTCGACGGTCACCCAACGACGCCGCGCAAAAGCGCATTGACGCACTCCGCGAACAGCATGGCTGCGAAACCCGGGTCATCGCGGCCGATGTCGCCGATCCGCACGCCGTCGCGCGCCTGTTGGCCACTGTGCAGGCCGAACTACCGCCGGTGGCCGGCATCGTGCACGCCGCGGGCGAGATCAGCAACACCCCGCTGCAAACCTTGGACGACGCCGAAGTGGACCGCGTCTTCGCCGGGAAAGTCTGGGGTGGGTGGAATTTGAGCGAAGCCACCGCGGACCTGCGGCTGGACTTCTTCCTCAGCACCTCGTCGATTTCCTCGATATGGGGCAGCTTCGGCCAGACGGCTTACGGCGCGGCCAACGCCTTCCTCGACGGGTTGGCCTGGCGGCAGCGTGAGCAGGGTGTGCCCGGGATCAGCGTCAACTTCGGTCCCTGGGCCGCGGGCATGGCCGACGAGGAGGCTCGCGCGCACCTGGACAAACGCGGAGTCCGGACATTGTCACCTGCCGACGCATTGGCAGGAATGGCCGAGCTCATGGCGGCTTCCGCAAAACAGGGGACATCACACGGGACGGTGGCCCGGATCGATTGGGCCAGTTTCCTGCCGCTCTACCAGATCGCGGGCAAGCGGGCATTCCTGGCGCAGTTGCAGCGTGAGGTGCCCGAGTCGTCGGCGCCGGCGCCGACGGCGTCTGGCAACACCCGACTGGTGGAGCAGCTCACCATCGCTCCGGCACAACAGCGCAAGAAACTTGTCGTGGATTATCTGCGCGATGTGGTCGCGGAGGTAACCCGGATCGATGCGGCGGAGATCCGCGACGAGGCCGGATTCTTCGACGTCGGCATGGATTCGCTGATGGCCGTTGAACTGCGGCGCCGCCTCGAGCAGTCCGTGGGCAAGGAGTTGCCGTCGACCCTGGCGATGGACTATCCACGCCTGGTCGACGTAGCGGACTTTCTGCTCCGCGACGTCCTCAGCTTCGCAGCACAGGGTGCCCCCAAATCTGAGCCCAAGCCCGCGGCCGCAGCGCCGATCCGCACGGATGAGCCGATCGCGATCGTTGCGGTGGCTTGCCGATTCCCGGGCGCGCCCGATCCCGAAGGTTTCTGGGAGGTGCTGGCCGGAGGTGTCGATGCGATCCGCGAGATCCCGAGCGACCGCTTCGACGTCGATGACTATTACGACCCAGACCCCGAGGCGCCGGGGAAGATATACACCCGCTACGGAGGGTTCCTCGACAAAATCGACGGATTCGATCCGGAGTTCTTCGGTATTTCCCCGCGCGAGGCCGTGTGGATGGACCCGCAGCAGCGGTTGATGTTGGAGATTGTGTGGGAGGGCCTGGAACGTGCCGGGTATTCGCCTGCGACGTTGCGCGGCAGTCAAACCGGCGTGTTCGTGGGGGTGGCCGCTAACGAGTATTCGCAGCTGCTGTCCGCCAACTCGGTCGACACCATGGAAGCCCATTTCATCACCGGCAATGCGCTCAATGTCATCGCGGGTCGGGTAGCGTTCGCGCTCGGATTTGAAGGGCCGGCGATGGCGGTGGATACCGCGTGCAGCGCGTCGCTGGTGGCCGTGCATCAGGCCTGCCAGGCATTGCACTCCGGTGACTGCGATATGGCGCTGGCCGGTGGGGTGAACGTCTTGGTGAGCCCCGCGTCCATGATTGCCACCTCGCGCGCCAGAATGCTGTCCGCCGACGGTCGATGCAAAACCTTCGACGCCGCGGCCAACGGCTATGCCCGGAGTGAAGGATGCGGGATCCTGGTACTCAAGCGGCTCAGCGATGCGGAGCGCGACGGCGATACGATTCGTGCGGTCATCCGGGGCAGCGCGGTCAATCAGGACGGCGCTTCCAGTGGTTTGACGGTGCCCAATGGGGGTGCACAGCAACGGCTTATCACGTCGGCGCTGACTCGCGCCGGTCTCGTCGGCGGCGACGTTGACTACCTCGAGGCGCACGGCACGGGCACCTCGCTGGGTGACCCGATCGAGGTCCAGGCCGCCGCGGCCGCCTACGGTGCCGGCCGTGACGCGGACCGGCCGCTGCTGATCGGATCGGTGAAGACCAACATCGGGCACCTCGAATCGGCATCGGGGATCGCCGGTCTGATCAAGGTCGTGTTGTCTTTGGAGCACGGAGTTCTGCCGCAGAACCTGCACTTTGACAATCCCTCGCCGCACATTCCATGGGCTTCGTTGCCGGTGCGGGTGGTGGACAAGGCGATTCCGTGGCACGCCATCGGCAGGCCGCGCCGCGCCGGAACAAGTTCCTTCGGGTTCTCCGGCACGAATGCACATGTGCTGATCGAGGAGGCACCACAGCGAGCCGCGGTGGCGGCGGAGGAGCCGGCCACCGGCGGAGATGTCGTCGGCGTGTTGCCGCTGTCCGCGCGCTCACCGGAGGCGCTGGTGCAGTTGGCGCAGCGATACGGGGCCTTCTTGGAGGAGCACCCAGAGACCGACATCATCGATGTCTGCCGGACGGCCGGGGCCGGGCGTTCGCACTTCGAACACCGGGCCGCGCTGGTCGTGGATTCGGTTCAGGGTGCCCGCGAGCTCTTGGCCGAATTGGCTGAGAACCGGCTGGGACCGGGTGCGGTGCGTGGCGAGTGCGGTGACCCGCCGAAGACGGCGTGGTTGTTCACCGGTCAGGGCAGCCAGTACCCGGGGATGGCGCGCGAGTTGTTCGACACCGAGCCGGTGTTTGCCGAAACCGTGAAGCGCTGCGCGGAAGCCATCGATGGGCTGCTGCCGCGTCCACTGCTGGAGGTTATGTTCGAAATCGACAGCGAAACCGGTACCGAGGCCGGGAAAACACTGCAGCACACCTCTTTCGCTCAGCCGGCGCTGTTCGCCGTCGAGATGGGCCTGGCCCGGTTGTGGCAGTCGTGGGGCATCGAGCCCGATGTGGTGCTTGGGCACAGCGTGGGCCAGTACGCGGCGGCGTGTGTGGCCGGCGTGTTCAGCCTCGAGGACGGGGCGCGCTTGATGGCCGAACGAGGCCGGCTGTTCGGCAATCTGCCCGAGGGCGGCCGGATGGTGGCCGTGTTCGCCGACGCCCAGCAAGTGGAGGGCGCCGCCGAGGCATTCCCGCAGATTTCGGTCGCCGCCTACAACGGCCCCAACACGGTGCTGTCGGGTCCGGCCGCCGATCTCGAACAGATTGTCGCCAAGCTGACCGGTGACGAAATCCGCTGCAAGTGGCTCGACACCAGTCATGCTTTCCATTCCGTGCTGTTGGAGCCGGCGCTCGACGAATTCGAGTCGTACGCAAAAGGGTTCGAATTCGCCGTTCCGACGCTGCCCCTGGTTTGCAACCGCACCGGGGCGGTGCTCACGGCGGAAACCCCGCTGGATGCCCAATATTGGCGACGGCATTCCCGCCAGCCGGTGCAGTTCGCCGAAAGCGTGCGCACCGTCGCGGCGCTGGGCTGCTCGGTGTTGATGGAGATCGGTCCGCAACCGGTACTGACCGGAGCTGCGGTGCAGGTCTGGCCGGACTCCTCGGCTGCGCCGCGAGCGATCGCCTCCCTGCGCAAGGGCACCGACGACCGGCGTCAGATCGCTGACGCGCTCGCGGCGGTCTACGTCGCCGGGCATCGGCCCGATTTCGCTGCGCTGCAGCATCTATCGGGCCGCAGACTCGAACTGCCGACCTATCCGTTCCAGCGCCGTCGCTTCTGGCCCAAGACGTCCGACATCCGTGTCGACGGCGCCTCGGTGTCCGGAATCCTGGGTAATGCGAAGGATCTCGCATCGGGCGACTCCGTCTACACCAGCCGGTGGTCCGTTAATTCGCAGCCGTGGCTGTCGCACCACGTCATCTACGGCCGGGTTGTCGTTCCGGGTGCGACGTACGCGGCGATGGCCCTTGCCGCGGTTGGGACGCCCGCGCAGGTGCGCAACGTCTTCTTCTACGAGCCGATCATCCTGGGCGACAAGAATTCTCGGGAGGTGCAGCTGAGCGTGCATCCGGTAGAGGACGGTGGCGGCTGGACCTTCCAGGTACACAGCCGCCCATACGGTGAGCACGAGGCTGAGTGGTCGTTGAACGCCGATGGCCGCATCGTCACCGGTGTCGACGACGAGCCGGCACCGGAGCCAACAGATTCCATCGATGCCGTGTGCGAGCGGCTGAGCCGCATGCGCCCGCAGCAGCTGTTTGACACCTTCTCCGACATGGAGCTGGCCTGGGGTCCCACCTGGTCCACTTCCCTCAAGTCGCTGTGGTCCGGTGACGGTGAGGCGGTTGGCGATGTCGCCATCGGCGACGAACTCGCCGAACAGCTCGGAAACGAGCCGATCCATCCGGTGCTGCTCGACCTGTGCACCGGAGTCGCCTTCCCGGCCTTCCCGGCGCTTCTCGGGATGAGCGACGACGGCGAGCCCATGACCGATCTGTTTTTGCCGCTGCGGTACGGGAAAGTGGTGCTGCGGGAGAAGATGCCAAAGCGGTTCTACTGCCACGCCCGGTGGCAGAGTGGCGGTCCCGACAGCGAAACGCAGGTCTTCGACCTCGATTTCGTGGATCGGGACGGTCGCCTGCTGGGCGAGATACGTGAGTTCACGGTTAAACGCGCGCCCCGCGAGGCGTTGTTGCGCGGGCTTGGCGGCGACGCCACCCGGAACCTGTACACCCTGGGTTGGGAGGAGGTGCCGGCGCCGGCGTCCAGCAACTCTGCCGAGAACGACGACGCGACCTGGCTGATTGCCGGATTTGACGAGCTGGCGGCCCTCCAGTCGGGTGCTGTCTCGGTGGACCGCGCTCTGGATCAGCAGTCCTGGGAGCGGCAGTTTGCACAGGCTCAGGAGCGCGGCGCCCCGGTATCCGGCATCGTCTGGCGCAGCACCGACCGGCCCAGTGCAGAAGAGTCGAGCACAGAATTGGTCGCGCGGCTGGAGGCCGAGGTCGACCAACTGCTCACAGTCGTGCGGGCGCTGCAGGCGCAGAAGGACCTGAAATTCGCTGGCGGACTGTGGATCATCACCGAACGGGCGGTGGCGACGGAGCCCGGCGAGCCGGTAGACCCCGTTCAGTCGGCGCTGTGGGGATTCGGACGCACCGTCATCGCCGAGCAGCCTGCCCTGCACTGCAGGCTGGTTGACACCGACGGATTCGATGACGCCGTGCACTTGCTGCCAGGTCTACTGGGCACGCCCGGCCAAGACCTCCAGGACCCCGAGCTCGCTTTGCGACAAGGAAAATACCTGGTGCCGCGCCTTCTGCCATGGGCGCGTGGCGGCCATCTCCCGGTACCGCGCGGGACCGACTACATCCTGGATGTGACCGAACGCGGCGCGATCGACAACCTCCATCTGGTCGAGACACACGTGCCGGTGCCGAGCGCGGGCCAGGTGCAAATCCGAGTGGAGGCCGCAGGCCTCAACTTCCGCGATGTGCTCAACGTGCTTGGCCTGTATCCCGGCGATCCCGGGCGGATCGGCGGTGGTGACCTCTCCGGCATCGTCACGGAGTTGGGCGCAGGCGTCACCGGATTCGAGGTTGGTCAGCGCGTCTTCGGCTTCATGCCGGGGTCGTTCGTCACCCGGGTCAACGTGCCCGCTCACTTCCTGTCGCCGGTGCCGAATGGGATCAGCGCAGTAGGGGCGGCGACCATACCAGCTGGGGCACTGACGACCCGGCTCGCGTTCGACTGGGCGAAGGTCGGACCCGGTGATCGGGTGCTCATACACGCCGCTAGTGGCGGCGTTGGTCTGGCCGCGATCCAGTTGGCCCAGCAGGCCGGCGCGACCGTCTTCGCCACCGCCAGCACCTACAAACGTGCGACGCTGCGCAAGATGGGTGTGGAACACGTCTACGACTCGCGCAGCACGGACTTCGCGGATCAAATCCTGGCCGACACTGGCGGCGCCGGTGTCGACGTGGTGCTCAACAGCCTCACCAATGAGGGGTTCATCGAAGCGACCGTGCGGGCGACCGCACAGGGCGGCCGGTTCGCCGAGATCGCCAAGCGGGACATCTGGACTCCGGAGCAGATGGCGGCGGCCCGCCCCGACATCGACTACGAGATCATCGCGCTGGACGTGACCATCGCGCAGGAACCCGAGCGGGTGGGGAAGTTGTTGGCCGAGCTGGCGGACAACATGGCCAGCGGCAAGCTGGCACCGCTCGCAGCCGAGGTCTACCCGCTGACGGAAGCGAAGACCGCGTTCCGCCGCATGCAGCAGGCGCGGCATATCGGCAAGATCGTGCTGCAGATGCCGAGACCGCTGGCCCCGCGCGGTGATCGGAGTTATCTGATCACCGGCGGCGTCGGTGCACTCGGTCTGTACACGGCGGCTCATCTCGCCCAACTCGGGGCCGGTGACATCGTGTTGACGAGCCGGCGCACGCCCGATGCGGACGCGCAGCGGGAGATCGACGACATCACCGAGCGCTACCGGTGCCGGATCCACGTCTTCGCGGCCGACGTCGGCGAGGAGGCGCAGGTTACCCAGGTGCTGGACCGGATCCGGGCGGAGCTGCCACCGCTCGCGGGGGTGGCACACCTGGCCGGTGTGCTCAACGATGCGCTGCTATCAAAGCAGAGCGTGGAAAGTTTCCGGACGACCTTGGCGCCGAAAGCGTTCGGTGCCTGGCATCTACACCGGCTGACGAAGAACGACGATCTTGAGTTCTTCATCGTGTACTCCTCGGCCTCCAGCGTGCTCGGTTCACCCGGGCAGGCCAACTACGCGACTGCCAATGCGATGCTCGACGGACTCGTTGCGGACCGCCAGGCGCAAGGACTGCCCGCGGCCGGCATCAACTGGGGCCCCTGGGCTAAGGGCGGCATGGCCACTTCGCACGCCGCGCGCGCCAACCTCAGTGCGCAAGGCCTGATTCCGGTGGATCCCGCGGCCGCCCTCGGCGCGCTCGACGAGATCATCGCCCACGGAACCGGACAGGCGACCGTCATCAAAGCCAATTGGCAGCGTGCCGCGAAGGGGCTGCTGGGTGGCTCTCGCCCATCGATCCTCGACCACGTGCTGCCGAGCGCTGTCGCGGCNNGGCTTGCGCAACCGCCGGCCGCAACCAGCCGGTTCCTGGAGCTGGGCACGGACTCACTGATGGCGGTCGAATTCAGCAACCGGTTGCTGCCTCAGTTCGGTGGCGAATTCACGATCAGCACCACCGCGGTATTCGACTACCCGACGATCGGGTCGCTCGCCGAGTACCTGGCCGGTCAGATGCCGGAGTCGGTCGACGCGGAATCGGGTGCGTCCGAGACACAATGATCGAGGGACAACAGGTCGGCGCCGCATCCAAAGAGTAGCCGCCCGGCTACCGCGACTACCAGGTGTGGAAGGAATACGTCTTCCCGCATCAACCGCGCTTACGAAATGCGCCCAAGAGGCCCACTTCCGGTTCTAGGCGTGGCCGAATGTGAAGGTGGTTTCACGTTCGCGGCCGAATGTGAAACTACCTTCACGCTCGCTAGCGGTCGGCCGGGCCGGCCGGCTACCGCGCCCTGTGGATNNTGAGATCTCAGTATTCGGTACTCCAGCAAGCCCGCCCGCATCTGCTCGTAGATCGCGGACCCGGGTAGCGAGAGAAAGTTAGCCACCCGAGCATTACCGTCGCCATATACCTCGGCCCAGTTGGTGGCCGCTTGATCGCGCGAGGCCAATACATTTGCGGTGATATCGCGGTCGTTTTCGGTGACAAATCCCATCGACTTCAACCGCATCCTTACCTGGTCCCAGTCCTCCGGACTCAGAAAGTCTGTGTGCAAAAACCATGCTCCGGGGCGGCAAATCCGGCGAACTTGCTTCAGGAATTTCGGTAGATTGCCATATGAATGCGATGACTCAACATTGAGGACGGCATCGCACGACCCATCGGCCAAGGGAATATTCAATGCATCGCCGACCTTGAATTCGATCGAACCACCAGTGTGCGTCTTAATGTGCGTCTTACTGCAGAAGGCGATCGCCTCTGCGGACATATCTATGCCGGTTACTTGAGCTTTGAATTTCTCGGCGACAAGGGCGCTGTTACCTCCGCGGCCACATCCGATTTCGGCGACAGCGCAGTCATTTAGGTTCTGCGATCCGATGACCTCGAACACGAGTCTGACCGAGTTGGCGTTGAAGGTGCCAGGGCGAATCTCGAACGCGGATTCATCTTTAGAACCCAACGGAAGGTATCCGTAATTAAGGAAAAACGATGAATCAGCCACCCCGACGTCCTCTAAGCGGCGGCTCAGTAAATCATAAAAGCTGTGCCATCCATCGGCGGTCGTAGACAGTAAGTCGTCGGCCAGGTGCGCCGACATCGGTTCGCTCTGCTGGTCCATTTAAGTCGCCTCAACCTTTGTAGCCATGTCTAAATCATCACCTATTTCTCGGATTTCTTCGCGCTTAAGCTGTCTCCACGATAGCCTCGATGTGCTGCGTCCTGAAGGCCTGCCATGCCGCCTTGCCTGTGTGCTTGGCGGCGTCGGCAGCCATGCAGTCGGTAGGTGATCTTGTCGGCCCCGGCCGTGTTCGGGCTCGCAGCACGCGGGTGACGGCAGTCACACCCAAATTGGTGACAGCGGTCACACCCACGAAGTAGGATTTAGAACTTGTTCTACTTGTGTCCACTAGATCGCTCGGAGGGGAACGGTGAGCATCAATCCGTTTGACGACGCCGATGGCACGTTTTTCGTCTTGGTCAACGACGAGGAGCAGCACAGCCTGTGGCCCGCCTTCGCCGACGTTCCAGCCGGTTGGCAGGTGGTGCACGGCGAAGCGGACCGCGCAGCGTGTTTGGACTACATCGAACAGAACTGGACCGATATACGGCCGAAGAGTCTGCGCGACAGGTTGGCAGCGGGCTAGAGGTTTTGATAGGCAACCACATGGAATTTGATGACCTGGCACTTCCGCTGACGCGGGGGCAGCTGGATATTTGGCTTGCGCAGGAAACGGGTCAATCCGGCACTGACTGGCAGCTGGGCGTGCTTGTCCGATTCGACGGCGCGGTGGAGCCCGCTGTGCTCGTGCGGGCGATCCGTCACGTGGTGCAGGAGGCCGAGCCGGCCAGGGCCGCCATCTCCGAGGAAGATGGCGACGTCGTCCAACGGCCGATCGACTACTCGGATGTCGAGGTGGCCTTCCACGACCTGAGCGACGCGCGCCATCCCGTGCAGGAAGCCCGTGCGATGGCGTCATCGATCCAAAGCACGCCGATGTCGGCGGCCGGCCCGCTGTTCAAATTTGCGTTGTTCCAAACGTGGTCCGATGAATTCTATCTGTTTGGGTGCTTCCACCACATCGTCATAGACGGAACCGGAATTACGCTTCTCGCCCACCGTATTGCAACTGTCTACGCTGCAATTGCTTCGGACACACCCATCCCTCCCACCTTCTTCGGCTCGCTGCAGGACTTGGTTCGTTACGAGTTGGAATACGAAGCATCCACCGATTACCTGGATGATCAGGCCTATTGGACGAGGAACCTGCCACCGGAAAGCGGACCGCATAATCTGTTGTCGCCAGCGGTGGGCGAGGGTGCTTCGACTGAGCCTTCCGCGCCGGTCCGATTGGACCCGGTGGTCCTTCGGCGAGTTCAAGAGCTGTCCGGCGCATGGAATGTGCCTCAATCGTCGATCATCACTGCGGCTTCCGCACTATTGGTGCGTGGGTGGTACGCGCAGGGCTCAGAGGTAGTGCTCGACTTCCCGGTCAGCAGGCGGGTGCGTCCGGAGTCGAAGACGCTTCCCGGGATGCTCTCCGGGGTGGTGCCGCTGGTGTTGACGGTTTCGCCGGAATCGACGGTCGCCGGCTTTTGTGAGCATGTCGACACTCGAATACGGGAAGCGCTGCAACATCAGCGGTTTCCGGTGCACGCGCTTGAACGCAAAGCCAATCCCCGCGGCCTAGAGCAGCCGGCCGACAGGGTGAGCGTCAATTTCATGCCGTCGAAGATGAGCATCGACTTCGCGGGTATAGCGGCGTCGGCCTCGTTCACCAATCCCGGCCAGGTAGGCGGTTTTGGGTTGATCTTCTCTGGCGCCGGTGACCAGCTTTTCCTGAGCACGGCGGGTGCCGGCGGGCCATTTTCGAACTCCGACGTCTCCGATCTGGCGAGGCGGTTGGGGCGGGTGTTGGCGGCGATGACGGCTGACCCGGGGCGGCTGCTGTCGTCGATGGATGTGCTGGACGACGATGATCACGCTCGGTTGCAGGGATGGGGCAATCAGGCGGGGTTGGCCGCGCCGGTGGGTGCGCGGCTGTCGATTCCGGAGGCGTTCGCCGCGCAGGCGGCGCGTGTTCCGGACGCGGTGGCGGTGACCTTCGAGGGTGTGTCGCTGACCTACCGGGAGCTCGATGAGTCGTCGAACCGGTTGGCGCATTTGTTGGCCGCTCGGGGTGCGGGTCCGGGGCAGCGGGTGGCGTTGTTCATGCCGCGCTCGGGCAAGGCGATCGTGGCGATCTTGGCGGTGCTGAAAACCGGGGCGGCCTACGTGCCGATGGACCCGGCGGTGCCGGCGGCCCGGATCGAGTTCATGCTCGACGATGCCGCGCCCATTGCCGCGATTACCACCGCCGGGTTGGCCGATCGGCTGGACGGGCGCGATCTGCTGGTCATCGATGTTGATCATCTCGCAGACGCTTTAGACAGCCAACCAAGCGCAACGCTACCGGCGCCGGGCCCCGACGATATCGCCTACCTCATCTACACCTCGGGCACTACCGGTGTCCCCAAAGGGGTGGCGATCCCCCACCACAGCGTCATCCGGTTGCTGGAGTCCCTGGACGTCGAGCTGTCGCCGGGGCAGGCGTGGTCGCAGTGGCATTCCTTGGCCTTCGACGTCTCGGTGTGCGAGATCTGGGGCGCACTGCTATCCGGTGGGCGCCTCGTGGTGGTGCCCGAATCGGTGGCGCGTTCGCCCGAAGATTTCCATGCGTTATTGGTCAGGGAACAGGTCGGTGTCCTAAGCCAGACCCCGTCGGGGTTCTATGCACTGCAAACCGCGGACGCGCTCGCGCCCGAGCTCGGACAGCAGCTCAAACTTGAGGCGGTGCTGTTCGCCGGTGAAGCGCTGGAACCGCATCGGCTGCGGACCTGGCTGGACCGTCATCCACGTTCACCGCGCCTGCTCAACTTGTATGGCACTACCGAGACGACGGTGCATGCCTCGTTCCGCGAGATCGTCGCCGCCGATGTGGACAGCACTGTCAGCCCTGTTGGGGTGCCATTGGCACATCTCGGGTTTTTTGTGCTCGACGGCTGGTTGCGGCCAGTGCCGGCGGGTGTGGTGGGGGAGTTGTACGTGGCCGGCGACGGCGCGGGCTATGGGTATTGGCGGCGGCCGGGTTTGACGGCGACGCGGTTTGTGGCCTGCCCGGTCGGTGGGCCCGGGGCACGCATGTATCGCACCGGGGATCTGGCGTGGTGGGGTGCCGACGGGCAGCTGCGCTATGTGGGGCGCGCCGACCAGCAGGTGAAGATCCGCGGGTATCGCATCGAGCTCGGTGAGGTGCAGGCGGCCTTGGCCGGGCTGGACGGGGTCAAGCAGGCAGTGGTGATCGCCCGCGAGGACAGGCCCGGGGATAAGCGCTTGGTGGGTTATGTGACCGGGACCGCGGACGTGGCCGGGGTGCGTGCCGCACTGGCGGAGCGGCTGCCGGCGTACATGGTGCCGGCCGCTGTCGTCGTGATCGACGTGCTGCCGTTGACGGTCAACGGGAAACTCGACACCCGGGCCCTGCCTGCACCGGAGTATCAGGATGGCGATCAATATCGCGCCCCCGCCGACGCGGTGGAGGAGATCCTGACCGATATCTACGCCCAGGTGCTCGGGCTGGAGCGGGTCGGGGTGGACGACTCGTTTTTCGAGCTGGGCGGGGACAGCATCTTGTCGATGCAGGTGGTGGCGCGGGCGCGTGCCGTCGGCGTGCTGTGTCGGCCGCGCGATATTTTCAGTGAGCAGACCGTGGCGCGGCTGGCTCGGGTGGCCCGGGTCATCGATGGTGACGCCGATCTGACCGACGACGGTGTCGGGCCGGTGATCGCAACGCCGATCATGCGCTGGCTGCAGAGCCTGCACAGCGCGGGCGCCCCGGCGGATCAGTTCAACCAGACGGTGGTGGCGCAGGCTCCGGAAGGGGCGACCGAGGCCGATGTGGTGGAGGTGTTGCAGGCCGTGCTGGACCGGCATGCGATGCTGCGGCTTCGGGTCGACCATGACGGTATCGGGGGCTGGTCGCTGACCGTGCCCGAGGCCGGGTCGGTGGCTGCCCGCGACTGCCTGCAGACGGTGCAGGCATTGTCCGAGGAGGCCTTGGTGGAGGCGCGGGCGCGGTTGAACCCGGCGGCCGGGGTGATGCTGAGCGCGTTGTGGGTTGCCTCTACGAGTCGGCTGGTGGCGATCGTTCACCATTTGGCTGTTGATGGGGTGTCGTGGCGCATTTTGCTGGAAGACCTCAATATCGCCTGGGCTCAGCATCGGGGCGGGCAGCAGGTGGTGTTGCCGGCGCCGGGAACGTCGTTTGCCCGGTGGGCGTCGCTGCTGGTTGAGCACGCCCGCAACCCGGAAGTCGTGGAGCTGGCACACGCCTGGCGGCAGGTGGCCGCGGTGCCCGTGACGCTGCCGGCGGTACGGCCCGAGACGGATACCGCTGCGAGCGCCGGGAACTTGGCGGTGCAGTTGGATGTTGAGACGACACGGATGCTGCTCGGCGAGGTGCCGGCGGCGTTTCATGCCGGGATACACGAGATCCTGTTGATCGCGTTCGCCTTGGCGTCCGCGGAATTCTTGGGTACTGGTGGCGCGCCGGTTGTGATCGATGTGGAGGGTCACGGGCGCCAGGAGGAGTTGGCCGCCCCGGACGAGCACGTTGACCTGTCGCGCACGGTGGGCTGGTTTACCACCAAGTATCCGGTGGCTTTGCACATTGGGGGGCTGTCCTGGGCTCAGGTGCTGGCCGGTGATGCGGGGCTGGGAGCGGTGATCAAAGACGCCAAAGAACAGCTTCGGGCGCTACCGGACGGGTTGACCTACGGCGCATTGCGCTACTTGAACAATGACGTTGACCTCGAGGGGTCTGATCCACCGATCGGGTTCAACTACCTGGGCCGGGGCGCCGGGGCGGCCGAGGTGTCCGGTGACGTGTGGCGGATCTGCGAGGACGGCTTGGCGCTTATCGACCCCAGCGCGAGATTAGCCATGCCGTTGGCACACACCGTGGAGCTCAACGCTGGCACGGTCGACACCGACACCGGCCCGTCCCTGCACGCCAGCTGGACGTGGGCACCCTCGGCCCTGGATCACGCGCAGGTCAGTCGGCTGAGCCGGTTGTGGTTTGACGCGCTGACCGGCATCTGCGCGAATGTCAACGGCGGTGGGGGCGGGTTGACGCCCTCCGATGTCGCTGCCGGTCTTAGCCAGCAGCAGATCGACGAGCTGCAGCGGCAATATGCGGATCTCTGACGTATTGCCGTTGACCCCCTTGCAGCGGGGGTTGTTGTTCCACGCCAGCACGGCGCAGGGCAGCGACGACGTCTACGCGGTGCAGCTCGATATCACGTTGAGCGGTCCGCTTGATCAGCAACGCCTGCGCGATGCGGTGCACGCGGTGGTCATCCGGCATCCACACCTGGTGGCCCGATTCTCCGAGAAGTTCGACCAGCCGGTGCAGATCATCCCGGCGGATCCCGTGGCGCCCTGGCAGTATCTCGACCTGAATGACGGCGACCCAGACCACCTCGATGAGCAGATCCAGCGGGTTTGTGCCGCCGAACGCGCCGCCGTGTGCGATCTGGCTGATGGGCCGGCCTTTCGGGCGGCTTTGCTCCGCACTGCAGCAGATCAACACCGGTTTGTGCTGACTAATCACCACATCGTGCTTGACGGCTGGTCGCTGCCGATCCTGCTGGGCGAGATATTCGCCAGCTACTTCGGGCAGCGGCTGCCCCCGGCCGCGCCGTATCGCAGGTACGTCACCTGGCTGACCGGTCGTGACGGTGATGCCGCCCGCGCGGCCTGGGGTGACGTGTTGGCCGGTTTTGACACCCCCANNTTTCGGGTGCCGGAGGACACCACGGCGGCGCTCAGCGAGCTGGCGCGCTCATGTCACACCACCGTCAGCACCGTGCTGCATGGCGCGTGGTCACAGCTGCTGACGCGGCTGACCGGCCGGCACGATGTCTCCTTCGGTACGACGGTCTCGGGCAGGCCCGCCGAGGTTGTCGGCGCGGACTCAATGGTGGGCCTGTTCATCAACACGGTGCCGGTGCGGGCGAACATCACAGCTGCCACCACTACCACCGACCTGCTCGATCAGCTGCAAACCGCGTACAGCCACACACTCGAGCACCAGCACCTGGCGCTCAACGAGATCCACCGCGTCACCGGCCTTGACCACCTGTTCGACACCTTGTTCGTGTACGAAAACTATCCGCTCGACACCGCCGCATTGTCGGGCGTCGACGGTTTGTCCGTCACCGAGTTCATTCACCGCGAATACAACCACTATCCCTTGGCGATCCAAGCCCTGCCAGGCAACGAACTGGGCCTTCGCGTCGAATTCGACACCGACGTTTTCGACATCGGCGACATCGAAACACTGGTGAAGCGATTCGAGCGCGTGCTGGCGGCGATGACCGCTGATCCGGGGCGGCGGTTGTCGTCGATGGATGTGCTGGATGAGGATGAGCGCGCTCGGTTGCAGTGCTGGGGTAATCGGGCGGGGTTGTCGGAGTCGGGTGTGGGGGTGTCGATTCCGGAGGTGTTCGCCGCGCAGGTGACNNTCGAACCGGTTGGCGCATGTGTTGGTTGCTCGGGGTGTGGGTGCGGGGCAGCGGGTGGCGTTGTTGTTGCCGCGGTCGGCTGAGGCGATCGTGGCGATGTTGGCGGTGGTGAAAACGGGCGCGGCGTACGTGCCGATCGATCCGGGCGTGCCGGCGGCCCGGGTTGAGTTTGTGCTTGGTGATGCCGCGCCGGTGGCTGCGGTCACGACGGCTGGTTTGGCCGACCGGCTGGACGGGTGTGACCTGGCGGTGATCGATGTTCGCGATCCCGCTGTGGGGAGCCAACCCAGCACGGCTTTGCCGGTGCCGGCCGCCGACGATATCGCGTACATCATTTACACCTCGGGGACGACGGGAACCCCTAAGGGGGTGGCGATCCCGCACCGCAACGCGACGCGGTTGTTGCAGACTCTGGACGCCGATCTGGACTTGGCGGGGCAGGTGTGGTCGCAGTGTCATTCGCTGGCGTTCGATTTTTCGGTGTGGGAGATCTGGGGGGCGCTGCTTTACGGCGGGCGGCTGGTGGTGGTGCCCGATGCGGTGGTGCGCTCGCCGGAGGATTTGCACGCGATGTTGGTGGCTGAACAGGTCACTATGTTGAGCCAGACTCCGTCGGCGTTTTATGCGTTGCAGGCCGCCGATGCGTTGCAGCCGGAGCTGGGGCGTCAGTTGAAGCTCGAGGCGGTGGTGTTTGGCGGTGAGGCGCTGGAGCCGCCGCGCCTGCGGGGGTGGCTGGACAGCCATCCGGGGTCGCCGCGGCTGATCAATATGTATGGCATCACCGAGACGACGGTGCATGCGTCGTTCCGGGAGATCGTTTCCGGCGATGTGGACAACGCGTTCAGCCCGATCGGGGTGCCGTTGGCCCATCTGGGGTTCTTTGTGCTCGATGGCTGGTTGCAGCCGGTGCCGGCGGGAGTGGTCGGGGAGTTGTACGTGGCCGGCGCCGGGTTGGCGGCCGGCTACGTGGGTCGGGCGGGGCTGAGTGCGACGCGGTTTGTGGCGTGCCCGTTCGCTGGCGCGGGAGCGCCAGGAGAGAGGATGTATCGCACCGGGGATCTGGTGTGGTGGGGCGCCGATGGCCAGTTGCGGTATGTGGGGCGCGCTGACGAGCAGGTCAAGATCCGCGGCTATCGCATCGAACTCGGCGAAATCCAGGCAGCACTCAGTGGGCTGGACGGCGTCGAGCAGGCGGTGGTGATCGCCCGTGAGGACCGTCCCGGCGACAAGCGCCTGGTGGGGTATGTGACCGGGACCGCGGAACCGGCCGGGATACGCGCGGCGTTGGCCGAGCGGTTGCCGGTGTACATGGTGCCCGCGGCCATCGTGGTGCTGGCGGCGCTGCCGTTGACGGTCAACGGCAAACTCGACACCCGCGCGCTGCCGGCACCGGAATATCAGGATGGCGATCACTACCGTGCCCCAGCCGATGCGGTGGAGGAGATCCTGGCCGGCATCTACGCCCAGGTCCTGGGTGTTGAGCCGCCCCGGCTGATAGGCGTGGACGAGTCGTTCTTCGAGTTGGGTGGGGATTCGCTGTCGGCGATGCGCCTGGTCGCGGCGGTCAACGCCGGTCTGGATGCCGGCATCTCGGTGCGGGACGTGTTCGAGGCGCCCACGGTTGCTCAGTTGGCGCCCCGTATCGGTGCCGATCACGGCCAGCTGGAGCCTTTGGTGGCCTTGGAAGAAGGACGGCGGCCCGACGTTATCCCGTTGTCATATTCCCAGAACCGGTTGTGGTTCCTTCATCAGTTGCAGGGGCCCTCACCGACTTACAACATGCCGGTGGATTTCCGGCTGCGGGGGCGGCTGAATGCCGAGGCGTTGGGTGCGGCGCTGGCCGATGTGGTGGGCCGACATGAGAGCCTGCGCACGCTGTTTGCGGCGCCCGAGGGCATACCCCAGCAGGTCGTGGTCCCCTCCGAGCGGGCCGACTTTGGTTGGGCCGTCGTCGATGCCACCGGCTGGTCGGAAGCCCAGCTGGGTGAGGCCATCGCCACCGTGGCGCGTCACCCGTTTGACCTGGCGGCCGAGATCCCCATGCAGGCACGGCTTTTCCGCGTCAGCGACGACGAACACGTGCTGGTGACCGTGGCGCACCATATCGCCGCCGACGGCTTGTCGGTCGCCCCGCTGGTGCACGATCTTGGCGTGGCCTATCCGAGCCGGTGTGCGGGGCAAGCCCCGGATTGGGCCGATCTGCCGGTGCAGTACGTCGATTACACGCTGTGGCAGCGCGCGCAGTTTGGTGATCTGGACGACGGGGACAGCCTGATCGCCGCGCAGCTGGCGTACTGGCGGGATGCGCTGGCCGGGATGCCCGAGGGTGTGCAGTTGCCCACCGATCGGCCGTACCCACCGGTGGCTGACGAGCGCGGCGCCAGTCTGAGCCTCGACTGGCCCGCCGAGTTGCAACAACGGATTGCTCACGTGGCTCGCGCGCACAATGCGACCAGTTTCATGGTGGTTCAGGCCGCCCTGGCGGTGCTGCTGGCCAGGCTCAGCGCGAGTTCTGATGTGGCGGTGGGGTTCCCGATCGGAGGGCGCCGTGACCCCGCGCTTGACGACTTGGTGGGCTTTTTCGTCAACACGTTGGTGCTGCGGGTCGATGTGGCCGGCGATCCCACTGTCGCCGAACTGCTGGCCCAGGTGCGAACGCGCAGCCTGGCCGCTTACGAGCACCAAGATGTTCCCTTCGAAGTGGTCGTCGACCGGCTCAACCCCACTCGATCGCTGGCCCATCACCCGCTAGTCCAGGTGATGTTGGCCTGGCGGAGCCTGCATCTGAAGATCGGCGACGCCGCTGCCGCGTCAGCCTTGGGTGACCTGCAGGTCACTCCGATGCCGCTCGACACGGGCACCGCCCGGATGGACCTGTCGCTTTCGTTGTCCGAATGGTGGGGTGAGGCGGGTGCGGCCGCCGGAATCGCCGGGGTGGTGGAATTCCGCACCGACGTGTTCGACGCGGCCAGCATCGAAACCCTGATGGAGCGGTTGCGGCGGGTGTTGGTGGCGATGACCGCTGACCCGGCCCGGCGGCTGTCGTCGGTGGATGTGCTCGATGAGGACGAGCACGCCCGGCTCAATGAGGTAGGCAACCGCGCGGTGTTGACCCGGCCCGCGCCGGTTGCGGTGTCGGTTCCGGAGTTGTTTGCCGCACAGGTGACCCGCGCCCCGGAGGCGGTGGCGGTGACCTCCGGCGATCTGTCGATGACCTATCGAGAACTCGACGAGGCTGCTAACCGGTTGGCGCACTTGCTGTCTGACCATGGTGTCGGCCCGGGTTCGCGGGTGGCGTTGCTGTTGGAGCGCTCAGCCCAGGCCGTGGTGGCCATGCTGGCGGCACTGAAAACCGGGGCGGCGTACCTGGCGATCGACCCTTCACTGCCCGCGGCCCGGATGCAGTTCATGCTCGATGACGCCGCGCCCGTCGCCACCCTCACCACGGCGGCCCTGCGGTGGCGGCTGGACGGGTGCGATCTGGCGGTCATCGACATCAATGATGTTGGAGGCCTGGCCGTCCGGACTCAACCCGGCACCGCACTATCGGCGGCGGCCCCGGACGACATCGCTTACCTCATCTACACGTCGGGCACCACCGGTACTCCTAAAGGGGTGGCGGTTACCCAACGCAACCTGGCCCATTTGGCGGCGTCGTCGCCCACAGACCTGCCGGCGGCGCAGGTGTGGACTCAGTGCCACTCGTATGCATTCGACTTCTCGGTGTGGGAGATCTGGGCTGCGCTGCTGGGTGGGGGGCGCCTGGTGGTGGTGCCCGACTCGGTTGTCGTCTCACCAGACGACTTCCACGACCTGTTGATCCGTGAACGGGTCAACGTGCTCACCCAAACCCCGTCGGCGGTCACAGCACTGAGCCCGCAAGGGCTGGAATCGGTGGCGTTGTTGCTCGGCGGCGAGGCTTGCTCGGCCGAGGTGGTGGATCAGTGGGCGCCCGGGCGGGTGGTGATCAACGCCTACGGCCCCACCGAGGCCACGGTGTATGCGTCGATGAGTGCCCCGCTGGCCGTCGGCTCGGGTGCGGCACCCATCGGTGCGCCGCCGTCGACCGTGGCGCTGTTCGTCCTCGACGGGTGGTTGCGGCCGGTGCCGACGGGCGTGGTCGGTGAGTTGTATGTGGCCGGCCGCGGCGTGGCCGTCGGATATATCGGCCGGACCGGTTTGACCGCATCACGATTTGTGGCCTGTCCGTTTGGCGTTGCGGGAGAACGCATGTACCGCACCGGGGACTTGGTGCAGTGGCGCGCCGATGGGCAGCTGCAATATCTCGGCCGCGCCGATGAACAGGTCAAGATCCGCGGGTACCGTATCGAGCTCGGTGAAGTCCAGGCGGCGTTGGCCGGGCTGGACGGGGTGGACCAGGCGGTGGTGATCGCCCGCGAAGACCAACCCGGCGACAAGCGCCTCGTGGGGTATGTGACCGGGACCGCCGAGCCGGCCGAGATACGTGCCGCGTTGGCCGACCGGTTGCCGGCGTACATGGTGCCGGCGGCNNGTGGTGGTGATCGATGCGCTGCCATTGACGGTGAACGGCAAACTCGACACTCGGGCGCTGCCGGCACCGGAGTACCAGGACACCGGCCGGTACCGCGCCCCGGCCACGCTCACCGAGGAGATCCTGGCCGGCATCTATGCCCGGTTGCTGGGTGTGGAGCGGGTGGGCGCGGATGACTCGTTCTTCGACTTGGGTGGGGATTCGCTGTCCGCGATGCGCCTGATCTCCGCGGTCAACACCGCCATGGATGCCGGCCTTTCGGTGCGCGTCGTGTTCGAGGCGCCCACGGTTGCCCAGTTGGCACTCCACATCGGTGAGCATGAGAGCCGGCGGGTGCCGTTGGTGGCCTTGGAAGAAGGACGGCGGCCCGACGTTATCCCGTTGTCGTTTGCCCAGAGCCGGTTGTGGTTCATCGACCAGTTCCAGGGCCCGTCGCCGACCTACAACCTGGCGGTGGCGTTGCGGCTGTCCGGGCACCTCGATGCCGACGCATTGGGCGCGGCGCTGGCCGATGTGGTGGAGCGCCAGGAGAGCCTGCGCACGCTGTTCCCGGCGGTTGAGGGGGTACCGCGGCAGGTGGTGGTGCCCGCCGAGCACGCGGATTTCGGTTGGGCTTTCGTTGATGGCACCGGATGGTCGAACAGCCGGCTGGGTGAGGCCATCGACACCGAGGTCAGTCGCCCATTCGACTTGTCGGCCGAGATCCCCATGCGGGCGCGGCTTTTCCGCATCGCCGACGATGAACACGTGCTGGTGACCGTGGCGCACCACATCGCTTCGGACGGCTGGTCGGTGACCCCGCTGGTGGCCGATCTGGGGGTTGCTTATGCCAGCCGGTGCGCGGGGCGGGCCCCCGACTGGGCCGATCTGGCGGTGCAGTACGTCGACTACACGCTGTGGCAGCGCGCGCAGCTCGGGGACCTGGCGGACAGCGGCAGCAGCATCGCCGGGCAGCTCGGCTACTGGGAGGATGCCCTGGCCGGCATGCCCGAGCACCTGCAACTGCCCACCGATCGGCCCTACCCGCCGGTCGCCGATCAGCGCGGCGCCACCGTGGCGATTCAGTGGTGCCCCGAATTGCAGCAACGGGTTGCCCAGGTGGCCCGTGAGCACAACGCGACCAACTTCATGCTGATGCA